>CAYWEP010000053.1:0-8262 GCA_964457405.1 uncultured Gammaproteobacteria bacterium
CTGCGTCAGGCGAAATTGCAAATAAACAAAAACTTATCGTAAATCGAGGGATTTTGCTTTGAAGACGATGTTTTTAGGGTCGATGATGACTTGTTTTTCTCCTTTTTCAACAAAGCCTGCATTGAGGCTTTGGAAGTTGTGCTTTGCAATAATGGTTTGTGCTCTCTTTACATCTTTTTCCGGCAAAAAGAGCGCATAGTCCATACCCATATTGAACGTTCCATACATTTCCTCGTCTGAGAGACCGGCATGTTTTTGTATAAACACAAATATTTCCTGTGGGTCGAATGTTTTTTCAATGATATAAGTAAACTCTTGCCGTGCACGCATAATTTTTCGCAAACCGTGACCTGTGATATTTGAAATGTAGTGAATAGCAACACCTTCTTTGAGTAAGTCTTGCACGAGTTCGGCATAGATATTGGTTTTTGTGAGGAGTGCTTCACCGCACATTTTTCCATTTGCTAATTTGGTAGCATATCCTTTGGGTAGTTTTTTCGCTATGGCGCGAGCGAGTGAGAGACCATTGGCGTTGACCCCATTACTTTTTAACAACAGAATTCTGTCTCTTGCCCTAAGGTTTTTATCGGTTATTAAATGCTTTTTATTTTTTATAATTCCAACTGCACTGCCGCCTAATTCTGCCGTATTGTCAAGCATAATGCCTTTCATGGTTGGCGTTTCTCCCCCACCCCAGGTGGCGCCGGCAAGATTGCAAGCTGATTTCCAACCATGAATCAAATCACGCATGCGTATCTCATCCTGCAGCCAGGAATTATCCTGTACTGCCCAGTAGGCGTGGATGACGAGTGGTTGCGCGCCGACAGTCACAAGATCGTTAATAATTGTTGCGACAGTGTCATGACCGATGACGTCATAGTACGTTTTTCCCGTAATCTCCCGCATGGCATCTGCGACAAGATTTTTTGTTCCCAGCCCCTCAATTACAGAAGCCATTAACGGCGCGTGTTTGTCCCGAGCAGAGCCTCGTACCGTCTGGTGCAGGGCAGAGCCGAGGGACCAAACAAAGGCAGGTTCGCCACGGGAATCTGAGATTTCGGCAAAACCATGCTTTGTGAGATTTGCACTCGTCTGAGCAGCTGCGGTTTGGGCGAGTTTTTTGATAGGGTCTTTGGTGTCGTAGTTATCGCCAACTTGTGAATAGGTAATTTTTTTCATAGGTTGCTGAGGATAAACTGCAACCGGTCTTTAATTGACATGACGGGAACTTTAACTATGTTGAAGCAGAGTGATTCTTATGCTCTGCATTTTTTAATATCTTCTTCTGATTTTTTGCATTGTATGTTATTGCTTTGGTGCGGGGAAGACTCGCAGCGAATCAGTGCTTGGTAAATAGTGCAATACAACTTCTCGAGCGAGTGCAAATATATAGAATGCATCACCAAGTGCTCGTTGCATATTAGGATCATCTTCAACTATTTCGGCTAGGTCAGGAAATGGCGGAGCAACTATAACCTTAAATATTTTTTCACTGTGTCTGTTTAGTCGTTGGTTTGGTGATTCACTAGGCGGATATTGTTGATACTCAGGTTCTCCTTCTGTCATGGTTGATGTAATTATAGCGTATTTAGCTCTGCTTTACAAATGCAATGATACGCTCAAAGAATGGCAGGCCGTGGGGATACGCGAAATTCTCTCGTCGCCAGTTGGGATGTTGGGTGATATCAACAAATTTTTCAGGATGGGGCATGAGGCCAAAGATGCGCCCTGATCTGTCAGAAATTGCAGCGATCGCATGGAGAGCGCCGTTGGGGTTTTCCGGATAGCGTTGTGTAGGTTTGCCGTCTTTATCAACATAGCGAAATGTGACGAGGCCGTTGTCTTCAATTTTTTTTAGAGTTGCATTGTCTGCGTAGAGCTTGCCTTCTCCGTGGTTGACTGATACGTCCATCGGATCAGTGAGGTCGTCAAAATATGAAGCAGCGGATTTTTCTGCTTTCATTCTGACCCAGCGGCATTCGAAATGGCCTGAGTCGTTTTGGGTGAGGGTTGCGTGCATTGTGCCGAGGGTGTTAAAGGGCAAAAGGCCTGTTCTTATGAGTGTTTGGAAGCCGTTGCAGACGCCTAGGACGTAGCCTTTGTTGTCGACGAATCTTTGCAGGTCGTTTTTGAAGAAGGATATTAGCTCGACTGCGAGGACCTTGCCTGATGCGAGGTCATCGCCGTATGAGAAGCCGCCAGGAAGGGCGAGGATTTGGAAGGATTTGAGGCTTTTGTTTTTGCTTCGGAGTTCGTTGACGTGGACATATTCAGGATCTCCACCTGCTTTTTGAAACGCATAAAACAAATCCTCATCGCAGTTGGTGCCGTCTGAGCGTAAGATACAGACCTTTGGTTTTTTGTTCATAAATCTTTTAGAAGGTCGCACCTTCTGTTAAGGTGCGACCTTAACAAACTAACTAAATATTTCCCTCATCGGTTTTTGCCAGGCGTTTTTTAGTCTTTCAATTGAGACATTTACTAACTCTTTTTTGCCATACGAAACACTGATTGTTGGTTTGTTAACTGTTTTGCCTACTATTGCATACGGAGTGTTTTTAAACAGCTTTTTCGCTACGCTCTCATTTTCGACTTCAACCAAGAAGGTGCCTGCTGTTTCATTAAACAGTACAAAATCTGGTCGAGTTTTGGAAATTTTGCTAAGGTCAATATTTGCTCCGAAGCCTGCGCCAAATGCCATTTCCACTATTGCTGCGGCGAGTCCACCTTCTGATATATCGTGACAGGAAAGAATGTCGTTATTTTGAATACCCTTGGTTATTGCAGCTAAAGTTTTAGGTAGTGTTTTTATATCTACTCGAGGAACGTTATCACTTAAATGATTTAAATCATTTAAGTATACCGAGCCACCAAGATGTGATGTATCCTGTTTTCCGACGAAGACGATGACAGAATCTGTTCTTTTAAAGTCAGAACTAGCCGTTTTTCTGACGTCAAGAATTTTACCAAACACCGAGATGAGAAGGACTGGCGGGATTTTGAGTACTTTTCCGTCTTTGAAGCGATAGGTACTGGAGAGGCTGTCTTTGCCGGAGACAAACGGCATAGAGAGAAGCTTGGACATTGTCACACACGCATCGACCGCTTTGTCTAAATCGGCGAGAGATTCTTCATCGGGAAACGGCCAGATGAAATTATCGATAAGCGCTGCGTACTTCAGATCCCCGCCAATTGCGACGTAATTACTCACCGCCTCGGTGATCGCCCAGATGCTGCCCCAGTAGGGGTCAATTTGGTTGAGGATAGGATTTAATCCATGCGTTACGACCAGGCCGTAGGGCTTGTCATGAAAGGGCTTGACGATTGATCCGTCATTTGGTGCATCAAAATTAATACCGCCTAGGGGCTGAAGGGCGGCTCTACCCTGGACAGTATGGTCATAGAGTCTGAGAATCGGCTCTTTGGAATTGACATTTCCATGGCTCATAATTTTTTCCCAGCTCCTTACCAACGTTTTCCCGTCATCCTGGCTACGTCCTGAGCCTGTCGAAGGACTTGTCCAGGATCTCTTTGGTGACGAAACCGAAGAGATTCTGGATGCTCCGCCAGCTGGCGGATTACCAGAATGACGATCAAACAACGATTTTCTCGTTTTTCCAACCATATGACGCTTAGGCAGTCCATCATGGAGAAAATCCATTGTGAGGTCAGCGACTTTTTCTTTGTTGTAGAATACTTGGAGGCGTTTGCTTCCGTCAAATTCAGCGATAATGCTTCCTTCGACGTTAAATAACTTTAGGACATCAAAGACTTTTTTCTTATTTTTGGAATCAATTGCAATGACCATTCGCTCTTGCGACTCTGAGAGGAATATTTCCCACGGAGATAGTCCGGGATATTTTAGCGGCACTTTTTCCAAAAAGACTTTTGCGCCTGTTTTGCTTGCCATTTCGCCTATTGCTGATGAATAGCCACCTGCGCCACAGTCGGTAATCGCACGAATATAGCCTTTTTCTTGCAGGATTTGCACCGCGTCAATGACGCGTTTTTCTTCAATAGCATTTCCTATCTGTACGGCTGTGCCTGAAACTGTCATTGTCCGGTCTGTCATCTCGCCACTTGAGAATGTGGCGCCATGAATACCGTCTCTTCCTGTTCTTCCACCAATTATTACGATTAAATCTTTTGGTTTTGGCGTGCCTTTTTTCGCTTTGCTTTTTTTGATAATGCCATATGCGCCAACGGCGACAGTTGGCTTGGCGCGAAAATCTTCGTGGAAATGGATCGAGCCGTTATTTGTCGGTATACCGACTCTGTTGCCATAATCCCTGACCCCCTGAACGACGCGTTTGAGTAAGTAGCTTGGAGGCAAGCAACCTGGTGGAAGATCTTTTGCGGGCAAATGCGGCGGAGCAAAGCAGAAAATATCAGTTGAGATAAGCGGTTTTGCGCCTTGACCTGTGCCGAGGATGTCTCTGAAGACACCGCCACTGCCTGTCATCGCGCCGCCATACGGTTCAATAGCAGATGGGCTATTGTGCGTCTCGACTTTTCCGCAGATGTAGTATCCGTCATAGAAATCAATAACGCCTGAGTTGTCTGCAAAAGCAGAGACGATAAAAGCATCATGCCCTCTGGCAGTGCTTTTGATTCGCTCAAAAAGCGGTTTTTTCTTTTTCCCGTCTATTGTCAAATCTGCTTTAAATGTTTTGTGGACACAGTGCTCGCTCCACGTCTGGGCGAGGATCTCAATCTCGCAGTCGGTGGGGTCGCGTTTAATTTTGCCAAAGTACTGTTGGATTACCTTCATCTCCACAAGATTCAAAAAAAGCGTATCTTTTGATAGCTCCATGAGTTCTGTATCAGACAAAGAGCGGATAGGAATCGTCGTTGTTTTTCCCACCTTACCTGAAATCTGGAGCGTTTTTGGTTCTTCAGTGACAATGTGTTCTATTAAGGGGTTATAGAGGTTCAGCTTAGTGATTATTGTGTACAACTCATCTTTGCTAATGTTGCCGTGAAACGAAAACTCGCGGCTTGAATCGGCGGCAATAAGTTTTATCCCAAGATCTTCTGCAGATTTGAGAATCGATCCGACCTCAGGATTCATAACGCCAGGTCTGTATGCGATTTCAATAGCGTGTAAACTATTATTGTTCGAGCTTGTCGAGAACTTCTCCACGCGGTCGCCTAGGGCGACCTTGGTCGAAGTATAAATAGGTGCGTTGATTGTATAGTCTTGGTTTATCTTTTCGCAAAAAGCTGTTTCTGCTAGCTTTTTCGCTTGTTTTTCTGTCATTCCTTCCAACAGATATACCTTTGCCGAACGAATATGCTCAATAGTAGTAATACCCAGGTTGTGTTTGATCTCGTGTAGCAATCCTTCTCCTGGAAGATCAGGGCCTTTGGTTATATATACACGAATCGTTTGAATCATATTTCTGATGGAAATTAAAGCAGCGTCCCCAGAACCAATTGATATACTGCTGCAAATACCATCGTGCAGGGTATTGTAAAAATCCAAGCAAGAAAGATCTTCCTACTCGTTATCCATCGAACCCTTTTATAGTTTTTTGCAGTACCCACACCCATAATGCTACCCGTTATGACATGCGTCGTTGAAACAGGGATACCAAAATGGGAGGTAACAAAAAGAATGCCTGCTGAGGAAGTCTCTGCGCAAAATCCTTCAAACGGCTTAAGATGAATGATTTTGGTGCCCATGGTTTTGACAATTCTCCATCCCCCCAGATAGGTTCCTAATGCAATAGCTGCATGTGCTGATAGAATTACCCAGAGCGGCACATAGAAATCTTTGCCTAAAAGATTATTGCTATACAGTGTCAGCGCAATAATTCCCATCGTTTTTTGAGCATCATTGGTTCCATGACCCATGCTATAAAAAAATGAAGAGAGGATTTGTAAACGTGCAAATAATGCCGCACCAGTTTGGGTTGATTTATTACGCATAATAGCACTTACTAATGTAGTAAAAATACTTGCTGCGATAAGCCCTATTAACGGAGCAAGGAAAATAAAAATTACTGTTTTTTGTACGCCTGCTAGCACGAGCGCCTGAAATCCTGATGCGGTAAGCGCTGCTCCTATTAAACCTCCAATAAGTGCGTGACTAGAAGAGGTTGGCAAGCCAATATACCAGGTGAAAATATTCCATGTGCATGCACCAAGCAATGCTGCAAGAATTGTGATTGAGGAGATAGCTGATGGTTGAACAATACCTTTCCCTACAGTTGCTGCAACTGCCGTGGTAAACACAAATGCTGCGATAAAGTTTGCAACTGCAGCCATAAGTACTGCTTGATGAGGCTTTAAAACGCGAGTGGTAACAACTGTAGCGATAGAATTTGCGCTATCATGGAAACCGTTGAGGAAATCAAAGAATAGGGCGACGATGATAATAATGACAACAAGCGACATTCTCTCTTAGGTGTTGTTGATCAATATTGTCTCAAGAAGATCAGCAACGATGGCAATGCCATCAATAACGTCCTCAGCAATACTATAGAGTTCCTTTTGCTTAAGAATTGCTACGGCGTTGTGGTTGTTGGTAAAAAGCGCTGCAACAGCATGCATGAAGATATCGTCGGCCTTATTTTCCAATTCTTTTATTTGGGTAATTTTTTGATTGTTATTTCTTTTGACAATCGATTCCTTAAAGATACTGACCAATATTTGAGTAGAATCATAGATAATCACGAGCTGTTTCCTTGAATGACTATCAAGTGTTTTAATTTTGAAATATGAAAGAGATGAAGCAAACTGTTCAACCGCATCAATAACATAGGCAATCTTTGTCGCAAGCGTTTTTATTTCCTCCCGGTCTATTGGTGTAATAAACGTTTGGTGGAGAAAAGTTATTATTTCTCTAACGTTTGCGTCTGCATTATCGCTTTGCCTCCTAATCTTTTTAACATGTGTCTCAAGAAGATCTTGCTTTATGCGTTTTGTTTTTGCAATAGCATTTAGTAGCCTTACACTCTCTTCGAGGATATGTACTTCTTCTTCAAGGTGTTCAAAGAATTTCCGTTCTTTTGGAATAATTAAATCAATAAAACCAGCCATCTTCTTTTGAGATTATACAGTAATTCTCGCCACTTCTCTCCACCCAATATCTGTTCGATAATACAAATTGTTTCCTTCAACAGAGATGTGCGACATTGCTTTATAGGCTCGTTTTCGTGCTTCACGAATTGTAGAGCCTTCTGCGACCAAATGAAATATTCTGCCGCCATTGACGACGTAGTTTTTCCCGACCTTCTTCATCCCCGATCCATAGATTTTTATTCCCGGAATTTTCAAAGCATCATGCAGTCCATAAATAGTTTTGTTTTTTGCCTCTGAATAATCAACCGGATAGCCTTGCGCACAGCCAGCAATGGAGATACGAATTTTTTTGTCTTGCTTTATTTTCTTTTTGTGCAGTTCTTGTTTTATCGCTGCAGTAACAAGGTTAAGGTAATCGTTTTGTAGACTTGTCAGCACCACTTCTGCTTCTGGCTCTCCCCAGCGGGCGTTAAATTCAATAATCTGTACCCTTCCGCCAGTTGGCGGATTCGTGACCATACCACCAAGGTAGAGGATACCGGTGTATTGTCGTTTCTCTTTTTGCATTGCTTCCATAAACGGTTTCAGGATCTTTTTTTCGATTATTCGAATAATCGAAGGAGTTAGGCTGCCTGTTGGTGAAACACAGCCCATGCCGCCGGTGTTTAATCCTAAATCCCCATCAAGCGCGCGCTTGTGGTCTTGTGCATTGCCAAGTATCAAATAGTTTTTACCATCACAGATAGCAAAAAGAGAGAATTCTTCTCCCACAAGACATTCTTCAATGAGAAATGTTTTGCCAGCATCGCCAAATATTTCCATTTTCGAGATCGCATCGATCGCCTTTTTTTTGTTTGCTGCAAATAACGCGCCTTTCCCAAGTGCGAGACCAGAAGCTTTAATAAACAATGGCTGTTTAGGAAGTTTTTTTATATATGTTATCGCTTCTTTTTGGTTAGCGAACGTTTGGTAATGGGGAATTGGTAATTTGTACTTCTTCATAAAATCGCGAGACCAGGCTTTGCTCCATTCAATCTCCGCTGCTTTTCTGGTCGGGCCAAACGCAGTAATGCCATTTTTTTGTAGAAGGTCAATTAAACCTTTGGCTATCGGATCATCCATTGCGACATCGACCAAATCGACTTTTTCTTTTTTGGCAAAAGCGACAAGTTTTTCTAGCTCAAGCTGATGAATATGCGGGACTATACGAATCTTTTTATTTGTTTCCGTCATATA
>CAYWEP010000054.1:0-4325 GCA_964457405.1 uncultured Gammaproteobacteria bacterium
TTTACCCCGTACCACAATGCCCCGCTCGTCAGAGCGAGGGTTAATAAAAAAGCGCGAAGCGAAATTCCCCGATGCCCCGACCGTAAGGTCGTGGGTACGGGGTTTATTCGTATCGTGGACAACGATGAAGGAAATCATCAGCAAAAAAACAATAACAAGACTCGTGACTGCGAGCGTCAGGCTGTTACGTAAAAAAGAAAACTCATTCATTTCCTTTCTATATAATGAAGCCAATCCGGTCGATTGTCAACAAACCTAGCAATTTAATAACGCAGCAATTATAATAGAGCACATGGTTCTTTCTGATCGGGATATCAAGCGGTTATTGAAAGACGGCAGATTTCGCATTACACCTCCTCTTGATTTTACCACTCAGCTTGGTTCCTGTTCTATTGATCTTCGACTTGGCAATACCTTTCGTGTCTTTGAGCACAGTAAAAAGCCTTACATTGACCCCTCAAAGAAAGATTACAGCAATGAAATAACACAGGAAATTGTCGTTCCGGACGGTGGGCAATTTATCATGCAACCCGGGGATTTTGTTCTGGCCGTAACCCTTGAGAAAGTAACGATTCCTGATAACATCATGGGTCGGCTCGAAGGTCGCTCTTCGCTTGGCAGACTTGGTATAGTCGTTCACTCAACTGCCTCTATTTTTGACCCGGGGTGGGATGGGAATTGCGTTTTGGAGCTTGGTAATCTTGGTCGTATGGCGGTTGCGTTAACGGTCGGCATGCGCATTTGTGCGATGACATTTGAAGAGCTCTCAAGCCCTGCAGATATACCGTATAACAAAAAGAAAAATGCAAAATATACGATACAGTCAGGACCACAAGAGAGCAAAATTCACTTAGACGATAAGTAACCTAGGTTACTTAAGTTCCTTAAGTCACTTATGAAATATCATCTCGAGTTCGACATCGAATTTAAGCAGAGCCAATATCCTGGTCTTTTTATTGCCCTTGAAGGGATTGATGGAAGCGGTAAATCTACCCAGGTAATGAGGATTAAAGAAAAGTTGGAGGAAAAAGGGAGAAGCGTTCTTGTCAAAAACCCGTTTGAGGGTGAGATCGGCCAGTTTGTGCGAAGAATTCTTTCAGGTGAGTCAAAAGTCCCGACCGTGACGCTTCAGTATCTTATTGCCGCCAACCGTCAGGTGCAGCAGCTTGAGATTATTGAGCAACTGAAAAAGGGCAATGATGTGATTATCGATCGATATATCTGGTCGGCGGTAGCGTATGGCATTTTTGACAAAGGCGTTGACGATATTGAGAAAACCTCGCAGTGGCTTTTGGTAGAACAGAGTATTCTCTCTATGTATCATCGGTTCCTCATGCCTAATTATAATTTTTACCTTAAAATCTCACCGAAAGTAGCAATGGAGCGTCTCTCAAAGATGAAAAAGGAGTTTGAAATCTACGAGGATGAGGAGAAAATCAAAAAAATCGCTGAAATTTATGACTGGCTGATACAGCAATACCCGGATCAGTTCATTGTAATCAACGGTGAGCAACCGGAAGATGCAGTAACTAACGAGATTCTTAGTAAGTTACCTAGGTAACCTAGGTCACTTAAGTTACTTATGCTAGCAGGACATAAATATTTGTTGACTTATCGGTATGCGGAAATTGTCTATGATTTGACAACGGAATTCTGTGATATCTTTATCAACAAATTCTCGCGAACCCACGACCAGATGGTGCAGGCGGGAAGATCAGGTAAGCAAAATATTGTTGAAGGAGTCGCACAAGGAAGGACCTCAAAAAAGGGAGAGATAAAGTTACTTGGAGTAGCTGAAAGCTCAGTTGAGGAGTTAATCAGCGATTTTGAAGACTTTTTACGTCAGAAGAAGCTTGAAATTTGGCAAAAAAACCATCCTCAAATAGTCATTTACCGTCAGTTGGGAATAGAAGCTACAAGATTTGAGTCTCCTAAGGTACTTACGTTACCTAAGTTACCTATTGAAGCCGCAAATCTCCTTTTTACCCTCTGCCATCAGCTAACATTTCTATTGAGCCGACAGATTGCCGCTGCAGAAAAGAAATTCATTGAGGAAGGAGGGTTTACGGAGAACCTATTTCGAAAGAGGCTCTCGCATAGGTTACCTAAGTAACCTAAGATACCTAAGTTACTTATGATTCTTGGTCCGAAAGCGTTGCTAAAACTCGTAAAAGACATCAGATTGGTTGAGGGTCTCTCGGAGCGGGAGATCACCAATCCCGAAGGCGCTGGGTTTGATCTGCGGCTTGGGGCTGTGTACAAAATTACAGGCAAAGGATTTCTTGGGGTTACTGAGAGGCAAACGCCTGATAGTGAGCTTGTTGTAAAGTACGAGGAAGGGAAAAACAATAGCATTACCTTTAAGCCAGGCGATTTTTATCTGGTGCAGACGATCGAGAGTTTCAATATGCCCCAAAACCTCACAGGAGATTTCAAGCCTCGGACAACAACTTTCCGATCAGGACTGTTTTTAAGAACTGGAAACGTTGCCCCAGGATATAAAGGCCAGGTAACGTTTGGTATGACCAATGAAGGCCCTTCTGAAGTCACGATTGAAATGGGAGCGAGATTTTGTCATGTGCAATTTGAAGAAGTCAAAGGCGGCGGCTCAATGTACAGAGGTCAATGGCAAGGTGGGCGAGTCAGTACTACAAAAAAAGAAAAACAAGTATAAGTAAGTATCTCAAAAACATGAAAAACCTTCAACGACATCAAGAGCACCAATATCTCGATTTGCTTAAGGACGTATTGCGTCATGGTGTCAAGAACACTGATCGGGGCACTAGATCGGTGTCATATAGCGTGTTTGGCAGACAGACGCGCTACGATCTCTCAAAAGGGTTTCCTCTTCTGACGACGAAAAAAGTCTACTGGAAAGGAGTAATCCATGAACTCTGTTGGTTCATGTCAGGACAGACCAATATTAAATACCTCGTTGATAACAATGTGCATATTTGGGACGATTATCCATACAAAATATATCTCAAAAAAGTCACAAGTCCTAAGTCGCAAGTCACAAGTTTATCGAAAGAGGAGTTTATTAGGAAGATAAAGTCAGATGCTGGGTTTGCGAAGAAGTGGGGGGAGTTGCCAAAGATATATGGCGAAATGTGGCGAAAATGGCCAACAAGAACTGGAAGGACTGTTGACCAGTTGGGGTGGGTTTTAAAAGAATTGAAAGACGATCCAGATGCAAGAAACCTTATTGTTACCTCTTGGAATCCAGAGTATCTCTACACAATGGCAACGTATGAAGACGCCTCACGATTTCCCATTTGCCACAATATGTATCAGGTGAGCCAAAAAGGCGGCAGACTCTATTTGCAACTCTACCAACGGAGCGCCGATCTTTTCTTGGGTGTTCCTTTCAACATTGCCAGCTATTCGTTACTCCTCCTTGTTCTCTGTCAAATAACAGGCTACAATCCAGGTGAATTTGTCCATACTTTTGGCGACGCGCATATTTATGAGAATCATATCGAACAAGTCAAAGAACAGTTAAAAAGAGAGCCAAAGGATTTCCCGACAGTGAAAATTGATCCGAGCGTTAAAAGTTTAGACTATTTCGGTCCTGAGCACATAACGCTTGAAAACTACGATCCTCACCCAATCCTCAAAGGAGAACTCACCGTCGCCGGAGGACTGTATGAAGGGAAAGCAGAAGCAGAATAAAAATGAACACAATTCCTTCAGTCGGAATACTGATCATAAAGGACAATAAAGTTCTCCTCGTCAGGCACGAAGAAAAAGCAAGTCATTTGACTGGGACATATGGGCTACCATCAGGACGGCTCGAAAATTATGAAACCCCTAATCAAGCAGCAGTCCGCGAGTTACGAGAAGAGACAGGGCTGGTGGCAACAGAAGCAGACCTTGTTAATTACCCAAATAATCGATTTGTTGCCGAAATTAAAAGAAAAGACGGATCCACACAACGCTTTGATTGGAAAGTCTTTGTCTGCAAGAAGTACTCCGGCCAACTGCATCCTTCGGAAGAGGTAACGCCCGAATGGGTTGAGATAGGTAGGCTTAAAGATTATAATTTACTCCCTAACGTCCTCGAGGTGGTAGAACTAGAGCTAAAATGGTGATAATACTCATGTTGTGATGTATTGATACATGGATATATAAGGCGTACACTAACACTGGAGATATAAAATATGTCAAAGCCAAGAGAAGAAGTTAAAGAAAAAGAATATTATAAAAGCACGCACTTCTTATATGAAATATTGGGATCGCTTGAAAATGTTGAAGAGGTAAAGCTGTTTATTAAAGATATACTAACTAAGGCTGAGTTGCGAATGTTAAAAAGACGTTGGCACATT
>CAYWEP010000054.1:4335-8242 GCA_964457405.1 uncultured Gammaproteobacteria bacterium
TGGCACATTTCTGGTTTGCTTTATGGTGGCCTAGATATCCGCACTGTTGCTATAAAAACAAAAACAAGTACGCAAACTGTTTCGAAAATAAAGAATATCCTCGAGAATGGGAATGGAGGTTTAGGGATAGCACTTCAGAGAGCGCGAGGAAAGGAGAAAACCGAACACCGTCAATATCTACAAAGTAAAACACCGGCAAGAGGCTCAAAGTTCGTCAAGGGATGGTTTAGTTAAGAGCGATTTATGTAATGACGTATTGATACATCACTACATGACATACGAAACCTAACTATTATACGAATTTCGCAGTTGTCATTCTGGGGATCCGCCAGCTGGCGGAGACTCCAGAATCTCGTGAGGTGTGGATTCTGGACAAGCCCTTCGATAAACTCAGGACTTTGCCAGAATGACGAGAAGTGCGAAACTCGTATATTATTAATTTATTTATGACGAAGCCAGTGATCAGTGTCATTGCAGCTATAGGCAAAAACAGAGAATTGGGGAAGGATAATAAGCTTCTCTGGCACATTCCTGAGGATTTGCAAAGATTTAAACGCCTCACGTCAGGTCATACAGTAATCATGGGTCGCAAAACATTCGAATCCATCGGAAGGCCATTGCCCAACCGCCTCAACATCGTCATCACTCGCGATCCCAATTTCAAACCTGATGGGGTAAATATTTGCCATTCATTGGCAGAGGCACTAGAAGCGAGTATCAAGTATAAAGTATCAAGTATAAAGCAAGAAAAGAAAAAAAATATACTTAATACTAAATACTCAATACCTGATACCGAAGACGAAGTCTTCATCATCGGTGGTGGGCAGATTTTTGAACAAGCAATGCCGATTGTCGACAGATTGTATTTGACAATTGTCGACGCCACATTTGACGCAGATGTGTACTTTCCTGACTATTCGGAGTTTAAAAAAATTACATTTGAAGAAGTAGGCGAATCCGGTCGCTATCGGTATAAATTTATCAATCGAGAAAAATAGAGCTTTTGTATACTAGGTAGTATATTAGACAGTGATGCATTGAGGTTTCGGGGGCGCATGTTTGAAAAAACGAGGGACAGAGATAGAAAAAGCGCCGTCAAGTGAGATACTAATGAGGTCATCTATTTGTCTGGTATGGAGCCCCACAACTTCCGCACACCGTTTTAATTTGTTTTGATCAAATCCTGTCGCTGTCCGCGGTCCAAGTTGTGGTCCGGTATCTGTAACTGCGACGCGAACAAGACAATAAGGATTTGTTTTTTTGGTCATAGCTACTGAGATTGGAGCAGCTAAATCCGGCGTATGCGAATTATTATGTATCATAAAAGCGTCGTAGATTCCTGAATAATTCCCACCACTTAGTCCTGCCAGCTCAGCAATCCTAGCATATTCTTCTCGTGTAATCGAAACGTTCAACCTTCGTAATTGTTTACCACTTTCTTTTTTTTCATATCCCACCACGATTAATCTATTAAGCTCAGGGTGTATTCCAGCATACGAATCAAGCGGCTCTCCTGCAGCGGTTGCCTCGGCTGTGTACAAAGGATCAACTTCGTGAGGTAATAATAAATAACCTGATGTGTCGGGCTTAAAATTTGGAGCATGGCCAAGATTCAAAAGCTTGCCATCAGAAGTTACATATACTCGGAACACGAGATTTTTTAAACTTAATTGATCTGAAATTAATTCGGGAACAGTAGGGGGAGGCTCTGGATTCTGTTCCCAGAAATTGACTGTCCGTCTTCTATAATCAGATTCAGGCGGAAAAGAGTCCTTTTGATAAAGAGCTCCGATCGGAATTACTTCGTCCATAATTACCGTTCTGGCCGAGAATAGATGTAGTATCTCTTTCAGACGGTCGTACTCTCATAACAGAGAAGCCCAATCTCATTATAGAAACCTTTTTGGATAGTGCAAGTAAAAAAATTTCTACTTGCCAAAACAGGAAAATCTGGGTATACTCAACTCGGAAAATCCGAATACCAAAATTCGAAATCCGGAACAATATCAAAATACAAAATGACAAAAACATTTTTGGACATTCGAATTTAGAAAATTAGAATTTGTTTCGAGTTTCGATATTCGAATTTCGGATTTTTGCAATGCAGCATCTCAAAAAAACAGACCCACAAATCTACAAGCTCATCAAAGCTGAGGAAAAGCGACAACGTGACGTCCTTGAGATGATCCCCTCTGAGAATTATGCCTCGCAAGCCGTCATGGAGGCGCTCGGAACAGTCCTAACCAACAAATATTCAGAAGGTTTCCCAAAAAAGAGATATTACCAGGGCAATGACGTGATCGATAGCGTTGAGACGCTCGCGCAGGAGCGGGCTTCGAGGCTTTTCGGCGTGCCATATGTCAATGTCCAGGCGCTTTCAGGTGCTCCTGCCAACTCTGCAGTCTATTTTGCCGTTTTGGAAAATGGCGAGAAACTTATGGGTTTGTCGCTTTCCTATGGGGGGCACATTACACACGGACATAAGTTAGGCTTATCTGGTCGATTGTTTTCTTTTTCCCATTATACGCTCGATGAGAAAAAAGAAGTACTCGACTATGATGAGATAGAGAAACAAGTTATGAAAGAAAAACCAAAGCTTCTTATCTGTGGTTTTACTGCATATCCGCGAAAGATTGACTTCAGACGTTTTGCTCAGATTGCCGACAAAGTAGGTGCGTACTTGATGGCTGATATTGCTCATATTGCAGGACTCATTGTGGCAGGCGTCCATCCTAGTCCAGTACCCTATGCGCACATCGTGACGACAACGACGCACAAGACACTTCGTGGTCCGCGCGGCGCGCTCATTATGGTGACTGACAAAGGCCTTAAGAAAAACCCACAGCTTCCGCAAAAGATAGAGACTGCAATTATTCCCGGTCTGCAGGGCGGGCCGCATGACAATCAAACAGCTGCAATTGCTGTATGTCTTAAAGAGGCGGCGACTGCGAGTTTCAAAAAATACGGCACACAGATCGTAGTCAATGCAAAGATGCTGGCGAGTGAGTTGAAAAAATATGATTTTGATCTGGTCTCAGGCGGCACGGAAAATCATCTTATTCTCATCGACCTTCGCAATAAAACGGTCAATGGAAGAGTCGCTGCGATCGCGCTTGAGGCAGCGGGTATTGTTTTAAACTACAACGGTGTTCCAGGAGACCCAATGCCACCTCTCTACGCATCAGGCATTCGTCTTGGTACACCAGCGATCACGACCCGCGGCATGAAAGAAAAAGAAATGAAAAAAATCGCTGCTTGGTACAACGAGGCAATAAAAGAAGTTGAAGGTTGGAATGTTTCCAAGGATGATAAACAAAAACGAGTTGAGCAAATGAAGGAATATCGCACAAAAATCGCCAAAAATAAAAAACTTGCTGCGATCGCCAAAGAAGTCCGCCTTTTCACTGCAAAATTTCCCGTTCCATAGGTATCTATACAATTATGTCAAGACGGGCCGAAATCATAAGACAAGAAATAATTAGGACAGGGTCAACGCTAAGGCATCACTCTATGGGTTCGTCTACTATGCGTGAATTGATGCGCGGAGAACGTTTACTGTATCGAGAAGACAAAGCAGTAAAAGCTGAAGCCAGACGAGAAATGCAGAAAATTCTTCAAGAGCGTTATGAGGATCCAGAAGGATTACGGCAATTTCAGCTCGCTCGTTGTGCCAGAAAAATTGAGGAAGGGCTTGGCACCCTAGAAGATGAGGCATATATAAGGAAGTACGCTGGCAGAACACGCGTTCTCGGTTCATTCGAGCCTCAGGAGTATCAGCATCCGCAGCCTGTTTCTATTGACGTGTTCCTTCAGACACTTCCCCAAGTGGACCAAGTCGATGCCTGAAACTTTACGGTGCCACCTCCTGATAGAGGAAATTCTGTGTCTTTAAGACTTCTGGGGTATT
>CAYWEP010000055.1:0-8172 GCA_964457405.1 uncultured Gammaproteobacteria bacterium
CATCCGCATCAAGCTGTAACACCCAATCTTTCGTTGCCTTATCAATCGCTTTTTGCTTGTTGATATGAAATACCGGCGGGTTGTCGGTGACAATAACTTTTGCGCCGAAAGACTTTGCAATTTCCAAAGTTTTATCTCTCGACCCGCCGTCAACGATTATAATCTCATTCGCAAGGTCTTTTACTGAGACTAAACACTCTGGCAGGTTTTTCTCTTCATTATATGTTGCCAAAACTACGCTAATTTGTGCCATAACCTATTCTTCAGTATACCGCATACTCCCAATAAAATGATACTTACAACGCTTATACTATCGGCGAATAATCGCAACTTTGTTTCCGAAAATGAGACATCAACTCTATGTTTCCCTTCGTTTAAAAAAAACGTGATTAAGCCTCTATTTTTTTGATCTTGGAATTCAACTGGAACCGCTACCCCGTCAACGAAAACGTTCCATCCGGGAAAATAGAGCGTATTTTCCAGAATCCGGGCTTTTCCTTCAGCAACAACCTCGTATGTATGCCTTGTAATATTCCTATCCAACTCTTTTACTGTTGCTTTTCCATCGATCACTTCTATATGCGCCTTTGGTCTTACCTCCATAAAGCGAATAGACCAGATCGGGCTACTTTCGCCAGTGTCATTTGTTGTTGTTCTCTGGATGCGGGTGAAATAATCGTCACTTTCTTTGAGAAAGTCTTTTGCCTGCCAGAAAGGATATGTGCTTGCCAAAAGAATAACAGAAATCCCAACAAGGAACGGCATCTTATACTTCTTAGGTGTATGAGCGAAAACCAAAGCCCCCATTACCGATGCTGTAAATACCGGTACGGACAGAAACCGCCATGGAAATTGAAAACTTTGCAACAGCAAAATATGCTTCCAGATAAAATCTGATGCGGGCAGCATCAGAAGTATTGCGCCCAAAGAATATAGCAAGAGTACAAATACAAAGAGAGATTGTTCATAATTTTTTTTGCGGGTCAAAAGGAAAAATACTCCTGCCGCAACTGCCAAGACAATCTGCACTAATCCTATCTGCACGCTAAGCTCGCCACTTCCCCCATAACTCCACGGGCCGCCCATTAACCCAATCGGGTCAATAAAGCGCTTGGCGTACTCACCCGCAGTGACAATAGTACGAAGCGTGTATTTTGCTTCAAATACTGCCGGGAACCAGAAAAAAGCTGAAAGAGCAAAACCCAAAATAATGACCCCCAAAAGCTGAAGAAAAAGCATTTTCTGGAAATGAGACTTCCAAAGCAGGTAAAACGCAAAAAAGAAGATGAGCGGCAAAAACATGAGACTCATCGCATTATGAGAAAGGATAAGCCCAGCAACCGATAAGGCACCTCCGAGAAAATTCCAATACGTCTGTTTTTTAGAAAGTCGAAGAAGAAAATAGAGAACGAGAGGCGGAAAAAGAAATGCTACATGCTCTCCAATTGCCCCTCTTACATAGAAATCAACAAATCGATATGGGGCAAATAGATAAAGAAGTGCTGCGACAAACCCCGCTTCTTTGTTAAGTAACATCTTTACAAACAAATACATTGTAATTCCGCTTGCAACAAAGGTAATGGCAAATATGAGCTTTGTGCTTTCGATAAAGGAAAATCCTAGAAAGTGGAAAAAAGACGCAACATAGTACGGAAGCGGATAGAAAAACATCAGTACTGGATGACCAAAGCCATAGTTCACATTGCTACTCCAGCGTGGAACAATATTTCCTTCCGTTAGATTTTGATAAAAATTTGCAATTCGAATGACATGATCCTGTCCATCATGCGTAACAGGCAGGCCTGGATGAGTCAAGTCATAAAGGGGAAGCAAGGAGAGAACAAAAAGCACTGATAGCAAAAGCCTATTAGTAATTCTCATAACGCTTCGTACCGTTGTTGAATAATAAATCCGCTCGGCAGAGTTACCGTATTTTTAATCTTACCTGTTTTTATTACAGTATCAAGCCATCCTTGATAGGTCCAGGGTTGGCCCGGATCAGGCTCAATCAGCAAATAAAACTCTCCCTTCTTATCTTTATGCGGTACGTAGCCATACTTATTTTTCCCATTCCACCAGATCAGATAATCATACGCGTCCGTATTCACGGGCGGCGTAAAAACTAATAAGCCGAAGCTTCTGCTCTGTGCTCTATTATAAACAAAATCTATTGCATCAATTTTACCTTTTATTTTTGCAACACCTCCGTCGTTTGGCGGGGTGATATAAAGAAGCTGCAATCGTTTGAGAACAGGAAGCATAAAAATAACAATAGTTACTAAAATAAATACTCTCCATCTTTTGGACCTCCAAAGCGCACCGAGCACTAACCCAAACAGAAGCAGGTAGTAAGATTGGAAACCGGTAAGGAACCAATACCGAATCGGGAAAGGATAGAGAAACGACAATAAGTACACCGCAATAAGTATTCTGGCCAATAATAACCCAAACGTGTATTCATTGCTCGTAAACAGTTTGTATTTCTTGCCGAACAAAAGAAAAAATACAATAACGACAGAGAGGAGTTTTGCAAATAAAACAACGCTTCTCCCGTCGCTGAATGACGATCGGAAGTTTTCAATAAATGTTACGACATGATTTTGGACCAAATTAATATAATGCAGACTTTCTCCTTTTACTATTAACCCCTGATTACTACCGGTAAGAATTTTGAGCGCCGAGCGGCTCATGAGAAAATCATGACGTACATCAAAAATCACCAGCGGTAAAAATAGTAAGCCTGCAACGCCTATCCCGAAGAGAAAAAATTTGTTTTTCAAACTATCTCTATAAAATATTGCTCCTACAAGTAAGTAAGCGAGAAAGAGAAAAATTGCTAGAGCAGCCTCAAAATGAAACATCAGAGAAAGCCCGGGCCAAAGAACAAGGTGAAACCGAAACTTCTTCTTTACAACCTGATAAAAAGATAATGCAGAGATCGGAATCAAAAGCCACATTGGATGGGGATTCCAGCTATAGGTAGCAGCGGCGACAGCTTCAGGAGAAACAGCAAATAAGAATGCCGTTAGCAACGCTGTTGTATTACCAAAGTCTTTTTTGAGCCAGAAAAAAACAATCACGAATACTGCTAGGCTAATCAGCAACATTAACACGACACTACCCCAGGGGTCTCCATCAGTAAGGAAAGTCGGAATAGCAAGTAAGTAGTACCACAAGGGACCCTGGAATACTCCTTGCAGACTTGTATATGGCCCAATGAGCGTTAGATGATGGTCAAAGACTATGCTCTTAACCGCTAGCATATCGCGACCTTGGTCAATAAGAAAAATGAAATTTCTGGAAATTGTTTCTTGCGCTCTCAATAAAAACCCAAGAAAAAATAGAGAAACGAAAAGCAGTATAGTTATTTTATTCATTTTTCAGAAATTGATATCACATCTATCCCATCAAGATTTGAAAATGTTTGCAAAATCCGAGCGTTGCTCGGAATTTCATACATATTTCCAATAACAAGTGCTCCCTCCGGAATAATACTATATTCAACTGGTTTAAATTGATAGTCTCCAATACTATGCTTCTCTGCAAAACCGCCGGATTTCGTCCCGCCCAAAGACAGATAATGCTTCGGATCATACTTGCTGTAAAACAAAAAGAACATATATGATTGATACAAATTGTCCTCATTGGAAAAGACAATCTGCGAATACTCTTTTTCAACCCGTTTTACGTATGGGATAGCTTTTGAGAGGGCGTACTGAAACGATGCAGATTGTGTTTTTGGAAAAACAACAAAATAATTGACCGCAAAATATATACCGCTTATTACAGATATAAACGCAAGTAAACCAACAAGCAATTTGCTTGAAATAAATTGACGAAGATTTCCAAATGCCATAAGAATCCCTAATGCGCAAAACAACTGCCATAGCGGTAAAAACGCATATGATCGCATTGCGTGGGGCGAACCAGTTGTGATCGCTGCGGCCAGAGGGGATGAGAAAAACCAGAGCAGAATAAACGCTTTATACCGCCAATCTATTTTTGCGCGTAATAAAACCGCAACTCCAACAAGAATAAAAATAGATTCCCATATATAGATAAGCCCAAGATAAGGGACTTTATGCTGCTCATTTTCTGTGCCGCTAAATAACCATAATGGGTTAAAATGCGAAACATAATTTCCAATAAATATCTTAGGAACAACGAGTCTTCTATTATTGAGAAGCTGTCCGACAACATCTCCCCTCTCTTGTGCCGCAAGTATATTTTCTGCACTTTGCTGATACTTATGAGCAATATTTGAAAATGCAGACGTTGCCTGAAATCGAATAAGCGCCTGAGGATTAGATGAAGCGATGATAAGTGGAATAAGAAGCACAATTCCTACTACCGCAGCGAGCGTAACTTCTTTCCATTGTTGAAGTATTTTCTTATAAAACAGTATGGCTGCTCCCAGAATCACCACCGGAACAATAATTTTTTCACTCTGATAACCATAGAGAGAAAGAACGAAAAAAATCGAGGATGCTATGAAAGACCCTGTTTTTTTAGCATGCCGTATTGCTCGTATGAAAAAGTATATACCGAGCAAAAAGGCAGTTAACCCAAGATTTACTTCATGACCAAGCCTTGATAAATAGATGTGCCAGGGAGAAATCGCCAACAAAAAAGAAGCAAGCAGGGCAAGGTATTCGGTGCTGATCTGTTTACCAAATGCCAGTATCTTTTCTTTCCCAAATAACTCGCGGACTAGTCTATACGTAAGATAAACCGTGAATACCGACAAAAGAGCAGAAGGCAACCGGACTGCCAGTGTACTTAAGCCAAAGAGGTGTAAAAATGGGACAACCAGATATACATACAGCCCCAGCCGCCAGTCATCATACGCGCGAAGGAGTACCGGTAATATGTTTCCATACTCATCTCTTCCCGTTTTGAGAATTGAGTAAGCATTATAACCAATTGAAACCTCGTCCAGTGAAGGACTCGGAGGAACGGATGAGAGATTGTACAAACGCAAAAAAGCAGCAATGATAATTATAAAAAAAAGCAGTATCCTTGGGGAATTTTTGTTTATCATAAAAAGTCTCAACCGCTTATAATTTTGATACCAGAAGCATTATCGAGGTACTTCTGCTTTTGCATGGGGATACGATCGGGGAAGTCGCCGGGCCGTCCGACGTAGAGTACTTCCTTACTCTTCTCTTCGCGACCCCATTGTATTCGCCTAAATTCATACTTGCCAAACGCATGATTTTCTCGAAATCCACCAGATGCACTGAGAACCTCTCTCTGATATTGATCAGGAGGATATCGCAGGTAGAATAAAAAAAATATATATGACTGGTCAAGTGGCGCCTGGTTTGAAACGATGATTTTTTTGTAATTTTTTTCTATTTTCTGCATCGCTGGTATTGCGTTCTCGTACCCGTATTGCCAGTCAAGTGAGTTGTAATAATTCTGCTGGACAAAATATTGATTCAAGTAATATGAAAAATTAAAAATGAAAAATGAAAAATACAGAGAAAATAGAAAATATTTTATATGGACGTTTGCTATTTTATATTTGCTATTTGATACCACAAAGAAGCAGGTCAACAAGCCAAAAGCAATAAAAATCTGGAGAATCGGGAGAAAATTTAATGCGCGTACTGCGTGGGGAACACCGCTAGTCACCGATGCGGGAACTGGGGTGATGAATAACCATAGGAAGAGCAGTAGTTTTATTCTTTTATCAATTTTTGCAAACAGCAAAATATAAATACCAACAAATAAAAATGGCAACTCGACAAGATAGAGTAATCCCATATCCGGAGCATGATGACGCGCGATATCTCCCGTGATAAATAACCAATTCAGATCAAAATGTGAAATATATGCAGCGATTATTGCTTTTGTGTACTCTATCCGTCGATTGTCAAAAAAAAGCCCAATGACATCCCCTTTTTCCCTATCATGACTTAACTTCTGCACGTTTTCCTTTAGAAACTCTGTTGAATCAGCGAATATACTGACTCCTCTCGCCCGGGCGAGAGATTCTTGGTTTGAAACAAGGTACATACCCATCGGTAATATAGTCAGAAGCCCAACGCCAATTGCTAGAACCAAATATTGCTTTGGTAATCGTAAAAGTGGCCTCAGAAATGCAAGTGATAAAACGAGAAGCAACAGAGGAGTAAATACTTTTTCACTCTGATACATATAAATGTTTAATCCCATGAAAAACGCAGAGAGAGATAATACAATAGGTCTTTTGAGACCAACGAGAAAAAAATATGCGGCAAGAAGATTAAGCGCCATACCGACATTTGATTCGAATGCAATTCTTGAGAACTGTATGTGCCATGGAGAAATAGCCAGAAGAAACGCAGATGTCAAAGCGAGAAAGTCAGAATGAATTCGCTTCCCCATCAATACCAGCCCTTCTTTCCTGAAAAGCTCTCGAACAAATAAAAACGTCATAAGGACAGTAAGTATTCCAAAAAGCGCAGAGGGCAGCCTGACTGCGAATGTATTTAACCCAAAAATAATCATTGATGGAATAGCAAAATAGACATACAAGGCAGGCTTGTAGTCATCAAAAGAACGAAGGACGACTGGAAGAAACTTTCCATATTCATCCTTTCCTGTTTTTAGAATAGAATACGCGTTGTACCCAAGAGAAGCCTCATCCCAGTCAGGCGACGGCGGAACATTGCCTAAGGCAAAAAGGCGAAGTCCAGACGCAATAAGGAGAATACCTATGAGAATATATAGAGATATTTTCATGAATAGCTATAAAGTATACGCAACAAGAACAGGATTCCCATTTTTGAGCGTGAATGTCTTCAGAATGCTTGCGTTCTTGGGTACTTCGCCTGGTGTATTGATATAGAGTATGTTTTTTGAATCAGTTTTCATAGTACGCATGTCTTTCAAAAAATGATATTTGGAAAAGCCTTCAACCGTAACAAATCCAAAAACATCACGCTTTACCTGCGCTGATGCCCGAAACTTGTCTGGATCTTCCTGCGTATAGAAAGCGTAGTACGCATATGGCCTTCCAAGCTCGTCTGTTATAAAAATATCATCATACTTATCTTGTACTGACGTTACATACTCAATAGAATCCTTGTATCCATACTGCCACTCGCCAGAATACATCCTTGGATAATGAGTATGATAGCCATGAAAATAATATAAAACGTTGAAGAAAAGTAGCAATAGTGCTCCGCTCACAAGATACAATTGCAGCCTTTTAGATTGGATCACTTTACTAATAAGTATTGTGTAAACAAAACCATAGGCTATAAATATCTGAAACGTTGGGAGCGCTGCTTCTATCCGAAGTGCGTGCGGCGTTTCCCTCGCCATAGCGGCAGGAGCAATACCGATAAGAAGCCACATGGGAATAATCCACCAAAATCCTTCGCGTTTTCGAAAAAGGAGGAGTAAACCGATCACAAAAAATGGCAAATCCCATATATATAGTTGCCCGACGTCCATCGTTGAAAACTTCGGATTCCCATCGCCTTTTATAAACAAAAATTGCGGACTAAGATTGTCAAAGTAATGTCGTAGGTATTCTCGTACAAAAGCAAACCGTCTATTATGGATAATCTTAGACCAGAATGCATTCTGGTCATTTGCTATTTGCGTATTCGCTCTTTCTACAGGTCCGATGTCTGAGAAAATATTTACCTCTTTAAATCGGAGGCTCGCTTGTGGTGAAAGGAGGAATGGAATAAGTGGCAATAAGAGAAGGGTACCAACAATTGCAGCAAGTATAGATTCCTTTTTCCGTTTTACCAGGATTTTGAAGTAACCAACAAAAAGGACAAGAACCAGCAATGGCGCAACAATACGAGCCGTATTAAACGTATAGAAAGACAGAGCAAAGGCTATTGCAGAACCAACAAGATACCATCTTCTCTCCTGTACGCCACCTAAAAATAACCATACGCCGCTGACAAGAAAAAAGGTCGCGACATTTGCTTCAAACGCTGCTCTGGAAAGATTTATATGCCATGGAGAAATACTCATCACAAATGCCGAAACAAGGGCAATGGGCGTAGCATGCGGTGATTTGTAAAATATTCTCTTTGTCAGAAAGAATGTAACAAGTACCGTCAGTACGCCAAAAAACGCCGAAGCAAATCGCACTGCAAACTCAGTAAGGCCAAAAATTTTAACCGGAATCACTGTCAGATACGCATAGAGAGGCGGCTTAAA
>CAYWEP010000056.1:0-7871 GCA_964457405.1 uncultured Gammaproteobacteria bacterium
GCAGTTGCCTGGTGAGGTTTTCTTGATCGTCAAAAATCCGGTGCGCTTGCTCAGTGTGTGTATCATGAAATGCTTTGACACGCGCGATCATTTCGCCTGTTCCCTCAATTGGCTTTCCTGAATCAACCAGATAAAAATTTCGGCTAATATTTTCTGGCATGCTAAATGAAACTGGTTGAATAATTTTGAGGTCATTTGTTTCTTTACGAAACCATACAAGACCACCATGAATGACTGTTGCTGGATCGCCACCTGATGGCCTCCCGTGTTTTTTCTGCTCTGTACGATAAGCGATATCAAAAATGCTTTTAAGATCCAAATTGTCATCTCGAGGAGTGAAACGACGAGAGATCTCTTGGGGATTTCTCCCCCTCGACAAGCTCGGGGTCGAAATGACACTATGATGTCCTGAAACAAGTTCAGGATGACTTTTTTTGAGGAATAAGCTGACCGCAGCTGCAATACTCACTGCGAGCGCTGCAGATGACCCAAGTCCTGCGCCGATTGGAATGTTTGAATCTATAGTGAGCGTAAAACCAGTTGAAAGTCTACTACTATGTAGTGCTATACTTTCACCTACTGCAATTAGAGGATACGAGAGAGTATCTTTGGTCAAAGCAGTAAGTAATTTGATATCTCCGTTTTGAATAAATGTTTCCCAGTTTTTTTCTGCTAACTTCCTACCCTCCAAAACAGCACCTACTGAAACAGTTATTGATTTATTAAAGTTTTTCGAAATTACTTCTATGTTCTTGTCTTTCCGTGGAGATAAAGTGACAACGCAACGTTTATCTATTGCTGCCAAAAGCGCAGGTTTGCCATACACGACAACATGCTCACCTAAAAAGTGAATTTTTCCAGGGACAGAAACAACGATTGGTTTAGTAACTTTCATTGTTTCTTATTGTTCTTTCTGTTTTTATTCTTTGAACCAACACTATGAAATTGTTATATTGCTCCATTGCTAAATTGTTATTTTGACAACAATGAAACAATTCAACAATTTAACAATTATTTTATCGGCTTTACCTTCACTCCATACAGTATCAGCCCATCTGGTGCTGCTTTGCCAATTCTTCGAATTACCCCGACGACTTTTTGCCCGTATTTCAGTCCATACTCATCGCAATCAACGACTTGGACAGACATTCTTTTTTTGTTTTCAAACTCGACGATTGCCGCAATGTAGGGTGCTTCGTGCTCAAAACCAACTGGTGCGACATATACTTTTGTCCACACAACAATCTTACCGTGCAGGCCTAAGTACTTGTGTAACGCTTTATGATATCTCCAAATTACTGATGGACTATTATTCATAATTCAAATCTTAAATCTCAAACCGCAAAGCCTAGCGTAAAGTTTAAAGCTTTTATTTTTGATCTTGGCTTTGATCTTTGATTTTTGAGCTTTACGATTGTAATACATGTACTACAACTGTTGCTCCTGTGCCACCGACATTTTGTGTTAAACCAACTTTCGCCCCCTCTACATGCCTGCGGCCTGCTCTTCCTTGCAATTGTTGCGTGATTTCGACAATTTGCTTGACGCCAGTTGCGCCGACTGGATGACCACAGG
The DNA here is from genome assembly GCA_964457405.1 of uncultured Gammaproteobacteria bacterium. GTDB lineage: Bacteria > Patescibacteriota > Microgenomatia > Levybacterales > UBA12049 > CAYWEP01. The sequence goes on from CAYWEP010000056.1 coordinate 1,576, forward strand.
CTTTTAAGCCTCCAGATGTATTGACTGGCATTTTGTTGCCAAGCCGCGTGTGACCAGAAGCAATGAATTCTCCGCCTTCTCCTTTTTTGCAAAATCCCAAATCCTCCATGGCGAGAATTTCTGCAATGGTAAAACAATCATGCACTTCAACGACATTGACGTCTTTTGGTCCTATTCCTGCCTGCTTTAACGCTTTTTCCGCAGCAAGTCGTGTCCCTTTTAATTCTGTCAAACTCTCCCGCTGCGAAAGGCTTATCGTGTCCGTCGCCATCGCACTCCCCGTTATATAAACACTCTTTGCACCTCTTAACCTTTGCACCTTTGCACCTCTTGTCAAAACGATAGCTGCCGCACCGTCGGTTATAGGCGAAGCATCAAACAAAGTAAACGGGTCAGTAATGCGAGTGCTCTTCATGACTCTGTCAACTGAGATTTCAAATGGAAATTGCGCTTTATCATTAAGTGATGCGTGGTAGTGGTTTTTGACAGCAACGTGCGCCATATGTTCTTTTGTCGTGCCAAATTTTGCCATATGCGCTTTTGCCAAGAGGGCGTAGAGCCCGGGAAATGTTAAGCCGGCGAGGCGCTCATCCTCAGCGCCTGCTCCCATAAGACCCGCCATCACCTTTCCTGGCGAAGCATCAGTCATTTTCTCAACGCCGACAACCAGTACGCTTTCGTGCAAACCTGAAAGGATTGATTCAATCGCATCATGGACTGCGAGTCCGCCTGAAGCGCATGCTCCCTCGACTTTTCGCGCTGGTGCGTTGCTTCCAAGAAGTGACGCGACCACTGCGCCCAGATGCTCCTGACCTGAGAGAACACCTGAGAGCATATTCCCGACAAAAATCCCATCAATTTGTTTTATATTTAAACCCGCATCATCGAGTGCTTCTTTTGCAGCGTCAAATGCCAAGTCGTAAAGACTTTTGTCCCACAGTTCTCCGAATTTGGTAAGACCTACCCCCGCTACGTTTATTTTCATAAAGATTAACAATTTAACAATGAAACAATTTAGCAATCGTTTATGCCGCGTTCTTCACTATCTGCCTCTGATTCAGTTCCAAATAATCAATATATGATTTGTCTTCTATTTGGCTCAGAACGCTTGATTTTTTCTTTTTCTGGAAGGCTGTTATATTTTTTGTGACAGAAAACGCGAATGCGTCGCTGCCTGCTCCTGAGCCATATGAACAAAGAAATATTTTTTGTCCGGGTTTTGCACTATCGAGAACTGCCGCCAGACCCATCAGTGATGACGCAGAATATGGGTTGCCGATTTTTTCGACTAAAAAACCATTCTTTATTTGCTGGTCTGTAAATCCCAATCTCTTTGCTGCATTACGGGGGAATTTGCCATTTGGCATATGGAATACTGCGTGGTCGTAGTCTTTTGGTTGAGTTTTTGTTTGCTCTAATAACTGCTTGCTTGCTGACAAAACCTGGGTGAAATATGCTGGCTCACCGGTAAATCGCGCACCATGGGAGGGGTATTTTTGTCCGTCGCGACGCCAGAAATCAGGCGTGTCAGTGGTATAGGATGTGGTCGCAGTAATTTCAGCGATGACGTTTTTATTGCCCAAAATATATGCGGCCGCTGCAGATCCTGCAGTGCACTCGAGAATATCACCGGGCTTTGCCTGTGCCGTATCACTCCCAATTGCAATACCGAATTCTATCTCGCCGGACTTTACTAAACTATTAATCAAGCGCACTCCAGCGGTCCCAGCTTTGCAGGCGAACTCTAAATCTGCTGCAAAATAATTGCCGTGGATGCCGAGAATCTCGCCGACAATACTTGATGACGGTTTGACTGCGTAAGGATGAGACTCAGACCCAATAAGCACTGCCTCAACGTCCTGTGCAGATAGCCCAATCGTATTAAGCGCCTCATATGCCGCCGCAATAGAAAGCGTTACCGCATCTTCGTCAATCCCTGCGACTGATTTCTCAATAACTCCTAACCCACCGACTACTTCTTGCTCTTCTCGCTTCCACGGCGCAGCGATTTCCGCAATCTTAATGCGATATTTTGGAATGTAAGTACCGTATGAAATGATGCCAGTCATAACAAATCTGAAATCGCAAAACGCAAATCTCAAAATTACATCGCAAATCGTAAATCTTTTTTTAGATTTCAGATTTTAGATGTAGATTTGCCATTTGAGGTTTGCGATTTGACATTCTTTCTCCCCAATCTCTCATGCGCTGTCCCCAGTGTTCCAGCACTTAAACTCGCAAGTAACGATATCTCCCCGGCCAACACTGCTCCTGCGATGATTTCTGCAAACTTTTCTACTTTTCCTGCTCCGGAAACACCTAATATTTTCAGTGCTTCTTGCTGCGTTGGCAACCCTGTGCCGCCGCCGACTGTCCCAAGCATAAGTGCTGGGAGATAGACTGAAACATATAAATCTCCGTTTTTCAGTATCCGCATGGTTGTTATGCCGTGGCTTCCCTCAACAACGTGTGCTGGATCTTGGCCTGTTGCGAGAAAAATTGCTGCAATTACGTTAGCAAAATGCGCATTAAAACCTAAAGAACCGCTCATCGCGGACCCTAACATACATTTAGCATACCAAACATCAAAAAGTTTTTGCGCGGTCGTTTTCAAAATGTCGGATAAAACCCGTTTCGGTATTTTTACTTCTGCCCATGCCTTATGGCCACGGTTATTGATAAAATTCATCCATGACGGTTTTTTATCAATATCAAAATTCCCTGCAATTGAAAGACAAGTTGTGCCAGTTTTTTTTTCAATGAGTTCTGCTATTTTTTCAGTCGCGATCGTCACCATGTTCATCCCCATCGCATCGCCTGTGTCAAATGAAAACCTGACAAAAACATGGTCTGCCATGCTCCGAACCAAAGCTTTTTTGTACGTGAGGTGAGAGGATGTACTTTCAGCAGTTTTCTTAAGGAGTTTTTCGTTATTTTTCATCCACTCATAAAGCTTCTTACTTTTCTCAATTGAACCGGTGAAAAAAACCGGCCCGCGCGTCGTGCCGACCCGATACGAGTAAACATTTGCGCCACCTGATTCAGTTATTGCTTTGCATCCACGGTTTACAGAAGCTACTAACGCCCCCTCCGTCGTCGCAAGTGGAATATAAAACTCATGCTTGTCATTTCGATCCGCCAGCTGGCGGAGAGAAATCTCCTGATGGGCCCTTCGGCTTCGCTCAGGATCTTCGAGATCTCTCGCATTCGCTCGAGATGACATTATTTGAAGAGGCCCGGCGATGCCGAGTGGTATTTGTGCCGCGCCAATGAGATTCTCAATATTTCTCCCCGCAACCTGCTCCTCTCGAAACGAAAACAGCCCGATATGGGCAAGGTTCAGTTCCAATTCTTTTTCAACCGCTTCCCGCCTTTCTTTGGCACTTCTAAAATCTCTCAAGTTCATATTTCTTCATAAGGTTCAACCTTATTAGCCTCATTAAGGTTGAACCTTGTAATCTGTCTCGAAGCTGCATAGAAAAACTTCCCCAAGAAGGGGTATTGATTAATATGTCTCAGAATTTCAAGAAATCATTCGAGCTTCGATAAAAACCATTACCCCCAGGTTGATTTTTGCCTTTTGTTTAGAAGAAATTGTATAATTAACAGATGTCCTCGGTGATTGAGAAAGTAGTGCAGGGTGATAGGCAAGCTATTTTGGAGTTTTACCGGACTTTTGCTCCCAAAATCCATGTCTACTTATCTCGCCGCTTACCCAGAAAAGAAGACGCGCAAGAGATCTTAAATGACGTTTTCTTAGACGCGCTTGATAGCCTGCCCCTTCTTAAGGACAAAAGCAATGTCCAAAGCTGGCTCTATCGGATTGCGCGGAATAAAACAGTTGATTTTTATCGCAAGCGCAAGATAAAGTCAGTCCTTTTCTCCCAAGTCCCCTATCTTGAGATTGCAGCGTCAAAAATGGCAGAACCGGAATTTCAATTTGAGAAAAACAAAGTCAGGGATAAAATCGAGAACACCATGGACAAACTGTCTCACCAATATAAAAAAATACTTAGATTGCATTACGAGGATGGTGTAAAAGTAAAAGATATCGCAGCAATGCTTAACCTCTCTTTCAAAGCAACAGAGTCGCTTCTATTCCGTGCACGGATGGGATTTAAAAAAACCTATGGACGAACGTGATTTCTTAAGGAAACTTGAAGAGCGGGCAACAGAGCAGGAAAAATTGATAAAACAAATGCCATTGCGCAATGTCTTTGTGATATCCAGCCTTTGGCTTGGCGAGCACCCATGGCGATTTATGATACCGTTTTCGTTTTTGATAACTGCTGTGCTTGGATCGTTGTTGGGCCATCGATATTACGAGCTTGTGTTGGCGATATTCGGGGGTTTTGGAGGATTCGAGGGTTAGTGAGTATGAAACAAAGGCCGACATTATTACTATTCATCGCCTATGTTTGGACGAAAACACTCTTGGGTCTTGCGATAACGCCTTACAAATCGGTTCGCGAACTGACGAGGCATCGCGTATTGCTACCGGTTGTTTTTTCCCCACTCTATGGTCTAGCAATACTGTTTGTTGTAGGCAGGGTTGGTTCGTATGTTTTTGAAGTCGACGGTATTATACGAAGCTCCCTGGCATTCATTTTAAGCAGCGCTCTACTCTCAATCCTCATGTGGCAGGCTCTCCTTATATACCTGCTGCTTAGCTTTTACCTTGCTCTGCGTAAAATCTAAAAAATTCTCAATTATTAGGAGTAAATCGCCCGTCAGTAAGGACGAGTTCTGCTTTAGCCAATGTATTTATCAGACTAGCACGTGAACCAGTGACTTCTTTTCCGTTGGGCAACTTAATCCGTATATCCCTTGTGGTATTTGGTGGCAGGGGCAGCTCAGATGCTTTCGAACCGGTCAGTTGCTCAACTGGCATAATTTCTTACCTCATCAATAGCAACTTTTGCTTTGTTGTCAATAAGAATTGCACAATCAATCATTTGTACTTATGTGTTATAATCTCCTTTCTTTTATGAACGCAGAAAGGCAAGAAAGTGTTTCCCAGACAAGAAATTCTGAACTTCGCAGAAGAACCGCAGGTGCTACCGGAGCTGTCGCAAAATTTCTTCACACGCGCTTTCCTAGGCTTAAAGCCAACCATATCAGCGCTGCCGGGAGTATGGGAGTTCTACTTGGCGCGGCGATAGCAACAGCACGTCAGGAAGAAATAAAGAGAAACCCATCCGAAGCCTTATTGCCATTAGCTGTAATAGGCGTATCTTCTCTTCTTGATGCAGTAGATGGACAAAAGGCACGCATTGAGAAAATAGAAAATCCTAATGGACAGAAGGTTGATGTTCTTAATGATAGAGGGCAGGAAATAGGAACTGCGTTCCTTCGTGCTGCTGCTGCGCATCGACGAGGAGATCGTTTAGGTAGGAACTTAGCGCTTGCCACAGCTGCAACCAGTACGCTGCCGAGTCTTGCCCGGGCAAGGGTTGAATCACTTGGACATCCGACCCCCGAAGGAGGAAAGCTTGGATATTTGGGTACGCGAGTAGGTCGCGCGGCAACTGGAACAGGCGCAACTGTTTTCTCTGAGATAAGAGGTATTCCTGTTCAATCAGTACTTGACGGGATAACCACAGCTTCAAACCTCATCACAGCAGGTTCGCGGGCTTGGACGTTATTTGAGAATAGAAATAATCCTCCAGTGCTTTCTCCACAGGTTCAAAAAGAGAGTGCGGAACGGGCAAGGTTGTTGGTGGGTGTCGCGGGAGCTGCAGGGATTGCCGCCGGTGCGTCAGCTATTATCTATTCGCGTTTAAGAAGATAGTTAGATTTTCTTTACCTCTGTACCCTTTTTGGAATCTTCGATGTCAAAGCCAAGCTTTTTGATTTTGTTACGCAATTGATCGGCCTGAGCGTATCGTTTTTCTTTTCGCAGTTTTTCCCGCTCGTTTATCAGATGTTGCACCTCCGCCGGAATGGAAACAGGCATTGTCTTCCCTACATACTGCTGTGCCTTTGCAAGATCTAACCCCAATACTTTGTCCATTTTTAAGACGCTTTGCAATTTTGCAGAATCCGGATAGTCTGATTTGAGAAGCTCCCAAACAATCGCGAGTGCTTCTGGCATATTTAAATCACTATTTACTGCATCGAGGAATTTCTGCTCAAACTCCGCGCAACCAATTTTTGGCTCACTGAAACCTGCTACTTCCTCGCGCAAATGACTCAGGGCTTTTTGTGCACCGTCAAGCGCCGAAAAAGTAAAATTCATTTCCTGCCGGTAGTGCGTTTGCAAGTACAAATACCGCATCGCTAGTGGATCATAGCTC
>CAYWEP010000057.1:0-7855 GCA_964457405.1 uncultured Gammaproteobacteria bacterium
TCTCACGCTGCAATCGTTTCGCGCGAATTAGGTATTCCCGCGGTCGTCGGAGCGCAGAACGCCACATCAATTCTGAAAACAGGCGTGGTCGTAACAGTCAACGGGGCAAAAGGCGAAGTGCATAAAGGCGGATTCATCTCTCTGCAAGAAAAAGTAACGCCGACGATAGTCAGTAAAATCTATACTGCGACAAAAGTGTACGTCAATCTCGCAGACCCTGAGATTGCCGAACGGGTTGCAAAGCAACACGTCGATGGTGTCGGTCTTCTTCGGGCGGAATTTATGATGGCTACCATCGGTACACATCCTAAAAAATTTCTGAGAGACGGCAAAAAGCATGTCTTTATTGAAAAACTTTCTGGAGACCTTGAGAAATTCTGTAGAGCCTTTCACCCACGTCCGGTCGTGTACCGAACATCGGATTTTAAAACAAATGAGTACCGTGGTCTTATCGGCGGAAAAGAATTTGAACCTGTCGAACCAAACCCGATGCTCGGCTACCGCGGGGCGTTTCGCTATATGCACGACCCGCAAGTGTTTGACCTTGAGCTTGAGGCAATAAAAAAGGTACGAAATAAACTCAACCTGAAGAACTTATGGGTTATGCTGCCTTTTGTCCGCACGGTGAAAGAGCTCTTGCAAGTAAAACGCATTATTTCGGACGCGGGTTTATACCGATCAGCGTCATTTCGACTATGGATGATGGTCGAAATTCCTTCAAATGTGATACTCCTCGATAAATTTATTTTAGCTGGCATTGACGGTGTGTCTATAGGTTCAAATGATCTCACCATGCTCATGCTCGGAACAGACAGAGACAACAGTGATGTTGCACAAGAGTTTGATGAGCAGAATCCGGCTGTACTTTGGGCGCTTGAGCACGTCATCAAAATATGCCATACATACAAAGTGACTTCCTCTATTTGCGGCCAGGCGCCATCTCTCTACCCATCCCTTCTTGAAAAACTTGTCGGATGGGGAATAACCAGTGTATCTATTGCCCCCGATGTGATAGAATCTGTTCGAAAAGATATCGCGCTCTATGAGCGAAAGTTGCTTAGGTAAGTCACCTAAGTATCCTATGAAAATACAACACCTTTCTGCTCGGGAAATTCTTGACTCCCGCGGTATTCCGACGGTTGAGGTTATCCTTGCTACTGATACAGATCTTAGCGTCAGCGCATCATGTCCCAGCGGTAAGTCGGTCGGAACATATGAAGCAGTCGAGCTTCGCGATAGTGATCAGAGCAGATTTCTCGGCTTTGGCGTCCGCCGCGCTATGGAAAATATAGAAAGGATCATTACTCCTAGTCTTATAGGGATGGACGTGACGTCTCAGGGAGAAATTGACAAAAAAATGATTGCACTTGACGGAACACCAAATAAGGGAAAGTTGGGAGCAAATGCAATCCTCCCTGTCTCCATGGCAGTTGCCAAGGCCGCAGCAGCACAAAAACGCATGCCGCTTTATCAATACCTACGTCAATTCGTCAAATTACAAGCTCCGATGAAAGTCCCATTACCTCTTTTTAATATCATCAATGGAGGTCTCCATGCAGGGAAAAATCTTGACATGCAAGAGTTCATTATCCTCCCTGCAAGCTTTAAGTCATATAGCGATAGCGTACAACTCGGATTTGTCGTATACCACAAACTGAAAAACCTCCTCCTGGCGAAGAATTTATCGACCCTTGTGGGCGATGAAGGAGGATTTGCGCCAATGCTTGCCGGAAATGAAGACGCGCTCGAGCTTATTGCAGAGGCAATATCGCAGACGAATAGTCGTCTGGGATACGACATATTCCTTGGTATCGATGCCGCAGCGAGCACGTTTTATGACGGCAAGACGTATGCATTAAAAGAGAGAAAACGACTCCTGACAAACTCAGACCTCGTCTCGGAATACAGTATGCTCATCAAGAAATACCACATACTGTATCTTGAAGATCCGTTCGCGGAAGATGACTGGGATGGCTGGACAGCACTTAAGGCCCAGGTTGACAACACAATTGTTACCGGAGATGACTTAATCGCAACAAACCTTCTCAGGCTTTCAACCGCAATTAAGAAGAAAGCCATAAGCGGCATTATTATAAAGCCGAATCAAATCGGCACGGTGATAGAATCGCTCGCGGTTGTTGAAGCGGCACGCGAAGCAGGAATTAAGATAATTGTCTCTCACAGATCAGGGGAAACAAATGATGATTTTATTGCTGATTTTGCCGTCGCCGTCTCTGCGGATTATTGTAAATTCGGTGCGCCTGTCCGCGGTGAACGCGTTGCCAAATACAATCGGCTGCTCCAAATCGAGAAAGAACTAAAACAATAAACAATGGCTTACTTAGCATTAGTGAGACATGGAATGTCTGCTTACAATGCGAAAGGTCTGTGGACCGGATGGGATGACCCCTCTTTAACCACTGAAGGAGTGGAACAAGCAAAAAAAGCGGGAGAGAGCCTCGCAGATATTCAATTTCATCTTGGGTATACAGCTGCGCTGAAGCGAGCAAAAGAAACGCTTGAGACAATAAAGAATGCTCTCAACATCGGAAACCTTCCCACTACTGAAAACAAGGCAATAAATGAAAGAAATTATGGAGATTTCACAGGAAAGAACAAATGGGAAGTAAAAAAATTGGTTGGGGATGAAGAATTTCATAAAATTCGTCGAGGATGGGACTACCCCATTCCACATGGCGAAAGCCTCAAGCAAGTCTATGAGCGGGAAATTCCGTATTTTGAAACCGAGATCTTGCCAAAGCTCAAAGAGGGAAGAAACATTGTTCTTGCCTCCTCCGGCAACGCGCTTCGCGCTATTGTGAAATATCTAGAACACATTCCAGACGATAAAATCTCTGAGTTTGAAATTGCCATCGGAGAAGTTCTACTATATGACATTGATAAAAACGGCAATATTATCAAAAAAGACCGCCGCAACACAACCAATCTCGTCCCCTAATCCCCTCTTTACATTGGACAAAAAATCTCTATAGAATAGTATAGTGAATTATAATTACAATTGGAAAGAGAAGGAAAACACACTTGCCTGGTTTGAAGACGATTCACTGAATGCTGCCTATAATGCAATAGATGTTCCTGTCAAAAATGGCCTGGGTGATAAAATTGCACTCATTTATGAGCCGGATAGTGGTCAGACACAAACATTTACATTTTCCGATTTAAGTAAAAAGAGCAATCAGCTTGCGAATCTTCTCCATATCTATGTTGTCAATAAGGGCGATCGTGTTTTTCTTTTTCTCCCTCGCATACCGGAGCTTTATTTTGGCTTTTTAGGCATCCTCAAAACAGGGGCAATAGCTGGGACAATGTTCTCAGCTTTTCAAGCAGCGGCGCTAAAAGACAGATTGGAAAATTCCGGTGCAAAAATCGTCGTCACGAATAAAGAACTCCTTCCCCGCATTAACGATGTAAAAAAAGACCTGCCCAACTTGGAGCATGTGCTGGTTGTTGACGATGAGGCGTTCCAAGAAAAACTTCGCTCATGTTCTGAAGAATACGAAATCGTGCATACCAAACCCGAAGATTATGCATTTATGCTCTACACATCTGGAACAACCGGCAAACCAAAAGGCATCGTTCATGCACACTACGGTATCATCCAGCAAAAACAATCTGCGTCTTTGTGCCTTGACCTACGACCTGAAGATATTTACTGGTGCACAGCTGACCCCGGCTGGGTAACGGGTATTGTCTATAGCATCTTAAGCAATTGGGCACTCGGTATCACAACCGTTGTTCACGGCGGTCGATTTGATCCTGATGTCTGGTATGGTATTTTACAAAAACATAAAATCACTGTCTGGTACTCTGCGCCAACTGCTATCCGCATGCTCTTGGCCAAAGGCGATGACCTGGTAAAAAAATACGATCTTTCGCATCTTCGCTACCTCGCGTCAGTCGGTGAACCCCTTAATCCCGAGGCAGTACTTTGGAGCGAGAGGGTATTTGGTAAACCATTCCATGACACCTGGTGGCAGACAGAGACAGGATCAATCATCATTGCGAATACGCCTGATCTGAAGATAAAACCAGGTTCTATGGGAAAACCCCTCCCATGGATGGAGGCCGCTATCTTAGACGATGATGCCAATCCCGTCCCCCCGGAGGGGGAGGGAAATCTTTGTCTCAGACCCTACTGGCCATCCATCATGCGTACTGTCTGGCAAAATCAAGAAAAATACGATAGCTATTTTAAGAACGGCTGGCCCGCCAGCAACGCTTCGCGTAGCGATGCGGGCTGGTACTTCACAGGAGACAGAGCAAAAAAAGATAAAGATGGATACATTTGGTTCATCGGACGGGCTGATGATGTGATAAAAACAGCCGGAGAGCGCGTCGGACCATTTGAAGTCGAGAGTTCGCTCGTTGAGCACCCATCCGTCGTTGAAGCAGGCGTCATCGGCAAACCCGACCCTGAGCGTGGGGAAATTATTAAAGCATTTATTGTATTGAAACCCGGCATAGAAGGGACAGATGCTCTCAAAGAAGAACTCGCGCTGCACGTCAAAAAGCACTTGGCCGGCCACGCTTATCCGCGAGAAGTTGAATTCATTGATAAATTGCCAAAAACGCGAAGCGGGAAGATTATGCGAAGAATCCTGAAAGCAAAAGAATTGGGGCAGCCCATCGGCGACACCTCAACGCTTGAGGAATATTGATCCGCTATTCCGTAGCATAGTCGTACGGATCATCAACTTCTGAATTTTCCTGCATGCTAGCCACATAAACAGTTACTCTCTCAAATATAATATCTTTTTCTCTGTCGCCCAGAGAATTATCCTCCTTCACCTTCCCTAATCTATCCAATAATCTCGTGAATGCATCAACCCCACCCAAGACAGCCTCTCCGGAGGGAGCAAACCTAATTTGAGAATCTCCTTTCTCAGATGCGTGAACCATGAAAAAGATTATAGAGATAATAAAAATAATTTGCAACAGCAATATTTGTATGAATTCAGTTCTTTCCAACGCTCACCTGGAAGGAGCCTATTCAGTCACCTTCCAGGTGGCCGGATGGACTCCTGGAAGGTGGTCTCTGGGAAAAACTGAATAGATACCAATATTTTGCTCGGAGATATGTCTACGCTTGAGGAGTATTGAATTGCGGAAGTCTTTCCCGAAACATTCTTAAATTAGTATCCAATCTCTTCATTGACCTCTCAAATACCCCTCGTTTATCTGCTTCTTCTTGTGTCGCCTCAGGTTTATATATATTAGTGCTGTAAAGGACTACGCCATTTTTCCCGAGAATTACATGATATAACATTAATAATCCATCATCTCTTTTTATAAAATCGGGAGTACCTCCAGATACGATTTGTTGGGCCATACGAGGATCAACCTCCGGGTAATCAAGCCATAACGTTTTTGTTGGATCGAAATATGTAAAATACCTCTCAGGAACTGATTTTAACGAATCAAAGGGTAACTGACTTGTATCAGCTTCTTTACGCAAACTTCCATCAGGTGCAATAATAAACGAAATCATTTGTAACATACTATTGGGGTCATTATCATACTGTACATATGATGCATGAAAAGGAGCTGCCATGTAATCTTTTGGAGATGCGGGATCATGAATATGTAATGCATAGTCAACACTACTATTTTCCATAAATTGACCAGGCTTTTCGCTATCTTCTACCATCACTGTTGATTTTTCCATAATAAACCATGCTCCTTGAGTTTCTTCTATGTCAGCAAGAATAGGCTTCATACCGAGAAGCTCTAATCCTTCAGGTTTCATCTGGTCCTCAATAAGAGATGTAAAAGCTTCTATAAATTGCTCTCTCGTCTCTGGATCGGGCATAACAATTTGTGTATCAGGAGATTTCTTGCTCTGTGCAGCAACATGGGGTCTTTCGCTCAACAATGGGATAGCTGTTAATGAAGCCGCAGCAGTTGCTTTAAGAATTTGTCGACGTGTCAATATTTCCGAGGACATACTTATAGTTGTTACCAACAACAATGAATTATAGAATGAATTGTAAAGATTTGTCAATATCCTATAGCGTTTTATTGTGGCGATCGCGACCTGGAAGGTCGAGTAGCCTCGCGACCTTGATGCGACGCACGCGAAAATTACAGTACGTCCGAATGAAACAAAATAACAAACTCTCCCTTTGGAATTGTTTTCTGAAAATGCGCTATTGACGCGGAAATTTTTTCCCGCCTTACCTCTTCATGTATCTTTGTCAATTCTCTTGCAATCACAATCTCAATATCGCCAAAGACAGATTGCATTTCTTCAAGTGTTTTGAGTAGTTTGTGCGGCGCCTCAAACAAGATCACAGTTGACTTGAGGTCTTCCTGGGATTTTTTGATATTCTCAAAAAACTTCATCCTATGTCCTGGTTTCCTAGGCGGATATCCGACAAAGCGGAATTTGTCTGTTGGCAAGCCTGATGTGATAAGCGCTGAGATAACAGATGATGGTCCGGGAATTGACTCTACCTTTATCCCTTCTTTTATACACTCGCGAATGAGCTTAAAGCCTGGATCAGAGATAGCCGGTGTCCCAGCGTCAGAAATTAGTGCAATATCCAAACCATTTTTTAACGCACTTACAATTTGAGGTATCCGTTGAAGCTCATTCTGCTCATAGCATGAAATGAGCTCTGGCCTTTTATCATGCTGAGATGCTTCTGTTCGCTCTGTATAATATACTAACTTACTATACATAGGCTGCAGTTGACGTAATAATTGCCCGGCTCTTCGTGTATCTTCGCAGGCTATTCCGTCTACCGTAAACAATGTTTTTATAGCGCGGATAGTAATATCATCAAGATTCCCGATCGGCGTGGCTACAACGTAGAGAATCCCAGTTGCATGCATGGAGGAATTATATCAGTTTCAGCAAAATTCAGCGTTAAACCATGAATCTTCTTCGGAGAATGGAACCAATCAAACCAGCAGGTAGAAGACCAAGTAACGAAAGCGACCCGGCGCCGGTTTCAGGAGTCCTATAAACTTTTGCAGGAGCAACATATACAGGATAACCACCAGCTGTTTCATAGACAACTTCGCGCACCGTGTCGACTGTTCCAACATTATTTTCAATCACCGGATTGACCACGACATTATTTTCATTGATATTCTCATTATTGTTATTATTCTCGACCACTCGCTCAATAATTGTCTCAGTTGGATTGCCGACAAATACCGGATTGTTATTATTCTCGACCACTTGTTCAACATTTTGCTCAACATTTTGATTAACATTTGTCTCAGTTGGATTGCCGACAAATACCGGCGGTTTAACAACAATAGACGTATCCTCTCTTCTGACGACTTTGACGTCTTTATTGATTCGTCGTACAACTCTCACATCCCTGTTTGTTTCACGTCTGACTCTGACATTTTTGTCTCTGTTGTTATTATTTCCTCCTTTATTATTATTATTATTATTTCCTTTATTTCTATTGTTGTTATTCCTATTGTTATTATTTCTATTGTTTCCCCCACCCGCATTGACAACAACAGTACGCACTGTATCACCTGTATTGACATTTATTCCGTTATTTACCTTTGCGTGAGAATTTGAGTTGGAACGAATACTGCCTGCTCTACTATTTGCGTTAACATGGGTGGCTGCATAAGCTACCATATTGTAACTACCCTTGATCATTGCAAGAATCGCATTTCCGTAGAAAGTTCCAAAAAGAAAAATGATGATAGTAAATGTAGTTACAATGGTGAGTTTATGTTTCATATTGATACAACAACCTTATGATAAACATCAGTATAGTCTTCAAAAATTAGTTTGTCAATATAGTATTTTGTAATCCCTCAGGATTAGTCAATAAGATTAAGGGACAAAAGAGGGAGGATGTTT
>CAYWEP010000058.1:0-7666 GCA_964457405.1 uncultured Gammaproteobacteria bacterium
AATATTTTAAATTTTTAAACATTCAATGAAAATTTTAAATTGTAAATTGAAAATTCTTTTAGATTGCTTTGCGAGTTTACACTGAGCTTGTCGAACGTGCTCGCAATGACAAAAGTTTGTTGGTACAATACATCACATGCAAGATCGTATTCGTAACTTTGCTATTATCGCACACATTGACCACGGGAAGTCGACATTGTCTGATCGGCTTTTAGAAATAACCAAGACAATTGCCAAAGATAAATTGCAGGAGCAATTCCTGGATCAAAATCCGATTAGTCGAGAGCGGGGAATTACCATAAAGCTGGCGCCAGTACGGATGCATTATAAAATCCCAAATTCTAAATCCCAAATTCTAAATAAATCCGAAATACAAAATTCAAATATCCAAAATGGTTTAGAATTTAGAGATTCGAATTTAGAGTTTGCAGATCCAGAGTATACTCTGAATCTGATAGATACACCGGGTCACGTTGATTTTTCTTATGAAGTATCACGAACGCTGGCTGCATGTGAGGGAGCAGTACTCTTGGTCGATGCGACGCAAGGGATTCAAGCGCAGACTGTTGCGCACTTCCGCGAAGCGCAAAAGCAGCATCTGGTAATGATTCCTGTTATTAATAAAATCGATCTGCCGAATGCCCAGACAGAAATGGTGATAAAAGAAATAGTTGAGATATTTGGTTTTCAAAAAGAAGAGATTCTTCTTATTTCGGCAAAAACAGGAGAAAACGTCGACAAACTCCTCCGCTTGATTATAGAAAAAATTCCGCCACCAAAAGGCGATCTGGACAAACCACTTCGTACCCTAATCTTTGACGCAGTGTATGATGAATACCGCGGCGTTGTCGCGTATGTGAGAATCATTGACGGGAGTCTCAAAAAAGGTGACAAAGTGCAGTTTTTTCAAAGCCGGGTCAAAACAGAAGTCACAGAAGTTGGCTATTTTTCGCCATACTTGGTCGCAGAAAAAAATTTAGAAACAGGGACAATTGGCTATGTCTTGACAGGCATTAAAGATATTCGCCAGACGCGCGTAGGAGACACTATTATGGAGCAAAATAGTACCGTTACTTCGCTTCCTGGGTACACAACGCCAAAACCAATGGTCTTTTTTGGCATGTATCCAAAATCCGCCGATGATTTTGTGCACCTTCGCGATTCGCTTGGCAAATTAACCCTCAATGATACAGCGATCACATATATAGAGGAATATTCTGCGTATTTAGGCAGCGGTTATCGGGTCGGGTTTTTGGGGCTATTGCATGCTGAAATAGTGAAAGAGCGACTGAGACAAGAGTTTGGATTGGAACTGTTATTGACGATGCCGCAAGTGTTGTATAAGCGAGAAGGAGAGCAAATTCTTGAGCCGTATATGTCGCTCTCTGTTTATACACCTACCAAATATGTCGGGTCGGTGATGACTGTCTGTCAAAAAAGAAAGGGAACGATGATCAACCTGCAGTATCATGAAGCATATGCAGTACTGGCATACGAAATGCCCTACAGTATGTTTATCCGTGGGTTGGCTGGAGAAATCAAGTCTGTCTCTTCTGGATTTGCCAGTATTGATTATGAACTCTCCGATTACAAGGAAGCAGATATGGAGCAATTTGAGATTTTGATTAATAGTAATCCCATTGATGTTCTCTCGGAATTGGTTTATAAAGACGAAGCAATGCATATGGCAAGAGAAAAAGCGAGAAAATTAAAGGATGTGCTGCCCCGCCAACAGTTTCGCCAGATTATTCAGGCGAGTGTGAATGGGAGTATTGTTGCGCGGGAGGAGATACCGCCATTTCGAAAAGATGTGTTACAGAAGATGAGTGGTGGGGATAGGACGAGAAAAGATAAGTTACTCGAAGCGCAGAAAAAAGGAAAGAAAAAAATGATCTCAACTGGAAAAATTTATCTCCCCCAAGAGGCACTGTTCTCAATGATTGAGAATAAATAGAGGTAGACCTCATCCCAACCTTCTCCTTTTCCTGCGGAGCAGGATCTCGCTTCGCGAGACAGGAGAAGGGGTAAGTAGGAGGCGCATAGGATTAGAGCATGAAGAAGAGGAGGCCGCCGAGGACTGCCATGATGCCCACTACTGCGCCAAGGCCAAGGAAGATATCACCAGGACCTGTTGGTTTCATAGGAATAATAGGTGTTGCTGTGGGTGTAAGGGTACCATTTCCTCCTCCTTTCCCGCCTTGTGCGGAAATCGTAAGCGAACATGTAGAGGTTGAGCTGGTTGCGTCAAGATCATCTGTCAGAACAACTGACGCGACATAGGTGCCGCCAGCAGTGTAGGTATGGGCACTCTCAGCGCTGATTGTTGCCTCCCCCACTCCCTGGGTAATATTTTCCACCCGACCATCACCATAGTTGAAGGTGATTTTTTCAATTGTCCCGTCAGGATCTGACCCTGTTGTCGTAAAGTTGACGGCAAATGGAGCCTGACCGCTTGTCTCCCCGTCAACAGTCAGCGTCTCGCAGACAGGGTTCTGATTTGCCGTGCCTGTCCCTGGCTTCTTTGAAGGCGGTGATGTTCCGTCTCCTGGTGATGTTCCGTCTCCTGGTGATGTTCCGTCTCCTGGCTGCTCTGATTCATCAGACGGTTCTGGCGTAATATCGCCTTCATCGCCTCCGGTGATCGCGATAAATGCAGGCGTTCCATTGAGGAAAACATTTTCGCTGTGCTGATCTTGCCCTGATACAGAATAAACTTGTGTACGCGCAGTATAGCTTACTTTTGTTGGGTCTGTTGTTGCTGCCTTTGCTTTAAATGAAATTGTTGCGATTCTTGTTTTTACCTCGATTGCTTTGGTAGGGCTATCTATAGAAAGTGTTGCCGCGATTTTTCCGGTCTTGTCGACAATAGGACCTTCCAAAAAGGTCGGAAATACGGCGGTATTGAGTGTCGGTGTATTCGCGACGGCTTCTAATTTTGATGGATCGTACTGTACCTCCAAACGCACGATAGAGACAAGGTTTGTGCCGGGATCAACCATAATGTCCAGATCTACCTGGTCACCGACAGCAGCTTGAATAGGCGCTGAATCAGAAGATGGCGGCTCGAAAGACAACGTTGTTGCTGGTTGCGCTCTCGTCTCAAGCTGTTGCTGTTGTTGCACAAGATAGATCGTCACGGGAATAGCAATAAGGAGGATTGTGATAAATCCAAACAGAAGAAATTTTTGTCTTTTTCCTAACGACATAGATCCTCTTTTCAGGGCACGAATTTAGCGTATAGAAAAAACAAGCATGTGTCAATAGCAACTCTACTGTATTTTACTATAGGCTATTGACAAGCTCGGGACTTTCTTGTATAAATTAGCAGTGAAAGAAGCCAAGTGATTAGATATGGTAAAAAAGACTGATAAGACAAATAAATCTAATATTACACCTCTGTTTGACAATGTATTGATTAAACCGCTTCAGGCAGAGGAGAGAAGCGCAGGCGGGATCATCCTGCCTGATACTGCAAAAGAAAAACCGCAAATAGGACTTATCATGGCAATAGGAGATGGCGGGTTTGATGAAAAGGGAAAGAGAATACCAATGGTAGTAAAAGTTAGGCAGAAAGTAATGTACAAAAAATGGGGGGGTAACGAAGTGAAAGTAAATGGCGAAGACTGGATACTCGTTGAGCAAAAAGATATATTAGCCATTGTAAATGGCTAAAGGCAAAGGTTAAAAGTAAAAACTCAAAAATATCCTTCGATCCTGAAGTCCTCAGGACTGAAGGGCAAGTAAAAACTTAAAAGTTAAGAAACTTTTTACTTTTGAACTGTGATTTTGACTTTTGCATTTTGAGTTTTGAATTTTTTAAGTATGGCTAAGCAGATTAAATTTGGTGAAGAAGCGCGTCAATCCCTGGTCAAGGGTGTGAATATTTTGGCAAAAGCGGTTGTCACGACGCTTGGGCCAAAAGGCAGAAATGTGGCTCTGGATAAAAAATGGGGAGCACCAAGCGTCATTCATGATGGCGTGGGCGTCGCAAAGGAGATAGACCTTGAGGATCCGTTTGAAAATATGGGCGCACAGCTTGTGAAAGAAGCGGCAAGCAAAACCAACGATACTGCCGGTGACGGTACCACAACTGCAACCCTTCTCGCACAAGCAATCATTAATTTAGGCATGAAGAACGTTACAGCAGGCGCAAACCCCATGATTCTTCGCACGGGAATTGAAAAAGCAGTCGAAGCAGTCGTCGCAGAAGTAAAGAAAATGGCAAAGCCTGTGAAGGATATCGATGTTGCCAAGGTCGCAACTATTTCAGCGCAGGATGAAAAAATCGGATCACTTATCGCTGAAGCCTTGAGCAAGGTCGGAAAAGACGGTGTGGTTACTGTTGAGGAAGGCCGCGGACTTGAGCTTGAGATTGAGTATAAAGAAGGAATGGAGTTTGATAAAGGCTATGCATCGGCGTATTTCGTGACCAATCCTGACAAGATGGAAGCTGAAATTGAAGATCCCTATATCCTCATTACCGATAAGAAAATTTCAGCACTTCAGGATATGCTTCCCTTCCTTGAAAATCTCGTCAAAATCTCCAAAAATCTCGTTATTATCGCAGATGACATAGAAGGCGAAGCACTCGCAACGCTGGTTGTGAATAAACTCCGCGGGACATTCAATACGCTTGCCATTAAAGCGCCTGGTTTTGGCG
Organism: uncultured Gammaproteobacteria bacterium; assembly: GCA_964457405.1. GTDB lineage: Bacteria > Patescibacteriota > Microgenomatia > Levybacterales > UBA12049 > CAYWEP01. Next base: position 4,661 of record CAYWEP010000058.1, read on the forward strand.
ATCGCAGAAAAGAAATGCTCGAGGATATCGCAATCCTGACAGGCGGCACAGTAATCTCAGAGGACACTGGACGGAAATTTGACTCAGTCACGCTTGATGATTGCGGAAGGGCGGATAAAGTATGGGCAGATAAGGAAAACGCACGCATCATCGGTGGCAAAGGCGATCCGGGAAAACTCAGGGCTCGTATCGCACAAATCAAACGTGCAATAGAATCAACAACTTCTGACTTTGATCGAGAGAAATTGCAGGAGAGACTCGCCAAACTCTCAGGCGGCGTCGCGGTAATCAATGTCGGTGCGGCAACAGAGATTGAGATGAAAGAGCGCAAGGAACGCGTCAATGACGCTGTTGCGGCAACAAAAGCTGCGTTGGAAGAAGGCATAGTCCCGGGCGGCGGCGTGGCAGTTTTGAAGGCGCGTTTGGTGTTGGCAAAGCTTCGTGATAGCTTGAAGGTAGAAGACGAAAAAACAGGCATTGACATTATCTATCAGGCACTTGCAGAGCCGATTCGCGCAATTGCCAGAAATGCGGGAGCGGATGCAGGATGGATACTCAAAAAGGTTGAAGAGTCCAATTCGCCTGACTTTGGTTTCAATGCAATGACACTTAAGTTTGGTTCAATGCTATCAGCGGGTATTGTCGATCCTGCGAAAGTCACACGCTCTGCTGTGCAAAACGCTGCAAGTATTGGAACAATGGTGCTGACAACTGAAGCGCTCGTCACCGATATTCCTGAGAAGAATCCTCCGGCTCCTGCAGGTGGCATGCCAGGCGGGGGAATGGGGGGAATGGACTACTAGTTCCGCAGCTTACGGATTGATCCTCGTACCGTCAATCACCTCATCGGTCTTGTTCAATATCTCCCTCCAGTTTCCAACCTTCTTGAAGAGGAGGATGTACGTTGAAGCTTCTTTAATATTAAATAGCCAGCTGAGGAAAAGGTAGAGTGACAAACCTGCCATGCTTGAGATGCCGGTAAGAATAATCAGGTTTATTGTTCGTGTTGTGTCAAAGACCAACTGGTCCAATAGTTTTATCGGTATATACAAGGCAAACCCGGTAAAAAGTGTTGCAAAAAAGAATTTTAATCCAGTGAGAACCAGTTCTTTTTTGGGAAACCCACCGGTTCTATAATCCAAAAGAATAAACAGGATCCCAAGCTGCAAAATGCTACTTATCGTAAACGCAAGCGCCACAGTCTCAAGCCCCATGTGGTTAACAACAACAAATACGTACGTTAAGACAATAAGAATAGTCGTTGTGAAGATGCCTACAAAAAGCGGAGTCTTTGCGCTTTGCAAAGCATAAAACCCGCGATTCACAAGCTGAATAAGCGCTTGAGCAAATATAGAAAGACTCAAAAACGCAAGTGTGCGTCCAGTAAGGAGCGTTGCATTCCAGTCAAACGCGTCTGCTCCATACGCGAGGCGTACAATAGGAACACGGAGGACGAGAATGATTGCTGAGGCAGGGAGAATAATATAGAGCATTTGGTTAAAACTTGAGAGAAATGTCGATTTAAAGTCTGACATATTGTCCTTTTCCCGTGAGAGAATAGGAAATGCAGCTTGGGCAATGCTAATGCCAAACAGCGTGACGGGTGCGAAGGCAAGAGTTTTGGCGTAGTCAAAAAGAAGCTTCATACGAGCGGGGTCACTTAAGAAGCCGATTAAGATAGCAACGGCGAGCGTGCCGAATTGAAATATAGTGGTTTGCAGAGTTCTCGGCCACATTAGTCGTATTATTTTTTTTATGCCATCAGAGAAAATATACTTCCTTTCTGGAAGAAATGAGAACCCTACCCGTTTTGCAAGCGGCAGCTGGACGAGAACGAAGATAAGCGCGCCGAGGATAACACCCATAGGCGCTGCATAAATTCCTGCAAGCGGGCTAAAAATCAAAACTCCAATGATGATTCCGAGGTTATAGCACGCTGCGGCAATACCGGGTATGAAGAAATGATTATACGATTGAAGGAGGGCAGTAAAAAATGTCCCGATTATAAAAAGTATCTGGCCGAAAATTACAATTCGCATAAGATTTGCCATCAGGATAATCTGACTCTCTGTAAATTGCGAGCCCAGGTTGAAAATAGACAAAACTTGTGGCGCAAAGATCGCAAGGAGTAAAGAGAGAATAAGAAAGATAGAAAGCCCCAGCGCCAAAAGTGTTGATGCTATTTTTTGCGCCTCTTCCTCTTTCCCTTTACCAAGATACTCTGAAAAAACTGGAATAAATGCAGAGGAAAATGCAGCTGCAATCGTTAATTGGAAAATGGTGTCAGGTAGGAGATATGAGTAGTTATAAAGACCAAGTGTTGTTGTCGCGCCGAAAATAGAGACAAGGAGGCGTTCTCGCAAAACTCCCAAAATTTGGGAAAGAACAACTGTCGCCATGATGACAAAAGCGGCTGAAAGAATGTTGGTTTGTCTTTTAAGGAGCAAATTTAAGCTTTTTCGTAAAATGTCGGTCATACAGGCCAGTTGATTGCGAATTTAAGTATAACATGCTAAAATCTGTCTATGCCAGTATTAAAACACGCAAAGAAAAAATTTCGACAGGACAAGAAAAGAACACTTCGGAATAAAACACTTCGCAACTTGTATAAAAAGCTTATAAAAAAGGCCCATTCGGAATCCTTCGATAAAACTCAGGACAAGAGCTCAGGGCAAGCAAAAGAAAAAGCGGTAAGCGCGGCATTCAAGCAAATTGACAAAGCAGCTAAAAATCACATCATCCATGACAACAAGGCAGCCCACCTCAAATCCGCCCTCTCCAAAGTAGTCGGCGGCACCGCGTCAAACGTGGCCAAGGCGGCACCTGCAAAACCCGAAACAAAAAAAGCCAAACCAAAAACAACCAAATCCGCAGCAAAACCAAAAGCAGAAAAGACAACTAAGGCTCCAAGAAAATCCTCTAAAACAGTAGAACAATAATTCCTCTCATAGCGTTTATCCCGTTGACATTAGTATACAAATTACATACAATATTTGTACTGGAGGT
>CAYWEP010000059.1:0-1175 GCA_964457405.1 uncultured Gammaproteobacteria bacterium
ACGTGATCTTGCATCACTTCCTCAAGTATATACTTGTCGGTAAAACTCGGAAGATCCGAAAGCTTCTTATCAAGCGCGTAGAGCTTGAAAAAATACCGATGTGTCCCTGACGGTGGACACGGACCGCCATATTCAGGTTTGCCAAAATCAGTGAGCGCTTGTTTGCCTCTGTTCGGTACCATATTCTCTTTTACTTCAGATGTTTGAGGATCAATATTATATACCACCCAGTGCACCCATGTCTTACTCGGCGCATCAGGATCATCAACAATAAGAACAAGGCTTTGCGCTGCAGCGGGAACGTCTGAAAAAAGAAGGGGAGGGCTTATATCCTCGCCTTTGCAGGTGTATTTATCAGGAATTGGTTGATTTGGCTCAAATGCAGAACTTGTGATTGTCATAAGAATGACTCATTCTCGCATCATGTGACTTTCGTTGTCAAGTAAGAACTCTCTATTGCTTTTTTGTTGAGCGAGGAATAGAATAGCAAGCACTGGCAGGCGAATTAATCCCTCACATCAGCTTAAAAGATATTTCTAGCCCGAATTCTCCTTATAGAACCTCTGCTGAGACAATTGATCGAAATTCACCCCAAGGCTTGATTGCAATTAATCACCTCGCAGGAGAGATTTTTGCAACGCATGATCTTTTTTCTGAAGAAAGAGAAACGCTTGGTACAACTGATGATGCACGTCAACTGACAATACGTGCCGCAACTAACCACCAATTTCCCTCACAAGACACAGTAACTGCAGAACAATATGAGAGATTGCTTGACGCATCACACCGGAAAGAACAAATCGCTCGTGGGCTTATCCTTCAACATTTGCAAGAGGGAGCGCGCTTCGGCCTTGAGCCTCATGAGGTTGATGTATTAGCTACTGCTTGCGAGCTAGGAGAAGTCTATGACAAATTATGTTTCATGTGGCGAGAAGATGTACAAGATAACCCAGTTAGCCAGAAAATTAAAAAGGGAGCAGAAGCAATGGAAGTAGCTGGCCAATGGCTGTTGGGGAAACTCGGTTTAAATGATCAATATACGATATTAGAAGGAGATACCGTCGAAACCTCTCGAGAAGTGCCGTGGGCAGAGCAATACCCCAACCAGATAACCGCTCTTGCTGCTCGCTGGATCGAACTGGCAGAGAGACCTGGTTCGTACACAGATAATGCTG
>CAYWEP010000059.1:1185-2363 GCA_964457405.1 uncultured Gammaproteobacteria bacterium
AATGCTGATGCCCAAGCATTAGGCGCCTATTTTGCAAAATATGCGGATGCATTTTTAGGTAAAACGTCGTCTCCTACCTACGCAAAAGAGGAAGTAGCTGAACTGTGGCGGGATGTCGATAGGAAGTGGATGGATGATGTGAGAGAAAGAATGCAACCAGTCTCAGCACGGGAATTCGGATATTATGACCCAAATCACTGGCGGGCTTTTCCTGATTTTTGCCTCGTGGTCAGAGTAGAGGGTATGGATGAAGAGATGCAAAGGACCCAAGCTGCATTACAGCGACACTTAGGCGCACAGTTCGGCGATACAGAAGTATATCAAGCAACTGCAAATGCGCTAAATACTGTGCAACTCTATCCTGGAACCGTTGTTGTCCGCGCCGGAGCTTTGGATTTTGCGGCTGCTGGTCAGTCACTACCCAATGAAGCTGAGGTAGCAAAAGAGAAGGGAACAAAAGTATTTGCGAATGCCGAGGTGCTGCGGGAGCGGTGGGACCTCGCCATGGGATTGGCGCGAAAAGTATTCAAACGCGAGGAAGATATGAAGCTATTTGAAGGAGTTGATCCGGATTATGACGGTGTCGGGATATTTCTTGCAGGTCATGAATACGGTGAACCGTTGTTTCAAACCGAAGAAGTAGATAAAACATTGGGGATGGAAACCAAAATGTTATTGAATGAAGATTTAGCCAATCTCTGCATATCAGGTATCATGCGTAGGCGAGTAGCTGAAGGAGAACTACCTCAGGAAACGCTTCTAAACCATGCTGTTTTCCTCTTAGGAACCTATCTGCGGAACATTGAGGGCGCCCGTGGTGTCTCTTTTCTGCAACCTTATTATGTCGGTCATGCGCTTCAGGGTTTGCGGCGTATGATTGATTCCGGATTCATCAGCCAGGATAAGTCGATCGATTGGACGATCAACCCTGAGAGTCTGGATGGCTTGTATGAACAAACAGAAGCAGATCTTGTTACCCACGTTGCTATCGCAGAACAGAAAGATGTAAAAGGTGCAGCTGAGTATCTTTCTCAAGCAAAAGAGACGCCATCAATTCAGGATATTATCCTTCGCATCAACCCCGACGCGAAATTCGCGGCCTAGCCACAAAACTTCTTCTTTTTTAGCGTGTTTTATAGTATAGTACGTTCACGCCCAGATGGCGAAACTGGTAGACC
>CAYWEP010000059.1:2373-7531 GCA_964457405.1 uncultured Gammaproteobacteria bacterium
GCTGATTATGCTCAAACGCAGGACTCGTAAGTGTCATTATTTACAATAGTACACATTCTTGCATTCTGGAGGTTTCGTTGTCAAGGGGAGAAGCTTCTGTTACAATTTCACGTACTCGCCCAGATGGCCAGCCCGACATGCCAGTCATGGCAGGCGGGCGAAACTGGTAGACCCAACGTCGTGCCCTGATGCTGAAATTGGTAGACAGGCTAGCTTCAGGAGCTAGTGCCAGCAATGGCGTGAGAGTTCGAGTCTCTCTCAGGGCACTCTGATGGGCAGGCGCGCTAAGTTCGCTTGCCATTCCGTAGTCCGCCAACTGGCGGACGTAGGAGGGAATCTCCCTCTGGGCACCCTTCGCTTGCGCTCAGGGCAAGCACTTGTTAAAATAGCTTCACATGCGGATGTGGTGAAACTGGTATACCCCGAAGGAAGCCTTCGGCTCCTACGGGGCAAGCACGCAGTCATTATGCCGAGGTGGTGAAACTGGTATACACGCAAGCTTGAGGTGCTTGTGCCCTTTAACAAGGCGTGCAGGTTCAAGTCCTGTCCTCGGCACATAGTAGTGGAGGCCTGCCCCGTACTTTGCGAAGCAACAGTACGGGGTTCGAGTCCTCTCATCCGCACAAGAGGAGACGCTAGTCAGTGAAAATTGCTGAATAGCTTGATAAATCAGGCTATTTATGTGTTTTGGCACAGATTCTTTTTTTCAAATTTATCGTGCCTGGTAAAAGACAGGACTTGAACCCAAATTATCTACTGAGTTTCTCTTGACAAATAAGTTTATGTATATTATCATAATGTACAAATGACAAAAAAGATCGCTCTCCCTGAAGTCATTCTATTTGATTGGAATGAGGGGAATTTAGATCACATAAAAAAGCATTCAGTAGAATATAGAGAATGTGAAGAAATTTTTTTTAATGATGTTCTCTATTTTGAAGATACAAAACATTCAAATCTAGAAAAGCGATTTCTTGCTTATGGAATAACAAATGAAAAACGTTTGTTAACGGTAGTCTTTACTATTCGCAACAATAAAGTAAGAATTATTTTAGCAAGAAATCAACATGAAAAAGAGCGAACTGTTTATAAGCAAAATTTAAAGAAGTAACAAGGAGGTGATTTCACTATGAATAAAGTAAAACAGGTACCCAATTTTAAAAATGAACAAGAAGAGGCTGATTTTTGGGCAACACATGACACAACTGAATATTTTGATACCAGCAAACCCGTTGAGCTTGATTTTTCTCATTTAAAACCGTCAACAAAAAGTATTACTTTACGTTTGCCAGTAAGTCTTCTTCATAGAATTAGAAAAATAGCAAATAAAAAAGATGTACCATATCAATCGCTTATGAAAATCTTTCTGGATGAAAAAGTAAAGGAAGAGAGTATTGCTACACACTAAGAAAAGCAGATTATTCATTTTCTTCTTCTGATTGATAAGCCTCCCTGAACTTGGTAAAATGCGAAAGAAGTGCAAGGAGCGGTTCAAAATAAGATGACTCTTCCGCGCTTAACTACCTCTGAGCTCTTTGTTTAAACCTTTGAATGTAGTCCATCCATTTTTCTCTCTCTTCAGTACTCATTTGAGCGAAACTATCTCCTACAAAAAGATTGGCACGTGCGCCGAGGCTAGCTACTTTCAATAAACCTTCGTTAATCCCATCTCGCACATCTGGATCTAGTTTTGCCTGTCCGTCGGCCATGTGTACCCCATCAAAAACGAGTCCATAAGCTTCACCAAAAGGTAACATACGACGGGAGGCGGTTGCGATTCCTCGACGATATAAGTAGGTGTTGATGGGTTTTGCAATCAAATTACCAACATGTGGTGGGAGTTCAGAGTCAGGAGTAAGTGTATCCCAGGTAAAACGTAATCCATTAAAGAGCCCCAAACTCTCAAGCATTGGTGCCCCGCTGCCAATAAGTTCGATTTTCCCGGGTCCACCGGCCACGTCATCGAGGGAACGACGGAGATTTTTCATGAAATCGCGATAATAGCCGACCTTTGTCTGCTCGTGATGCTTCATTTCGCCTACGAGAGCGCTTGAGAGAAAGTCGAGCTTAAAGACCTCAAATCCCATGGCTACATATTCTTGCATTCTGGCAATGATATATTCTTGTACTTGGGGTTGAGAGATATCTAGGGCGAATGGGTTGTTCTTCTCATTTTTAAATGGAAATGGCACTCTGAGAGGCTCACCATGCTCATTTTGAATAAGCCATTCAGGTGAAACACTTGCCGCTGCTGCGGGCTGAAGCTGGAAAGGCGCAAACCATAATCCAAGCTTAACTCCTTGTGCTTTCATTCCCTTAACAACATCTGGCAAATCATGGAAACGCTCTTTATTAACAGCAAAAGGATCCTCAGGGCTCTCCCAGCCTGCATCAATAATATATGTATCAACTGGTGTGTCTTTAAGAGCGGCGATTTCTGATTCAATATCTGATTGAGTCACATCGTGGCCAAAAACTGGCCAGGAAAAACCAATAACTCGATCACTCATCAGTGGAACCGAGTGGTCAATTTTGGCTAGTTCTTTGCCATAGGCTCGTAATAAATCAGCATATTTCATGCCTTCTTTTTCTGCCTGTACAGCTCCAGTAAAAATACGCATTTGCGTAGAGCCTGCTGGGGGAATTCCTTCCAGATCTTCCTCTATATTGACGTCAATTCCGTCAGCAGTTTTTTCCCACGTCAAGCGAGTAAAGGCTTCTCTTTCGGGTAGAACGCCGATCACAAAGTCTTCTCCCGTATCGCGATTGTGAAAGCCAACAAAACCATAACTTCGTCCATCGACATTTCCGTCTGCCTCTACAAAACCTGGTTCGAAAAATGGATGCTGCGATTCTCCAGGGGAGCGCCCTTCAGGCTGTATCCCAATCGTTACATTTAACGGAATCGGTGATACGTTCTCAAAGCTTCCTCGATCTGCTTTCTTCCGAGCTTCTTTCGAGATATGCCGAACTCCTCTCGCTATGTGCAATTTCGCTTGATCTCCGATTGAGAGTTCGGGTTGCTGCTGCGTTCTCACCGCTCGCGAGCGCTGTAGCTCAAGCTTGTAGCCAGTTTGCGGTCTGAGAACATCAGAAAGCGGAGTGCTTTCAGGGGTCGGCCACATATGAGCTCCAGAAGTGATTGCATCCACATTCTCGGGAGAAGTCGCAATCTTACAGGTGACTCGTGCAATACGATCGCCTGGTTCAGTAGTAAAAGGAACTTCAACAACGCTACCCAGCTGACCTAAAGGTGACTCTACAGGACGAGGAGAGACTCCCTCACCATGAATAGTGATTTTTTTAAATGAGGGATTATTCCCTATCTCTGTGCCGCCAATTTCTACCATAGTATGCCTCATTATAGCATTGGCTGTTAACTTGATCGTCTTTCCAAAATAGATTATAATTTTGCTCCAAGGACGATTAGCTCAGTTGGTAGAGCATTTCTTTTACACAGAAAGGGTCGGGGGTTCGAATCCCTCATCGTCCACATTTCTAATCTGTTTGATGACTAAATATGCCAGGTCACGAACCTCCTCGACCTGGAAGGTCACGATTCACGATTCCACATAAAACTTGTAAAATCCTTATACATGCTATACTATTCACAATAATGGCTGCCAAGCAAGATCCACATATTGAACCTGCCCAAGGAAACTTAGGAGTACTCACAGTAGGTCTGGGTGCTGTTTCCACAACCCTTATTGCTGGTGTTGAAGCAATCAGACAAGGTTGGGAAGGTATGGAACCTTTTGGTTCACTTACCCAAATGGGGAGAATCAGGCTTGGCCCAAGGCCAAGAGGAAAAAACCCTCTCATAAAAGATTTTGTTCCACTTGCCTCTTTAAATGATTTAGTTTTTGGATCTTGGGATATTTTTCCTGACAATGCATATCAATCGGCACTTCATGCAGGGGTTTTGCAAAGATCTCTTGTAGAAAACTTAAAATCAGCTTTAGAGGCAGTTAGACCTATGCCTGCTGTTTTTGATAAAAACTACATTAGACGTTTAAAAGGAGCGAATCTTAAGCAGGGTGGAAATAAAATGGAGTTAGCTCAAAAAGTAATGGAAGATATAGCAAAGTTTAAGCAAGCTAATAGATGTGATAGGGTAGTGGTCCTTTTTGCTGCTTCAACAGAGGTACACATGGAACCAACAAAGGAACATCAAAACTTGGAAAGTTTTGAAAGAGCATTAGTTGAGAATAGCCCAAATATTTCTCCTTCCATGATCTATGCTTATGCCGCATTAAAATCAGGAGCACCTTTTATCAATGGAGCCCCCGGTCTAACAGTAGATATTCCAGCTATGATTGATTTGGCCCAAGATCAGAAAGTACCAATTGCTGGAAAAGATTTTAAAACTGGACAAACTCTACTGAAGACTATAATAGCTCCAGGATTAAAAGCCAGAATGTTAGGTTTACATGGTTGGTATTCTTTTAATGTCTTGGGTAATAGAGATGGCGAAGTTTTAGCTGATCCAGGATCTTTTGAAAGCAAGAGAGTATCAAAAGAATCAGTGCTTGATATCATCTTGCAGCCCAATCAATATCCTAGCCTTTATGGAAAATATGAACATGGGGTGGGTATCCAATATTATGGTCCAGCTGGAGATGACAAAGAAGCATGGGATAGAATAGACATTTTTGGATGGCTAGGTTACAAAATGGGTCTTAGAATTAACTTTCAATGTAAGGACTCCATTTTAGCAGCCCCTGTGGCTTTAGATTTAGTATTGTTTATGGATCTGGCTCAGAGAGCTGGAATAAAGGGTGTACAAGAATGGCTATCATTTTACTTTAAGAGTCCGATGGTTTCTCCAGTTCATGACCTATACCCTGAACATGATTTATTTCTTCAGCAAATGAAACTAAAAAACACTCTTCGTTACTTAAGAGGAAAGAAACCAATTACCAACTTAGGGATGGAATACTACGACTGAATAATCCGCGAAATCCGCGAAAATCCGCGACCTGGAAGGTCGAGTAGCCTCGCGACCTTGACACTGTATAAATTTTCCTCCATACAATATATATGACCTTTGTTCGCAGAATTCCATTAGTGAATGGGGAGTTCTACCATATATTCAACAGAGGCGTAGCAAGAGCTCCCGTATTTTTTAGTAAAACAGACTATAAACAAGCAATGCTTG
>CAYWEP010000060.1:0-7181 GCA_964457405.1 uncultured Gammaproteobacteria bacterium
ACAAATTTGCTAGAGAAATATTGGGCTCAAGTCGCATATCGCCTTTCTCCATATCAGCATTGGAAACATCAAGGTCTCTGACAATCTGCTGCAATTTCTGCAAATACTCCTTAACCTCGCCTGCTTCAGAAAAGTCCGGTTCAGTTACTATTTCTACCAACGGAACTCCGCTCCTATTAAAATCAATTAATGAAATTTTTTCGTAGTTTTGAGTTCCAAATCGATGTGTCAATTTGGCTGTGTCTTCTTCCATATGAACTCTACGAATCCGAATTCGTCTCTTCGTCATGCTGGCTTTTACCCTGAGCGAAGTCGAAGGGTGTCCAGCATCTCTATTTATGGTAGGAGATTCTGGACGCCTCCACGCTTCGCTCTGAGTTGCCAGAATGACGGGTTTTGTATTCACATCCATATATCCATTTGCTCCAAACGGGAGGTCATATTGGCTAATCTGATAGCCTTTGGGGAGATCGGGGTAGAAATAGTTTTTTCTATCAAATTTTGAAAACTCTGCTACTTCGCAGTTAAGCGCTAAGGCGATTTTTATGCACCACTCAATCGCTTTTTTATTGGGCACGGGTAATGCGCCTGGAAGTCCCAGACACACAGGACAGGTATGTGTATTTGGTGCTTTACCGAAATAGTCTGCAGAGCAGGAGCAAAACATCTTGGACTTAGTTTTGAGTTCCACATGGACTTCCAGTCCTATGATGGGCGTGTAAGTGTTGTTCATATACTCGCATAAGTTACCTAGGTCACTTAAGTAACTTAGGTTACTTATGTCAGCTCTGGCTTATTTTTCCAAACCGGATTTTTCTGCTCATACGCGTATCCTACTTGATAAAGAAGATCTTCTCGGAAATGCGGGCCAATGATTTGCATGCCGACAGGGAGGCCAGCTTGTCCTGATCTTGCCTGCCCTGAGCCCGTCGAACGGGTCGAAGGATCTATGAAGCCTATGGGTATTGCGAGTCCCGGGTGGCCGGTGAGGTTTGCATGAACTGTGAATATGTCTGATAAATACATTTTTAAGGGGTCATCCATCTTTTCTCCTAATTTCCAAGGTAGTGTTGGAGAAGAGGGAGTAATAATAACATCGACTTTTTTATATGTCTCCTCGAAATCTCTGATTAGCAATGTTCTCACTTGCATGGCTTTTTTGTAGAATGCTTCATAATAACCTGCAGAGAGAACGTATGTTCCTAGCATTATTCTTCTTTTGGCTTCTTCGCCAAACGTCGAGCGATCATTGCCGAAGCGAATACCATCGTATCGAGCGAGATTGGATGAGACCTCAGCTGTCTGAATAATATAATAGACTGCGATTGCATATTCTGTATGCGAAAGTGAGATGTCGACGAGCTCTGCTCCTTGTTCTTCATAGGTTTTTAATGCTTTCATGGTGAGATCTTTTATCTTTGGATCTAAACCTTCAATGAAATACTCCCTGGGAACACCGATTTTGAAGCCTTTTACACCATCCTTCAAGCTTTTTGTGTAGTTTGGAACCTCGATTGGTGGGGTGGTCGCATCCATTGGGTCTTTTCCAGCTGTTACTTGTAGGAATAATGCATTATCTTCAACAGTTTTCGTGAAATGGCCGATTGAATCAAGGGATGAGGCCATAGCGACGATGCCATAGCGACTGACCCTTCCATAGGTAGGTTTTAACCCTACAACATTGCAAAAGCTTGCCGGTAGACGAATTGATCCGCCAGTGTCAGTACCGGTTGCAGCAAGACACATATCAGATACTAAGGCAACGGGCGAGCCACTGCTTGAGCCGCCAGGAGTATATGCGGTGTTATATGGGTTTTTTGTCGGTCCGAAATCTGAATTTTCGCCACTTGAGCCGTGCGCCCATGCATCAAGATTGGTTTTGCCCACAATGACAGCACCTGCGTCTTTTAGTCTCGAGACTGCGGTCGCATCATATTGTGGAATATAATTCTCAAGCACTTTTGAACCTGCAGTTGTCCTGACCCCATCAGTCATATAAATGTCCTTAAGTGCTATCGGTATGCCAAGAAGGGGGGAGTCATTGCCTTTTTTTATTTTCTCATCTGCTTTCCTGGCAGAATCAATAGCCTCATCCTCACAAACGGTGAGAAAAGCGTTTAGTTCTTCATTTTTTTCTTTTATTGCATCAAGACAGGCGCGAGTCAACTCAACGGAGGATAGCTGTTTTTTCTTTAGGGCGTCAAGTGCTTCTGTGATTGTCAAAGCGTTTGGGGTATTCATATTTACTCTTGGTCGAGAATTCCTTTTACGACGAAAAAGCCGTTGTGTTTGGATTTTGCAGAGGATAGGACTTTTTCTTGCGGAAGAGATGGAGAGACGATATCCTCCCGCGTTACATTTTCGAGTCCCGTCACTTGGCTTGTTGGCTCAACATTTTTTGTATCAACTGCAGAGAGTTTTTTTATGTATTCAAGTATCGCAGATAATTGTTTTTCAAATTTTTTAATTTCTTCGTCTTTAAGGGCTAAGTTTGCTAATTTTGCAACATGAGACACATTAATCTTCATGAACTAATTATATTCGTTTGTAGGCTTGTTCGCAACGAGATAGTTTGATCTTTATGTTTTCAGTTGACATAACTGTGATGAGATGAAAGAATGAGGTTGTATGTTGGATAAGAAAGACCTAAAAGCGACAGAAGATCGTTTAGAAAAATCTATAAAAGAAACTAGGAATAATTTAGAAAAATCTATAAAAGAAACTAGGAATAATTTAGAAAAATCTATAAAAGAAACTAGGAGTGGTTTAATAGCATCAATGGAAAAGGCTATCAAGAATGCATTTGCCGATTTCTATGAATCCATCTTTTTGCCGCAAGCAGAACGTAATGACAAAGAGCATCAAGAAATTAAGTCAGAGATACGATCTATGAAAGAAGATATTGGAGAATATATTAAAGACCATGATAAGAGGATTACGAAACTGGAGCGAATTACAGGCGTCTCGTAATTGATAATTTTTCTAGTATGGCCTGATGAGCTCGCCACTCCAAGCTGTCATCTAAAGTCTCAAGTTTTATTGCTTCTTTGTATTTAACTTCCAAACTTTTTTGTATAAGCCAATCAGCAATATGCGGGTTTTTGGGCAGGAGCGGGCCGTGGAAATAACAACCCATGGCATTTTTATAAACAACGCCTTCTGTCCCATCCTCGCCATTGTTGCCATATCCTTTGACCACCTTTGCGAATGGTTTGGCATTTTCGCCAAGATATGTCCTACCGCCATGGTTCTCAAACCCGACAATAAGTTTGTCATTGCGAGGGCTCGGAGAGCCCGCGGCAATCTCTCTCTTCGTCATCCTGGCCCGCTTCGCCGCGAGGCGAGCTTGACCAGGATCTCTTCCGTCCTGAGAGATTCTGGAGTCTCCGCCAGCTGGCGGATCCCCAGAATGACGCTCTTCGGTTTCGCTCGCGATGACAGGGGGGAGATTTAGGTTTTGCCACTCAACTTTTGCAGCGATATTTCCTATCAATCGATGGATAGAGGGGCCTGGGTGTTTGGAGACCATGTTGAAAATTCCTAATCCTTCAATGCGCTTTCCTTCTGCTGGTTCATAATATTTTCCCATGAGTTGTGGCGCACCACAGACAAAAAGTGCAGGCATGCCTTCCTCAACTCTCTGTTTTATTGCGCTTTTTTTCTTTTTCAAATCTCGCATCACTATTTCCTGTTCCCGGTCCTGCGCACCGCCGCCGAACAGTAAGCCTATGGTCTTTAGTCTTTGGCTTGCACTGAGCGAAGTCGAAGTGTCATTGATCGTTTGGTCAATAGGTACAATATTTACTCGGATATCCCGCCACTCGCAGCGTTTTTTTAGTACGGTAATATTCCCACGATCGCCGTAGGTACTCATGAGGTCTGGGTAGAGCCAGCCGATTGTTAAGTTATAAGTCATAAGTCCTAAGTTATAAGCTATAGGATTTTTTTGCCAGTTAATATTTTGCGGATTTCGAGCATCGCGGTGTAGGTGGGGAGGATGTAAAGTGTCTCTTTCTCATCTAGTCTGTTTAACCCTTCAGAAACTGCAGCATCAGATCGCTCTAATATTTTTACTTTTGAGTTGTCTCGCGGAGCGAGATCTGGCTTCGCCAGATAGTTTTGATTTTTTGAGTCAAATGAATATTTGACTCTTAACCCCATGTCATAGGCTCGGTCTCCCGTAATGACAATTTTTGAGAAACCATCGACAAACTCTTCCATATCAATATCCCATATCCATGAAACGTCTCGACCATCAGCTATTCGGTCATTGAGCGCGAGTAGGATCGTCTTTCCCTGAAGTGATGTAATCGTTCGCAGTGATTCATTAAATCCTGTAGGATTTTTTGACAAGAAGATTTTGATTTTCTTCCCGTTTAGCACTATAGACTCTTGCCTGCCAAAAGCAGGGGAAAATTTTTTTAATGCCTCTTGAATGATTGAACCATCAATTCTTATTGTCCTGGCGAGCAAAACAGCACTTAAGGTGTTATACATATTGTATATACCGGTAAGCGGATAATAGGTATAGTTTGATATATTTAGATGCGATCGAGAAAATGTGCATGCATTGCATTTCCATATGCCAAGGTGTGAAAAGAAGATCTTTTTGTAAGAAAGTTTGCTCCCACAGCGAGGACAATAGACCGAATCAACAGCATGCTCATGCGTTTTCTTTCCCACGACTTCTTCTCCTAAGCCAAAATACAAAACACCTGCTTTTACGCCCTTTCCTAAGTTAGCAATTTCGGGGTCATCGGCATTAAGCATGAGAGTTGTTTTCTCAGGGAGTAACGCAATGGTTTTTCCCCACTTTTTTGCAATAGTATGTACTTCGCCATACCGGTCGAGCTGATCGCGAAAGAGGTTAAGGAGCAATACGTAATCAGGCGTTAGTTCTTTTATAATCAAAGGTAATGTATTTTCATCGATTTCAAAAATCGCATAGTCAGCATTAATTGTCGAAAGTATATTACTATGTAGTAATAGACTTGATGCAATGCCATTGAGAAGATTAGCGCCTGAATGGTTTTGAAGGACGGTTTTGCCGCTAGCTTCGAGGATAGTGCGTATCATTTTTGTCGTAGTTGTCTTTCCATTCGTGCCTGCGACTATGACAATCTTTACTTTTGAGCCTCGAAGCATATCCTGTATAAAATTTTTGTTCACAAGGAGTGCAATATGCCCAGGCCAAGTGGAACCATTTCCAAGATTAAGGGATTGTATGGCGAAGGAGAGCATTTTTCCAAGGACGATAAGGAAAAGGTTTATCATGTCACATTGATCGTAAAATTTTTATTCTTTCCTCAACTGAAGGATGAGTATTAAATAACGAGGCAAACCAGGCTCCTTTTGTCTTTCCTTTGAAGGGATTTTCAATGTAGAGGTGTGCGGTGGCGTTGCCTGCATCACGGACAGGATGCGGATCAGCTGCTATTTTTTCAAGCGCGTTTGCAAGTCCTTCGGGGTACCTCGTGATGAGCACGCCGGATGCATCGGCGAGAAACTCGCGTTTTCTGGATACCGCAAGCTGGATGAGCGTTGCTATAACCGGGGAGAGAAGGACAAAAACAATACCTAACAAGATAAATATTCCCCCTCCTTTTTTCCGATCTCCGCCATACCATATACTCCGCATAAATATATCCGCAAGTATTGCAACAAATCCTACGAGGACTACGACGATTGCCATAAGTCTGATATCGTAGTTTTTTACATGCGAGAGTTCATGAGCAATAACGCCTTCCAATTCTGCTTTGTTCAATTTCTGAAGGAGCCCTGTTGTTACTGCTATAACCGCGTGCTTCGGATCCCTGCCTGTTGCAAATGCATTGGGAGACGGGTCATGGATGCTATATATTTTCGGCATCGGCATACCTGTCGCAATCGTCAGGTTTTCTACGATACGGTACAGTTGCGGATTGTCTGCTTCCGCAACCGGCTTTGCTCCGCTTGTGCTTAACACGATTTTATTCGAGTAAAAATAGCTTCCGATACTTGCCGCGATTGAGATAAGAAGGATAAGTAATACAAACGTTATATCGTACCCTGAAGCTATTGTATACACGTAGGAAAGCGTCGTGGCAAAAAGCACAAACAACACCATGATAAGCCACGTTTTCCATTTATTTGCAGAAATCGCAGAGTATATGTTCATAAGGAGAGATCCTTCGACTCACCCAGCGAAGCAGGGTTCGCTCAGGATGACTTTCTTATCAGAAAGTCACTTTTACCGGTTTCCTTTGTTCCTCAGTTGCTCCGAAGAACTCAGCAGGCTTAAAGCCAAACATGCTCGCTACAAGAGAATTAGGAAAGACGACGATTTTTGTGTTGAAGTCAAGCACATTACTGTTATAGAACTGCCTTGAATACGCGATTTTGTTTTCCGTGTCGGACAGCTCATCCTGCAGCTTGCCGAAATTTTCATTTGCCTTTAAATTCGGATAGTTCTCTGCAACAGCAAAAAGGGATTTAAGCATATCAGTCAGCATGTTATTTGCTTCTGCTTTCTCTTCTGTCGATTTTGCACGCATGAGTGATGTTCTGGCCTTCGTTAGTTCTTCAAGAAGATTTTTTTCGTGTTTGGCATAACCTTTGACTGTCTCAACAAGATTTGGAATGAGATCAGTTCTTCTTTTTAACTGGACGTCTATGTGAGACAATGCTTCAGCGATTCGTGCACGTGCGGTGACCAATGAGTTATAGACAAACCAGACAAAAAGTACGATAACGCCTATAACGATTGCTATAATCCAGGGTAATGACAGCATATATAGTTCACCCCCTTAAAAAGGAATCAATCTTATTATACTCGAACGTATTTATAATGTCACTTTTTGTTGCCCATCCTCGTCTGGCAACGGCAACGCCAAACTTCATTAGATCCATCTGTGAAGTCTCATGGCTGTCGGTATTGATGACAAACTTGACGCCGTATTTTATTGCTTCGCGGATTAATCCATCCGGCAGGTCAAGACGTTCCGGCCACGCGTTAATCTCAAGCGCTTTGTTGTTTTTTTGACAAAAATCAAAAACAGTATCCCACGCCAGCTCGTACCCCTGACGTTGATTGAGCATTCTTCCCGTCGGGTGTGACAATACTTTTGCCTTCGGGTGTGCTAGTCCTTCAAGAACGCGTTTCGTCATATCCGTTTTGTTCATGGAGAATGAGCTGTGAATAG
>CAYWEP010000061.1:0-3827 GCA_964457405.1 uncultured Gammaproteobacteria bacterium
CTTTGGTAAAAACAGTAAGAATTCTATCTGCTTCACCTATGTTTTTTCTTTTGATGATAAAGCCTTCCGTCTTAAAAGTCCGCACTATATTTTCAGCTTCAACTCTTTATCTGAGAAGAGTTCAAATTCATCAACTTTCCTACCGTTGACAAAAACACTATACATATTGCCACCTGTTCCCGGTTGTTTTTGTATCAGTGCAGGCAATGATGAGCCGCGCTCAAGCTTAAACGGCAGTGTGTAGGTGAGCGTTAATGTCGATTTTCCAAGTGGCCGAACTGTCAGGAATCCTTCAAAAACCGTTTTTCCCAAGTCCTCAGATGTCGTGACTTTTACAATAGACCCCTTGCTATCAACGAGCTTACTGCCTTTGGGGACATAGACGCGGAACCAATCACGCATCTCTGCATTCAGACACAATCCGCCGCGCTCCAGATTGCAATCAGACGGTTTGTGATTGTTGACGTAGTTAATCGTGACTGTTTTTTGAATCATTCCGTCACCTTTGACCTCATATGTATTCTCAACTGTTTCCTTTACGAAGAGATTTGCCTTACCGCCTGCGAAGTTTGCTTGATTGATATGCAAATAGTCGCCTTCAAACGGCTTTATCCTTCCTGCTGCGTTGAGCGCCTCCACACCTTGTTGTGCCTGCTTGTCATACAAATACACCATAATATGCTTGTTATTAAGCTGCATGAGCATATTCTGGAAAAGCGGACCCCAATAGATTTTAGGTGATGATGAAAGCGCTTTTTGCATAATAGCGTAGGTGAGAGAACCGATAAGCCCTTTTCTGTCTGCTTTAACGTAATTGACAGGACGTGAAATATTATCCTCAAGCTCATAAATCACTTGTGGGCATTTGCAGCGTTTGTCTTCTTTTGTGGTGAAAGTAATACCCGAAGCGGTGACGCTATCATCAAGAATTCTTATTGTGTCGACAAGTACGTATGTATCCATCGCGATAATGCCGTCTACTTCTACTTTTTGCCCGGCTTTATTGTAAAGTGTCTCAAAATCCTTCATCGAGGCGATATAGTCAGGCGAGAGATTTGAATCGCGAAGATTCCAGACGGAAACTTTTGGCAGGTATTTCAAAATCGGTTCAGGCGCTTTCGGTTTATTCGAGATCGAATTATCAAGATTATAAATGTCATCTGACCGCTCGACTTTTAAGACACCTTTATCAACAGTGAAAATTGAATATGCTGTGATAAAGCCGCCTGTTGGCCGTAATTCTTTGTCATTCTGGAAAATCACAAGATATTTCTTCTGTTCTGACTCGCCCAAAAGCGAGGGGAGTACTTTTATTAAGGGGCGGGCTTCGTCAACAAATTTCACCCCTTGATCGGTCATCTCCTGCAGTTTCCGAAGCTTTGTTTTTATTTTCTTACCAAAAATAAAAGTCGGGTAGTGATCCGGGTTGACAGCGTCAATTTCTTTTTTGACAAGAAGAAGCGACTCTGCAATATTGTCAATCCTTGGCGTGATCTTCCCCATCGTCATGACTGCTGTCTTGATACGATCCTCAGCCGATCCCATCACAAAGCTTCCCTCGCCTTTGAGTCCTAAGACATCGGCGTAAGGCTTGAGCGAATCAATAATAATTGTCGCAGTCTTAAGGCCTTCTTCGCCAGCTACTGTTAAGTGATCTGCATCGGTATAGTATCCCCCTGCGATAGGAACGAATTTGAGATATGCCATAACATGAAGATCTTTCTGCGTTTGTGCGAGTGATGTTTTTGTCTTCTCCAACTCCTGTGAGGCAAGTGCAACATTCTGCTTCTTGAGCGCGTTCTGGAATAGCACTGCTTGCCGATATGTCGCAAGCGCTGAAACGTATGTCTTTCGCGCCGGAAGGACAATAGCAAAAACAACAATAAGAAACAAGACGCCAATTGTTGCTAAAACTGTACCTGATTTTCTTGATAGACGAAAACGTTTTTTGCTTTTTGCCACTACAATAGTACTCCTTTTGTCGCTCTTTTCTTTTGGTGTTGGATCTAAATCTATCTTCTCAAATCCGTCCATCATTATACATGATACTGAAATGTCTTTCTTTTTGTCAACTTCAGAGGGCGCCTTTTCCTGACATCATTGCCCATGGCGTTCGTAAGATTATAAACAGGTCATAGGATATTGAACGCCTCTTGACATACTCCGCGTCCATCTCAATCCGTTTGTCAAAATTAATCTCGCTTCTTCCTGAGACCTGCCAATATCCTGTGAGACCAGGCTTCACCGATAACACCACTTTCACAGCGTCTTTTGTCATGGGGTATTTCTTCTGCTGCTCTCTCAGTTCATCGGGATAATATGCACGGGGGCCAACAAGCGTCATTTCTCCTTTGAGAATATTGACAAGTTGTGGAACCTCATCAAGCGAGTGCTTTCTGATGAATCTCCCAATACGTGTAATCCTCGGATCATCCTTCAATTTATAACTTCCCAGCTTGTATGTTTTATATAATTTTTTAAACTCAGGATCCTCTCGAAGAAGCTCATGGGCATTTTTTATCATTGAACGAAATTTATACATTTTGAACAATTTTCCATTTCTCCCAACCCTCTCCGGCGTATCTGCAAAAACCGGTCCTTCTGAATCAATCTTAATTGCGATAGCGACGATAACAATAATGGGAAGAAAAAGAATTAACAGAAAAATAGAAAAGAAGATATCAAGAAGCCGTTTAAAGGATTCGTAAATGATACTTTTTTTTACTTCTATATCTGGCATTGTCATGTGAGCTTTTCATGAGCAGTACCGCTTAGTTTCTCAACAAGCTTCTTAATCTTCGGCACAGAATTCTTCGGACAGACGAGTAGCACATCTTCTGTATTAATAACAAGCATTTCCTGCAAATCAATCCCGACAACGAGCTGGTCTGTATAATTGAAAATGAGACTGTCTTCTGTGTCCTCGACGATAACAGTGCCTTTGGTCAGATTCTCTTCTTTGCTTTGGGTAAGCGCTTCTTTTAGTGACTCCCACGCTCCGATATCGCTCCAATCCAAATCTGACGTGATAACATTCATTCTTACCGGATGAAGTTTCACTAATATTGCGTCATCAAAACTGATCTTTTCCAGATGCGGGTATATCTCACCTACAACTTGCTCATAGTCGCTCGTTCCCCATGCAGCAGCAATTTTATGTAATGCTCCATACATTGTTGGAACATATTCCTCAAAAAGCGATGCGAGATACTTTGGCGTTGTAACAAAATATCCTAAATTCCACACAAACCGATCATCCTGAAAAAATTTCTCTGCTTGCTCAAGGCTTGGTCGATACATAAGTCTTTTAAACTCAGATAGTTTGCCCTCGGGTCTGTCTTCTATCGCTTTTCCAAGCTCAATCCACCCCATGTTTTGATTGGCAAAGCGTGGCTTCTGTGTAATAAAAATAAAATCGGCCTCTTTTGTATCTATTTTTTCCTCAGCAAGGCGAAGTATCTTTCGGAAAATATCATCTTTTTTTACAAGATGATCGCTCCACAGAATTGCTACCGGCTCATCAGGAAAGCGTTTTTGCAATATGCAAGCGACCATGCCAAGCGCAGGGCCGACATCACGCATTGCTGGTTCAAAAATAAAATTTTCTTTTGGGATAAATGAGAGCTGCTCGGTAACAATTGTTTCGTACTGTTTTCCCGTTGCGATATAAATATCGGATGGTTTGAATTCAGGCAAAAGGCGATGTACTGTTTGCTGCAGCGTTGACTTATCACCAATGACTTTTCCGAATTGTTTTGGTGAGTTCTTGCGGGACAATGGCCAAAGCCTCGTCCCTGACCCACCAGCGAAAATAACTAATTTCATAA
>CAYWEP010000061.1:3927-5325 GCA_964457405.1 uncultured Gammaproteobacteria bacterium
GACAATGGCCAAAGCCTCGTCCCTGACCCACCAGCGAAAATAACTAATTTCATAATGCTTTTATTACCGACAGGAAATGTGCTTTAAAAACGTCTTTGCTGAACTTTCTTGCTTCCGCCCGTAAAACATGAGAATTAAGGCGTAATCTATCAAAATCACGTATCTTTTTCAATAATGCCTCTGTCGTTTGCGGATAGAAAAATGTGCCTGTTTTCCCTTCGATAACCGTCTCTGTTACTCCACCTCCGCCGAATGCAATAACCGGTTTTCCAAACAGTTGCGCCTCAACAGCCGTGATACCAAAATCCTCTCTGCCCGGAAAAATTACTGCTTTACACTGTTTATAATAACCAACCAGCTCCCGATCAGTCAAGCTACCCACGAATTCCACTGTCGAACCCGCCATGCTTTTTAGTCTTCCTTCCTCTGCACCGGTACCGACAATCTTAAGAGGCAATTTGAGCCTGTTACACGCTTGAATAGCAATATCAATCCGTTTATATTGCACGAGCCGCGAGACAACAAGAAAATACGATTCCTTTGTACCTTTGTACCTTTGTACCTTTGTACCCACCAACTCTACCGGCGGATAAATTACTTCAGATGCACGGTTATAGTATTTTTTTATCCTCCCTTGTACCTCTTTCGAAATCGCCACTATCACATCAGGCCGCTTGGAAGCGATCATGTCCCACGTTCGCAAATACGAAATTGCCGGCTGCGAGGAAAACCGCAGAAAATCAGAACTAAAATACTCATCGTACCCGCTCCATAAATATCTCGTCGGAGTCAGGCAATAGCAGATATGCTTTGTCTTTGGTTTGGTGATAATTCCTTTTGCTGCTTCACTCGAGACTGAGATAACAAGATCATACATATCAAATGAAAAGCTCTCAAATGCAAGTGGCATAAGAAGAGCGTAGAATTCATGCGAACGCGAAGCGTAAGGAAGCTGTTGCAAAAATGAAGTTCGTACAGAAAATTTTTTTGCCCACTGTGCTTTTTTTGGATAATAGACTGAGGTGTATAACGGGGCGTCCGGAAATAATTCGGAAAGCGCAAGTAAAACTCTCTCAGCACCGCCCCACTTATTCACTCTGTCGTAAACCAATGCTACTTTCATAAACATGTAACGTTTCTTGCGACATGGCATGCCAGGAGAAATCCCCTGCCCGCGCTAACCCCTTTTCTCTAACATCTGCAAAGAAGCTTTTTGGCTTCGCAACAGCATGTTGCATCGTTTGCGCTATTTCAGAAACGTCTTTTGGATTGTAATACAACACGCAATCCTTGCATATCTCACGAAGTGACTGAATATCAGACGCCAAAACTAGACAATTATTCGCCATCGCTTCAATTGCCGGTAACCCAAATCCCTCCATCAATGATGGGAGCACC
>CAYWEP010000061.1:5335-7180 GCA_964457405.1 uncultured Gammaproteobacteria bacterium
GATGTGAGCACCAATGCAATTGCATGAGTATAAAGACTACTCAGTTCTGCATCTGATACCACTCCCATAAAAACAACATGGTCTTCAAGATTTTTTTTCCGGACAAACTCTTTTAGTCGATCCATAAAAAAATCCTGCTTTCCGACAATAACAAATCTCAGAGGGCTATTCTTAAAAACCTCCTGAAAAGCGCTAATAGCCCGTTCCATATTTTTATGGGGGTACACATTCCCAACATGGAGAAAATATGCCTCCGCAATAATCTTTTTCGGACTTTCTATCGATACAGCTTTATCTACTCCCTCATAAATAACAGCAACTTTACTCCGCGGAACCTTAAGCTCACCCAAAATCTCCTGTTGCGTCGCTTCAGAAACAGTAATAACTTTTTTTGCATTTTTTGCGGCTTGTTTTATAACATATTTGTACCCCGCCAACTTTGCTTTATAGACCAAAGAAGGCAACGTCGACGCCTCACCAGTTGAAAAGTGATGAATGATAAGATCATGAATCGTCACGACAAATGGGATGTTTACAAAAATCGGCACTGAAAAATACGGAAAATGCACAAGGTCTAGATTTTCTTTATCAAGAATTGCCGGAAGTTTTATTTGCTCCTCAACCGTATGCCAATGCACATCAGCAATAACTAATTTCCAGTGGGTATTGAAGATTTTATGAACAACCGCATCATAATCATTTTTCCGAACAAATAACACATACGTATTCTTTTCATCAATTCTCTGAAGATGAAACACCAAATTTCGAATATATCTCCCAACCCCAGTCTCATTCCACAACCTCCCATCAATCCCAATTCTCATTGTCTTAATTATAACTGATAATATTCGTAATCGTCCACGAGTTTCCAAAACACCTGTCATCTCGAGCCTAAGCGAGAGATCCCCTGGGGATTTCTTACCTACTTCGTAGCTTCGAAATGACAACCCTTTGTCAAATCGTGGACAGTTACTAATACTCAGCTTGACAAAAATATGTTCCTATCCTATAATATACAGATGGCAAAAGAAACAATTCTCCAACACCCAAGACCTGTAAAGGCAGAGTTTCTGCCTTTCATAAGGGTGAATAGTAGAAGACGACCTGATCACGGCGCAGTACAGATCAGAAAACCTTGGGAGTTACAGTTAGGAAGAGAGTACACTTGGCATTATGTGAAAGCAGACGGAAAGGAAACTCCTGTAGAAATTTCGTTAGAATTTTTGGAATATCCACGTATCGTAGACTATTCAACATTTAAATTTGCAGATGAAATAAGAGCAAGGTTAATATTTCCTAGTGGGAATGTCCTCGAGACAGCTGCATCCTTGTCACAGATGAATCTCATACCTCAAACAGTGCCAAATTATAGAGGAGAACTTTGGGAGCAAAATAGCTGGGTAGAAGATCCATCGAGAAGAGAGAAGTTTCCCCTCTTAGTGCAACTTACTCAGCGAGAAGCGTAATTTGGTATCAATCACCTTCATTATTAGCCAAGTAATGAGATTTGGATATTGTTGCATGTAATGTTTTCGATAAAATTGTTTCATCGCATCAAAGCGCGCATTTGTTGCCACGATTCTTGTCTCTAGATCTGCAGTCGTCACATGTTCTGATTCTTTCCTGATCCCACCTGTCACCCCTTTATGATGCAATACTTTTACAAACGGCACAAAATAGATCTTCCATCCCTTTTGTTTTAACTCATAACAAAAATCCAAATCCTCGCCATAAAAAAAATAATCCTCATCCCACCAGCCAACCTGCTCTCCCGCTTCTCGCCGGACCATCATAAAAGCGCCTGCTAACGCATCAATTTCATGAATAGTATTCAGGTTGCTCCAG
>CAYWEP010000062.1:0-7128 GCA_964457405.1 uncultured Gammaproteobacteria bacterium
GCGAGCAAAAACCAGATTTCTGGTTACTCTGGACAGAAAACACTTCCTCACACCAGCTGTTGGGAAATTTCTTAAGCTGCAAAGAGTAGTGGCTCCCAAAGTGTTTTTTAAGCGCGGAGAAAATCAGCCTACTCATACAACAACCTATCTCTTGCGATAGATGTGTTTTACCCAGAAGTCTTTAATGTAAGAAAGCGTTAGGGTTGATAAAAAGAATCCAACTGTGGGCACTATCGCGTTCAACCACGGATTGGGAATGTTAATAACATATAAATATATGCCAATTGCTAAATAGGTGAAAAGCATGAGTAGCCCCCGTCGCGTAACGCTTGTTTCCCATGCTTTGTTTGCCTCTACCGCTTTATTCCTTTCTTTTATCTGCTCAATCTCTTTTTGTAGATCTTCTATAGTTGCCATGAAATAATTATATCAAACTGGTGGGTCTGGATAGGATCGAACCATTGGTCTTATGTCTCAATTTCAATTACCTGACGCTTATAACTTAATTTTACATCAAAATGGTCAAAGAAGCCTTTTTGTCCTAAGATGCCATGCCCAAACTCGCTAATTTTTGCAAAGATAACGTCTGTGGAATACGTTAATTCACCTATTCTTAGGGTAAGCTCGCTCCAATACCCCGATACTTTATTTCTGCTAACTCCTCTAAAGCTCACCTTGTCTTTAGGAGACAGCGTTATTCCTAAGAGATAAGCTAGATCTATACTGAAAATGCAATAATCTGCGCCTGAATCAATCAAAGCTTTGTAAATAATAAAAGTAGTTTTTGATTTGAGAAGTATTGGAATTATTGGCCGTTTAACGTAAGGAGCAACCTCTTCGTAATGAAAAATCATTTAAGAGCAAGCGGTCCGACAATAGGCAAAATTTCTTTTGGTATCTGTGTCATCACAGGCATGGCTATACCCTTCTTTTGCGCCTCTTCCACAACCTTTTTAAGATTTTTACCAGAAGCTACAACTTTGTTGCTGTTTGGTCCTTCCAAAGCCACCCACTTGCCTTTATAGTCCCTATAAACTTGTGTCATATCGAGTGCTTTCATACTAGCATGATATCATAAGTCAATTCTGTGCGCCCGCTTGGAATCGGACCAAATACCTGTTGTTTATAAGACAACTGCTCTACCAATGAGCTACGGGCGCGTGATGCGATTGTAGCAAAAATGAAGCAAAGAGGTCAAAACCTCTATAACCGTGCGCGCTGAGAAATTTCTGCCTCGATTTGGTGGATGTCGCGGCCGTATTTGAGACGCGAGAGTTCTTTTATAAGTTCAGACACGCGCTGATTTTCAAGCGTTTTCTCTTTGACCATATCCTTCGTCGTATCAAGCGAAAAAGGCTGTACCGGTTCGCCTGAAACAATCGTCTTCATATATGCGTTGAACCGATCAACGTTTATCAGGTCTGATTCGTTAAATACCGGCTGGAATTCGTGCTGGAGATAGTTGGCGTCTGTGACGCCGACCCGAAAGGCTGCTAAAGTACCCACATTGCCAAAAATAGCGTTTTTGACCTCTTCTTCCATTTGGCCTATGAACTGATTGGCAACGACCAAATTGAGGCGATATTTTCGCGCCTCAGACAGAATCTGAGCAAAATCAGGCGTTGCGAAATTTTGAAATTCGTCAACATAGAGAAAAAAATCACGCCGTTGATCCATTCCGAGATCTTGCCTGCTCATCGCGGCAATCAGAATTTTGGGAACTAAGACCAAGCCTAAAAAGCTTGAGTTCTCCTCGCCTATCCTTCCCTTGGAGATATTAACTAAGAGAATTTTCCCCTCATCCATGACACGGCGGAAGTTAAAGGATGATTCTGACTGACCGATGATATTGCGGATCATTTTGTTGGTAACGAAACGGCCGAATTTGGAAACGATATAATCTAATACCTCTGATTTGTGAAAGTCAGATGTCTGCGCGATCTGATCTGTCCAGTATCGCCTGACAATCGGATCTTGGACTTTTGGAAGCAGCTCTTGCACAAAATTAGCATCTGTCAGAGCCCTCACAACTTCGACAAACGTCGAGCCTGGTTCATACATAACCGTTAACATCGCGTTTCGGATTGCGTGCTCAAACCGCGGACCAATAATACCTGTCTTATTCGGATCAAAAAGCTTGTACATAAGACCAATAATTGATGAAACGACAAAATGCCGCTGTTCCTCAGTCTGCGCATCAAGCATGTTAAACCCCATGGGCCGTTGCGTATCTGACGGGTCAAAAAGGATAACGTCTTCTGCTCGTTGTGGCGGGGTCAGTTTTAAAATGTCCTCAATCAAATCACCGTGTGGATCAACAACAGCAAGTCCCTCATTGTTTTTTATATCCTGCATGATCATTTGTTTTAAGAATTCGGTTTTTCCTGTACCTGTTTTTCCGATGATGTACATATGGCGACGACGATCATCGCGATCAATGCCGACCGGCCTTGAAATGCCACGAAAAACGCTCCTGCCAAGATAGAGTCCAGTTTCTGGGACATTTGCGGGGACAGGTGCTCGCTTGGCGCTCACCCAGTGAATACCAGGTGTTGAAACGCTCTTATTGGGAAAATGGAAAATCGTCGCCAGCTCCTCTGATGTCAAAACCGATGTCTGGCCCCACATGGGAAAGTAGCGGTAAATAAAATCTGTCAAAAACGCTCCTTTGAGACGCAATTTGTTTTTGCTGAAAGAATTAAGCGAGCTATACTGCGCGAAGGCATTCACGATATTCTCCAAATGCGCCTCTGCGGTCTCTTCTGTACTTGATGAGACGACAATACGCACAACCGTATGAAATCCCGGCTTTCCGACTTTATTTTCAATCGCCTCAAGCTCTTTTGCGTCGGCGGAGTATTTGGCCGTCTCGGGATTTGCTTCGATTTTTTTCGTACTGGAAAGGTATTCCTTACCCGGTTTTTTCCACTTATCATTGGCAGGGCTTAAGAGTACCTGAATTGCTGCTCCTTCCCCTGGATTCATTTTTGCCAGAATTGACGTAATGGAAGAGAGTGGATCAACGGGTAAATCCTTATATACTTTTATCGGCTTGTAGTTTCCAGATCCCAAGCGAAGTGAAGCAAACGCAACCTTCCCGTTATCGGAAAAGATGTTATACTCGCTGCCGGCGAGGGTATCCTGCTTATGCTTTGCGGATAGATCATCGACGGCTGCAATCTCGGCATCAGGGTACGCACCGTTTATTTGCTTTTCGACAAAATCACGAAACTTATTGGGGACACAAACGTAGAAACGGATATCGCCAGGCATTCCCACCAATTCAAAGGAAAGATGCGGCGGGTTTTTCAAGCGGAATGGCCCTTTTTGCTTGCCGAATGCGACAAGACTCGCAAAGAGCTGTTCTGCTGCGTCAATTTTTATCTCATTGTCTCTGGGAAGCGCGACTTGGAGAAGTGTTGTATTGAGCGCCTCATGCTCTCTCTTTCTATTTCGCATCCAGAGGAGAAAAAGCAATCCAGAACCGGCAATAAGCGCGGCGAGAAGGCTAAGAGTAAAAACTCCTGCTACGAGTGTATAGAGTATCGTGTCCAGTGATACTGTTTCCATATCATATGTTAATGTATTACTTTCTCACGTGCTCGTTTTAGCTGTTCAAGGACGAGTTCTGCGAGCCAGCGTATCGAGTCCTTAATACTATACGTTTTTTTCGCAAGCGTTGCTTTCTCCTCAGTCAATGGCAGGGTTATCTTTGTCGCTGATGTCGTAACAACCGGTGTCGCTGCTTTTGCCGGTGTGACGCCTAACTTTGCCGCGTCGGGAGGAATATCCGGCCTATAGGTATCTGGCGTCACCTCAACCCCTGCCTCAGCTACCTCTTCTGAAATATACGGTTCCGGCTCAGACAGGCTCACGCTGCCATAGTCCTGCGTTGGCCTGCTTAAGCCAAGCTCTTTATGCAGCAGGCTGACAGGTTGCGTACTTGGCGTTGGCGGTGTCCCGCCGTACGGCGGGACCAGCTGTGCCGAAGGATCGCTTCCTCCCAGCTCATCGTCAGATTGGGCTTTGGATTGGGCAGCATCATCCATGTTCGTATAGTAGCACGAACACGATGAATACACAATAAAATATGCTCTATTTTTTCTTCTGTTTTTGTGGCGTGTGACATGAACACGTGGAATAAGGACAGTTTTTGCAATGATTGTGACAACAAACACCTCGCTTTAGCAAGAACTCACGCGTAAGCACCACAAATCCCCGCTTATCAAAAGTATAATCAACTCCTTCTTGCAACCATACCTTGCCTGTTTGCTTCATATTCACTACGCTGCAATCGGCAGCGATCTCCCGTTTTGATATCGGATGAAGCCATCGCATGATCGACAAATACCACATGGGCCTAAAGCGGCGTGGTCACCGCAATTTTTACAATTTTCTCCTTCTTTTGGCTCAGAAAAGGTATATCCTAATTCTCCTGAAAATTCAAGGAGGCCAAAATCAAGCATGCTGAAACGTGATCGAGTGATGTCGTTTACTGGATTTCGCTCCAACAACTCAGTAAGAGACATCCCGCCTGACCTTCCACACCCTGTCATCACTTCGCGAACCTGTTTTGTTCCCATCATAACAAACTCTTCTCTTGTTGGTAGTTCTGCCCAACGTCTATAATAGGCTACTCCTATGCCTCCCCGCTCTTGCGTTCGTTTAAACGCCTGTGCCGCCTCATCGGCTCTATTCAGCAATGCATTATACGCAAGATTGCGCATCTTCCTATCGGTTGGGTTCTCAGAGACAATGCGAATATATGCATCAATATACCCCTGACACTCGGCTAGGATATAGGAAAACTCCTCCTCTTGCATAAACTCATGCCCTCTATGGAAAAACGCGTGAACCGCATTAGGGGTAAGGTTTGGATTTATTCTTGGATCAAGGTAAATAGGATGTTTCAGAAAGTAAACATCGTCTGGAATGAAATCTTGCTCACTCCCTCGCTCTAGCATCGCATACCACGAGTTAAGCTTGAGGGCTTTTACGAAAGTTTCTTGAGCAGTAAGCGCTGAACTATAACGGTAGTACAATATTGTGTTGTTAAATTTCATATAGACATCATAAAAATTGTGCTGATACTCTGATGGTTTTTGGCCTGGCAGGTTTTTACCAGGCTGCGAAACGACAACTATCATTGTCCTCTCAGGCGTATGCGGATCACAAAGCCTATCCTGGACAGCAGAAAAGGTTTCAATCTCTGCTTGTTCTCGTTCTCGATCAGTGGGTATTGAACCGTTTTCTTTCCGATATTGCTGTCCGCGTTTAAATATGTCAAGCGCCTGTTCATCCGGGTGATCTGGTGAAAAAAGATGACCACTTCGTATGTCATACATCTCCCTACTTAAAAGCACGTGAAACCGTTCACCAAGCATTGTCTGCAAATTAGAGCGCGTGTACTCATCAAGCTGCTTCTTCTGCTCTTGTCGCTCGGCAGGGTCAAGACGACGATTGTTGAACTCCAAATACGCTTGCGTATCAAACTCAGGCTCATACGTCATGAGCTCACGACCACCAACAACCTCACGAAATCTAGGTTGTTCTGAGACATAGTTAGTCTGGGTACGTGCTTCTTCTAGCTGCATACATCTTGCTCGAGAGAAGCATGTTGGTCGGTCTTCGGACTTCCCGCTTCGACACGAATCGAGACGAGTAACCGCTGCGGCACAGTTGTGGAATTCCCTGCCCGCAATCGCTACGCGATAGCGTTGCAGGCGGGTCACCACATTCCCAAATAAATATTTCGGCCTTCCCATCCGCCAGCTGGCTGATAGTGGCCATACCAACACGAGAACTAATATACTAGTATATTAGTAATTTGATCTCCAAACGGTTTCTTTTTTCTTTTCTTTTTGGTTGACAAAACGCGCCATGGTAAAAAGAAGGTCTGAAAGGCGATTAAAATACGGTATTATTCCAGCATCGACCTGTTCTTTTTGCGACAATGCAATAATGTGTCGTTCCGCTCTTCGACAGACA
Organism: uncultured Gammaproteobacteria bacterium; assembly: GCA_964457405.1. Lineage (GTDB taxonomy): Bacteria > Patescibacteriota > Microgenomatia > Levybacterales > UBA12049 > CAYWEP01. The sequence goes on from CAYWEP010000062.1 coordinate 5,989, forward strand.
GTCCTCGCCATGTGAAGAAATGCTCCCGCCTTCCCTCCCCCGGGAAGAATGAAGTTTTTCAAAGGTGGCAAAGTTTTTGTTAACCTATCAATTACTCTTTCAAACGTTTCCACCCGTTTCCCTAAATTCTTACTTCTTACTTCTTGATTCTTGCCTGCTGGCGTAGCCAACGTTGCACCTATCTCAAACAAATCATGCTGAATACTTTCTAACTCTTTTACCAATCCTTTCTGTGAAGCGCTTAAATGGACTACAACAACTCCTATGACACTGTTAAGCTCATCAACTGTGCCATAAGCCTCAACGCGACTTGATGCTTTCGAAACGCGCTTGCCGCTTGCTAGCGATGTCTGTCCTTTATCGCCTGTCCTGGTGTAGATTTTCATAACTTTTTATGGGCAGGTTGATGGATTGGGAAAAACTTTAAGAAGAGCTCGTATCCTCCGAAGAATATTCCCGCATAGAGCAGGTCGCCTATTATTGTGTTTCTAAAAAACGGCAGAGCGAGTATGTATGACTCCAGTAATCCGCTTGCTGTTTTGGGGTACATTGTTCCAACAGTCCAGACTCCGAAGTTTGTGATAAGAAAAAATAATAGAGATGAAACGAGTGCGCCGAGGAAAATATTTCGGAGTGACTTGTGTTTTTTCAACCAGAGACCAATTAACCCAGTCAGCAAAAAACTACCATAAACAAAAAGCATTGTGTCGTGAAACCCTAAGAAGATATCTGAAATAAACAGGGCAATGAGCGGAACTATTAGCGCGTATTTTTTATCTAAGTATACGCCGCCAAATAGCGCCATTGCGGCAATCGGTGCAACATTGGCAGGATGCGGAAGTAGCCGAAGAGCAACCGCAAATCCAATAATAAGTATGGATCCTAAAAAGTTTTTAGATTTGAGTTGTCCTTCGATAGACTCAGGATCCTGAGCTTGTCGAATGGATAGATTTGAGATTTGCATTTTGCGTTTTGAGATATGTTAGTATCGCTCTATCTTCCATTCTATCTTGTCTCCTTTTTTTGTTTGATAGTCCGCAGGGCCAACTTGCGCCATTTTACCATTCACATAAAACGCCCAGTATTCTCGCCTTTTGTTATCTGCTTTTCTTCCATCAATGATATGAATAAGTCCTGATG
>CAYWEP010000063.1:0-6862 GCA_964457405.1 uncultured Gammaproteobacteria bacterium
TTTTAGATTGGGATAAAAATAAAGATGTGGCAAAAAAAGAATGCCAAAAAATCCCCGATACGCAAGGACAATCCTGGTGCATGAGTGTAATCTAATTTTTGCTTAGTCATACAGTTTATTAAAAATATATCTCCGGAGTCTCGACTGCAATTCTATTCTTTCTTGTGGGTAATTTCCAGTTTAAGACTGGACTGACCTTAGCGCTTTTCAGGCAGGTAGATTTGCGTTTGAAAAGCTGGAATATGTTTCGGAACAAAAACAACGCGGAGCATTACCTGGAAGCCTGGGCGCTTGCCAGAAGATTTACTAAATTTACCGATTGCAAAATTGGTATGAATAAACTTAAAAATGGGAAAGCGCCATTGGAGTTGGCGGGAGTAAAAGTTGAGGGAGTCGATTACCTAAATCTCTAAAAAAGCAGATGAGAATTGGTACGCTGTCTGGTATAAGAATGTCGGGGTTAGGGAGCCAGATTTATGTTATAGTTGAATTAATGCTTTTTTGGAAAAGTAAGTACAAGCTGCCTTTAAGTTTTATCGTATTTTTTGTGCTGATGTTTTTTCTCGTAGGCGAGCAGCTTGTGGCTTTGCCTACTTATTTTGGGTTCGGGCCGGAAGGTGGAAATGGTAAACCTCATATACTGGATTTGGGCCTAAGCGATGCTCTCCATCGTCCTGTTGCCTATGTAGTATTTGCCATAATAACTTGGGGGTTGTTTCGAGCATTTGCTTGGCCCATTGTTTGGATTGTGGGATCAACTCTTTGGACGCTTAATCAGCTGCTTTTAATGCCATTAGATCGTCGTCCGGTAATCTCTGGGCTTTCATCTTTGGCCATTTACATTATCCACAGTTTTATTATATGGGGGATTCTCACCTTAGTTCCGTTTTTTATTTATAGAGCGGTGGCTCGTAAATGGGGGAGAGGAGGCATCAGAAAGGCAATCTTGATAGGAGTTGCCATAAACGTTTTGCTATTTGGATTTTTTGCTTTTCAAATTTACGTTTTGCATAATTCCTACCGTGGCTTGCCTGAAAGCAGATGGGGCCAGCAAGGAAATCAGTCAGATTCTACATCAGGTCTACCCCCAAATACGTGCCCTGACCGTTTGATTACGGAGAAAGACAAGTCCACAACAGCCTATTGGAACAGAAAGACCCTGACGGTATCTGGTGAAGTGCAGAATTGGGTAGAGGAAAATTGTCCAGGAGTGTTGGAGAGAATCGAGCAGCCATAGTTTACCGAAGAATTCGGATAGTACCCCAGAGGTGGAGTCCGGTATTTGCTGCTCGAACTCCCAGTGATTCTGAAGTTCAATTTCTTGACAATTTAGTAAGCTTATACTCTACTTAAATAGAATACTTTAAAGTTTATAATCTCAATTTTATTTTTCCTATTTTTATTTCTCGCTCCTATTAAAGCTTTCGCCCAGTCAGATTTACCAGCTAATCCATCTCCATATCTTGACATAGGCTATTCCTACACTGAACCATCAGACACTGCATGGGAATTTGATGTGTATATCGATGGAAAGCTTTATTCTGTTTATTCCAACCATCGTATCTTGGGTATTACCCCAGGAGGACACCATCTAAAATGTACTAAGCCTGGCTATCTGGATTATGAAACTACTTTTGATTTTCCAACAGAATCTGTCCGCTGTTATTTTAGCAAAACAGCCATACTAACAATAAACGCGAGAGATAGTAATGGCAATAAGGCTCCTGCATTAGTCACTATTGATGATATATCTCAGGGAGAATTTGATGGTGGATCAATACCTGTTACAAGGGGTTTACACAAAGTTATATGTAAGAGGGAAGGGTATAAAATATATAGCGGTGAGGTTACAGTCACGAACTATGTTCCTCCCATAGTTGGTGTGGAAACCCCATCTTACTATTCGATGCAATGTGTTCTTCAGCCGCTTGGATTTTGGGGTAATCTTTGGGACAGATTGATGGCCTTGCTAACAAGTTTAGTAAAAAGATAATAAGATAGAGCCCTTAAAATCGTTTGATATTGACATTTATGTATATTCCTGTAACTATGAAAAGTGAAGGGTGTTATGAAGAAAAAATCTCAAAAATCTGTCCATAAGAAAAAGAGGAGGCTACATAAATTAGCTCCCATAACTCTTCTTGCATCAGCGCTTCTTGTAGGAGTTGTTTTTGCTCAAAATGGTAATATTGGCCAGACAGCAAAGGAAACTACGCCAAAGATTGATGCCATCTTACCCGACCCACTAATACCTGATAAAGAGTTTACTATTACAGGTTCTGGATTTACTACTGAAGCAGAATATAAGAGTCAGAAAAGGACCGGTGCAGATGATAAGCCTATATACACTCAAAGAGATATCATTGCAGACTATCCTGGTAATTTTTATCGGATTAAAGGCGCCCTTACAGGCACTCCACCGGTATTTTCTACTGATAGTAAAACACTCAAGTTCGCCTCACTTTATTTAAGTGTTCGTGAGTTATCAGAAAATTGTCAACCAACAACAGTTGAAAAAATTTGTCAACTCCCGATTCAAGTAATCAATGCTTATGGGGTTGCAAGTAATGTAAAACAGGTGCAAGTACTGCTACCAAGCGTTCTTATACCGCAATAATGGTGAGTTGTTCCGTTTGTTGCATCACGACCTCTGGATATTCCACAATCTCCAATCAGTTGGTAGTTCTGAAATCGTCCCACTTGGCGAGCACAGCCTATTGCAGTACATCCGCTCTGGTCGGGAAGCATATGGACGCATAAAGAAAGGTAGCGAATCTATTGCACCTTCCAGGTGACGATCACAGGTGACGATCATCCTCTGCAAGGAAGAAGACGCTTCTTGTAATTCTGGTTCGTTAGTGAAACAATAATTTTGATGGATCCATCAGCTATCCCTCCGACAAATTCCTCAAAGAACTTTCTTGTTATCGGATTGGTTGTAATTACTGTTATTCTCTTGGCAGCTACCTATTTTTTTATGAATTCCCAATCGTTGTCACGTGAGAATAAGACGTTTACAAACCAAAATTCCCTTTTGCAAACGCAAGTCTCAAGTCTTAAAGATGAGAAAGTGCGGCTTGAAAAAGATCTTGTCTTCTACAAAGACACAGACCTTGCAAAAGAAGTCGAAATTCTCAATCTTAAATTGAAAACTGCCGAGGATAACTTTGCATCAACAAAGGCCACGCTTAGCAAACTGAAAACAGGCATCAGTAATGTTTCCAAGATGACAAGTATTTCTTCTAAGATGATGATAACCTTTGGGAAAGGACCACCTAACTGTTTTTCAGTATCCGATAAGGCAGCTATAAACCAAGAACTTGTGGCATTTGGGGATCGTGAGTGGATCAGCAAATGGGAAGACTTCATCAATGACACGGACGCAAAAAACTGCAGTATGTCACCAGATAAACTTGAGCAGGCAGTCAACTACGGCCTCACGAAAATTTCCGAAGCTGTTAAGTAATTTCAATTCAGCTTTTGTTGCATTTGACAATGACGACAATTCCTGAGACGATCGGTAAGAGAGCGAAGAGTAACTGTGAAGAAAAAATCTCAAAAATCTGTCCATAAGAAAAAGAGGAGGCTACATAAATTAGCTCCCATAACTCTTCTTGCTTCAGCGCTTATTGTAGGAGTTATTTTTGCTCAAAATGGCTCCAAACCCGAAACAAAAAAAACTCCACCAAAGATTGAATCAATCTCACCAACAACAATTATAGTCGGGAAGGAGTTTACAGTTACGGGTTCTGGATTTACTACAGAGGAGGAATATAAAGGACCAAGAAGAGCCGAAGGGATCATACCCTATTATCCTGGTAATTGGTATCAGATTAAAGGCAGTGTGGAGGGTCCGGCTTTTTTGCCCGATAGTTCACCGGCTTACTCACCTGATGGAAAAACACTAACGTTTAAACTAAATTTAAATAATTCTCGAGATATACCTAAAGATTGTCTTCCCGGAACAACAGGTAAGGCTTGCCGGATACCATTTCAAGTGGTAAATGGATATGGGGTAGTCAGCAATGTTCAATTCATAGAAATCTTTATTTCAGATAAGCCACTCATTTTTTCTTCCGGCTATGCTCCTGACAACCCCACGAGTCTTAATGTTATCGCAGGAGCCCAAAATGTTGAACTATTTACAATTAAAGTGAGAGCAGACGCTCAAAATCTATTCGATATAAAAATTACTGGTATGATGCTTCAAACCGGCCCGGTAACTCAGGCAATAGATTGCGATAAAACATTTGGATATATTACTGCCTTTGAAGTTGAAAGTAATCAGCAGGTTGGGATTGGCGGTATGGCGCAAAGCTGGGCAAACCCTGGCTGTATCAGCATGTTTCTTCTGAACCCTCAAATTATTCTTCCTCCGGGAAATGAAAAAACCATTCTTATAAAAATGTCTTTGGATGCTACAGCCCCAGTAGGACTTCAGTTTAATATAGGTGGAGAACCAACTCCGGACGGCGGTGCTATTCAATGGGTGGATTATCCTGGCCCAACAGGCTCAGTTCCCACTATCACCATCGTAGCTCTCTAGGTATCCCGATGGGTGGTTTCTATGGAGAATGCTAATCAAGAAGTAAATATACCTACTAATACTCCTCAACCTTCTGTCCCGGGTTCTAAAAAGAACTTAACATTGATTCTCATTCTACTTGTCGTAATCAGTATTATTATTCTGCTTGGAGCTGGAACGTATCTCACGCTCTCAAAGCAAAAGTCAAATGGAAATCAGTCTCCATTCTCTATTAATACACAAAAGCAGATTCCTGTCAAAGGTTGTGGCAATAAATTGTGTGAGGAGGGAGAGACGTTTGACTCATGCCCTTCAGATTGTCAGTTACCAAGTTCTATTGAACCAAGCGTTGCGAAATTGGGAATCTCTAAAGAAGATCTTCCTCCACCTCCAAGTGGAAAACAATGGTCAAAGTTTCTTGACCACTATACAATCGATGGAAGCTATGTTCCTTTCCCTATTCGCGAATACAAATTATTGCTTGGAAAACAGAATTCAATCCGTGCCGCGGTACTTACCTCAGATGTGCCATCTGGGGAGATTTCTTATGATGATCTTGCCAGGTTCGATCAGTACATTTTTGTTTATCCACAGGAGTCTCTTGATAATGTGTTTGCTAAAACGAGCCCTTCAGCTCTTTCTAGTTTACCCATTCAAGTGGAAGAACTTCCTGATCCAAAACTCGGAGACAGGAGCAGAGCTCTCAAATTTTCTCCTGCTGGAAAAACAGGTTATACAATCGTTTTTATCAAAAGGGGATATTTTCAAATTATAGCGCTTAGTGGAACAGAATTTGAATACAAGGTGCTTGAGGATATAGCCAGAAAAGCTGCAGATAAAATTCAATAATCAGTAAAATTTGACATCTGTCAGTATTTCTGAGATCCTAATTATAGGTATGAAACAAAAGTTACTACGTTATATGGGATTTACGCTGATGGCTGTCATCGCTGGTACCGGCGGCGGTTATTTAGCGACTAACAGTGAGAGGATGTTGCAACTGCCAGTTGTACAATCTGAAACAGCGCCAGCTATACCCGCACAATCATTTCCGGGACAGAAAACTCCGGCAATACCCGCTGTTCCAGCAGTACCCGGAGCGCGTTCCGAAGGAGAAAACAAAATCACGGTGCTCACTCCAAATGGCGGAGAAACTTTTTGTGATATTTCTCAACCAGATTCTGAAGGCTGGTGGAACTATGTCAAGTGGTCCGGGAACACAGACCGGGGAGTGAAAATTGCTCTCCTGCGGCCAGAAGCGTCTTCTGACAAAGACCCGACTCCCCATATTGTAGGGTGGATTGTTGGCGGACAGCTTTATACCGGTGGGAAAGTGTATGCGCCGGAGAATACATTTGTATGGGACTGCAGATGGTCGGTCGGCAACGAAACATTTACCGAAGAGATAATAGTGCCTCCGGGGAAATATAAGATCTTGGTTGTCGCAGACGACGGAAAAGGTAAATTTGTTCTCTGGAATCAAAATGCGAATAGACCGGCGACAAATTATGATATCAGCGATCAACCGTTCACTATCACTCCAAAGCCAAAATTAAAAGTGATATCTCCAAATGGCGGCGAGACATTCAAGAGGGGGGATACGGTATCTATTCGTTTTGAAGCTAGTGATATTCCTAATCACGGTATGTTCAACGTCATGGATGTATGGCTCTTGAAACCAGGACAGAGTCGCGCGTACGGAGAAGGTCTTCTTCTGCAAAAAGTTGGCGTAAAACCCGGAACAGGAACCTATGTCTATGAATGGAAATTATGGCCTGGCATTCCCGGCGCTCAATCCGGTGATTACTATTACGGTGATTTTTATATTGAGGTTGATGATATTGGCGGCTGGACAGTTGCGAGTTTGCCCGAACCCGATAAAAGTGATGCCACATTCCGCATAGTTGCGCAATAAATGAAAAAGGGCTATTTACAACTATGTAAATGAGTGTAACTAAAGAGTGTAGAAAATTATTGTGAAGAAAAAATCTCAAAAATCTGTCCATAAGAAAAAGAGGAGGCTACATAAATTAGCTCCCATAACTCTTCTTGCATCAGCGCTTATTGTAGGAGTTGTTTTTGCTCAAAATGGTCTAAGTAATCAAACAAAGAAATCTCCGCCCAACACCGCGCCCGCAGTTCCCGCGCAACCTTTTCCCGGAGAGAAAAGGCCGGCTATCCCTGCAATTCCGGCCATGCAAAGGCCAAAGACAGAAAACACCATTGCAATTCACTCGCCAGCCGGAGGTGCGGGGTGGGTTCGGGGGCAGACGCTCACTTTCATGCCAATCGAATGGAGCTGGAATCTAAAAGGCAATGCAGAAAAATTTACCATCA
>CAYWEP010000064.1:0-6817 GCA_964457405.1 uncultured Gammaproteobacteria bacterium
TTCTTTTAACCGGTGAGGTAATTAACAATAAATTCCACCATAACTATTTTGGCGCATATACCTTTGGAGCAACAGGAATGATATGGCGAGGAAACGAGTTCCACGACAATCTTATTTATGGGTTTGATCCTCACGATGACTCAAACGGGTTTCTGGTTGAAAACAATACTATCTACAACAACGGCAGCCATGGAATTATTTTCTCAAAAAGATGCATGTACAATATAGTCCGCAACAACCGTTCATATAACAACGGGCTCCATGGTATCATGCTCCATGAAAAATCTGACTTTAATGTTATAGAAAACAATGTGCTAACAGGCAATAGCAGTGGTATTGCGCTTTTTGCTTCAAGTAACAATATTATTCGCAATAATACTATAAGGGACAATAGACATGGGGTTAGAGCAAACGTAAGCTCCAATAATAATACTCTAGAAAACAATACTATTTCGGGGAGCGAACTATATGGAGTTTATTTCTATGACAAAGCGAATAACAATCTTATTTCTGAAAATACCCTCGAGCGTAATGATATAGCCATGTATATCAAATCAGACCTAAATACTATCAGTAAAAATTCATTAATAAACAACAATATTGGAATTTCCTTTCAAGACAAGGCAGCAAATAATACATTGATAGAAAATCAAATTAAACAAAGCGGGCTGTATGGAATATATACAAAAGTTTCTCGAGGACTTCAAAACATGTTGGGTGATAACTATTTCCACAGAAATCGCAAAGATGTAATAGGCCAAGAGTACAATCCAAATTGAAAAAACCTACTTGATTTTTTATGTTTAACCCTATACAATACGCTAAACTCACTGTTACTGCCCCAAGATGTGCTGCCCATAAGATATGACAAAACCTAAAATTTGTATTATAGGTCCGGGAATTGTTGGACAAGCGACAGGAAAAGTCTTTGCCGCTAAAGGTTACAAAGTTGCTTTTCTTGGAGGTAACATTTCGAAAATCTATAAACTTAGAGAAGAAGGGTACGTTGCATATGTACGCGATGACCTCATGTCGGGCGGCTACGACTTTGATATCTCAATACTCTGCGTTCCTACTCCGACAAAAAATGGGGGGATAGACCTTTCTGCAATGGAGGCGGCCGCCATTGATCTTGGAAAACGTTTATCAAAAACAAAAAAATACCACCTGGTCGTTGTAAAAAGCACTATTGTCCCAGGGACAACAGAGAATCTTGTTATAAAAACAATCGAGAAATACTCCGGTAAAAAGGTAGGACGCGACTTTGGCGCCTGCATGAATCCTGAATATCTGCGGGAAAAAACAGCCTATGATGACACGCTTAATCCCTGGATAATTTTGTTTGGTGAGTATGATAAAAAATCTGGAGACTTATTAAACTCAGTATATGAAGGTAAGTTTAATTGTCCAATTTTTCGATGTGAAATTCGCGAGGCAGAAATGCAAAAATATGTCCACAATCTTTTCAACGCAGCAAAAATTACTTTCTATAATGAAATGCGAAAAATTGCAGAACAAATAAATATCGATGGTGACAAAATCTTTAAATACACTGCGGTTTCATGTGAGGGAATGTGGAATCCTAAATATGGTATTCAAAATTTAGGACCATTTGATGGCAGTTGTTTGCCAAAAGACACAGAAGCATTTCTTGAGTGGGCACAAACTCAAGGGCTAGACGCATCTCTTCTTAAAACCATCATTTACATAAATAATAATATAGTCCAAAAGGACGTCGTTGCGAAATTCGAGTCCGAGATAGACCCCTTAGCCCAAACAGATGTTGTCGAGCTGTGACATTTGTTCCTGCGCTTCCCCGTTTGACAGTACTTGCCATCTCAGTCTATACTCTTCGTAAGTAAATACATAAAGTGAAGAAACTGAACCGCCGACTAAAAACACTTGGCAAGCAGAAGAACCGTTTGTGGGTCATGACGCCGATGCTCTTCTTGTTTCTTTTAATACTTATAGTTTATTTTATTTCCTCGAAGAAAAACGATAGGGAAACAAATCCTGCAATAGCAACTTCCATCAAGCTTCGCACAACAAAAACCCCAACGCAAATACCAACAGGTAGCTTGCAATCAAAATCATCCAAAGCCCAATTATACCCTTCGCAAATAATAGATCTTACCAATTGGAAGATAACGCTCCCTATTGGAGAAACTGAAAATCCAACAGAAATAAAACAGCCGGAACTTTCTACCTATAGCATTGACCCTTGGTTTATAGTTATGCCAGAAGGCAACGGAGTACGCTTCAGAGCAGCAGTAAATGCTGTAACAACAGGCCGTTCAGATTATCCACGTTCAGAGCTTAGAGAGATGACAAGCAATGGTATAGTAAAGGCTAGCTGGTCTTCAACATCGGGTACGAATACTATGTTTCTTGATCAAGCAATCACTGCCGTACCTAAAAAAAAGAAACATGTTGTTGCCGGTCAAATTCATGACGCGGATGATGACCTAATTGTCATTCGTCTGGAGCATCCTAATCTATATGTGAAGGTCGGCACCAAGAATGTATATAAACTGGATTCTAACTACAGGTTGGGGAAGAGATTCACGGTAAAATTTGTGGTAAGTGACGGTCAGACCAAGGTCTATTATAACAACGGCACAAATCCCGTGTACACGCTTAGCAAAAAATATTCAGACGCATATTTTAAGGCAGGCGCTTACACGCAATCAAATTGCAGCAGGGAAGGGTTTTTGCTTTGCAACGATAACAACTACGGTGAAGTCATTGTATATAACGTAACAGTTGCGCATCAGTAAATAGAACTTGCCCCCACCCCTCATGACTGTATAAGTTGACACAATAATACTTATGTAGTATATAGGTTCTACTTGTGCTAATAAGATATTTTTTTGCAATGCTGCATAGCAAAATAGTTTTAATTTTGTTCTTGTCCTTCTTAGCGGCGTTTATATTATCAGGCATACAAATAAATCAAAAGAATATCCCCACGGTTTACGCTGCGTCAGGGTATCCGTCATACTTTCTGGAAACACGTCTTACCAATAGTCTTTCCCAGCCAACAACAATGGCAGCGGCTCCTGATGGGAGATTGTTTGTGTCAGAGAAAGCTGGGAAGCTTCGAGTTATCAAAGATGGCGTTCTTCTTTCGACACCATTTTTGACGCTTTCCGTCACCACCAATTCTGAGCGGGGGCTTTTGGGCGTTGCGTTTGATCCAAATTTTACCACCAACAGGTATATATATGTGTACTATACCAAAACTTCTTCACCGGTGAAGAATAGGGTGAGCCGTTTTACCGCAAGCGCGTCAAATCCAGATGTTGTCGAATTAGGGAGTGAATTCGTGTTGCATGACAATATTCCCTCAGATGCCGGCAACCACCAAGCAGGTGCAATTCACTTTGGCCTTGATGGAAAACTTTACATCGCAGTAGGAGATAATGGAACTCCGTCAAATGCACAAGATCTTTCAAAACTTACCGGAAAAATCTTGAGGATGAATGCAGACGGAACAATTCCTGATGATAATCCATTTGTAGGACAGTCAGGAAAAAAAGCAGAGATTTGGGCGTACGGGTTTCGTAATCCATTTACTTTTGCAGTCGATAAAAGTACAGGTAAAATATTTATCAACGATGTAGGTAGTAAAGCCAAGGAAGAAATCAATAATCTTGTCAAAGGGGCAAATTATGGATGGCCAACCTGTGAGGGCACATGCAGTGTCAGCGGTATGACGAATCCAGAATACGAATATACGCATGAGGTAGGGCAAGCAATTATCGGTGGTGCATTTTACCGCGGGTCTCTCTTTCCGTCCTCGTATGATGGCGATTATTTTTTTGCAGACTATGTGCAAGGATGGATTAAAGTGCTCGACATTTCAACGGGTCAAGTCACCGATTTTGCCGCGTCAGGTGGCAGCATTGTTGGGCTAATTGGTGGACCAGACGGTGCCTTGTATTTTCTCACAATTGGAGACAGCGATGGGAGCGTGTATAAGATAACATATGATGAGACACTGCTTCCTGTTCTGCCAACGCCCACACCAACGTTTGCTCCAACGCCAACTCCAACACCTGAATCCGGATCCGGATCTACTCCGGTAGTTAAATCATCAAGCTCTGGAAGCAGTAGTTCTGCACTTACCCTTGTAAAGCCAGCAGGAACGGTTGATGGCGATTTACTTATCCTGACAGCAAGTGCAGATCTCTCTGCGAGCGAGAATGTTACCTATACGATACCTTCTGGTTGGACTGAGTTACTCCCCCTCACCCGCTCCGACGCAACAAGTGCAGGAAATAATTTACAGGTATGGTACAAGATAGCAAACTCCGAACCAGCAAACTATACAATTACTCCTGATCACAGCAATCTTATTGGCGGTTCTGTCGTTCGTATTGATGGTCAGGCTTCAAGCAGCCCAATTAGTGTCAATGGGATTATAGCAAGCACTACAGGTGAAGCAAGTGCGCCAGCAGTTACAACAGATGTTGCAAACTCCTTAATCTTTAGATTTGTTACATGGGATCAATCCAAAACTTTAAACGCTATCCCATCAGGGCACACGCAAACATATCATGTTGATGTTTCTGGTCATGACAACTGGGGAGGCTATAAAGAACAAACAACAGCCGGGAATACAGGAGTAGCCCAGTTGGATCTTTCAAGCGGATCTCCTTATGTAGGCTTTACAGTTGCTGTCAGATCATCACAGGGTGGTGGTTCAACACCAGCACCTACCCCTACGCCTACCCCAACCCCAACTCCCACTTCAAGTTTCCCAATAGCAACCATCAGCTCACCCAGTTTGGGTAGTACGTATACCGCTGGAAGCACAATCCAATTTTCAGGTAGCGGAACTGATCCGCAAGATGGGATATTGCTTGACTCTTCTTTCAGCTGGACGATTGTTTTTCACCACGATACACACACGCACCCATTCCTAGGGCCAATTACTGCAACAAAAAGTGGTACATTTCAAATCCCAAACATTGGAGAAACAGTGATAAGTGTGTGGTACAGAATTCATCTGGTAGCAGTAGATGCAGACGGAAATACAAATGAAGTAACAAGGGATATTAAGCCAAAAAAGGCAACGATCAAGCTGGAAACTGTTCCTTCGGGTCTTGAAGTAACGCTTGACGGACAACCCAGAACTGCTCCCTATAGCGAGGAGAATGTTGTGGGGATGATGCGAGCAATCGGTGTCACCTCGCCGCAAATTGTGAACGGTCGAACGCTGGAGTTTCGTTCCTGGTCAGACAGTGGGGGAGCGACCCATACGATTACTACTCCATCCTCAAGCAAAACCTATACGGCAACATTTGAGGATGTGACACCTCCTCCGCCTGGTGACCCATTGTATCCAACCGACGATACGTTTGTTGATGCGGGTTCTACCAGTAGTAATTATGGTACAAAAACCTACCTTAGTATCGATGCTAGTCCGCTCCGATACAGTTTTCTAAAATTTGATCTCACGCACTTAGCAGGAACGTCATCTTCCGGCATACTTCGTATCAAGGTAACAGAAATGTCAAAGAGTGTGCAAAATATCTGGTTTACCATTTCCTCCAACTGGAATCAGTCAACTGTTACTTATGCCAACCGACCAACACTCGATAAGAGCGTTCCTGCTATTGGAGTAATTAAAAATAACAATGTCCCAGGTTGGATGGATATAGACCTCACAGATGCGGTGCGGCAAAAAGTTGGGGAATTTTTTTCTATTGGTATTGACTCATCATCGACTGATGGTCTCAAATTTAACTCAAAAGAAAGTACAGCCGATAAACCAACACTCATTATCCAGTAAAATTTTCCGACCACTAATTTGACAACGGTTCTTATATAGTAGTATTATTAAGATCGTGAAAAGAATTTTAGGAATTCTTCTTTCTTTTGTCTTCGTTTTTGCACTTTCCGTGGCTGTTTTTGCACAGAGCGAGGATACCACAATTCCTGAGAAAAACGGCGACTATGCAGTTCCTGGACGCCCGAATATTCGAGTCCGCGTCTTTGTCCACGAACCAAAAGAGCCAAAAGCAAAACCAACAGCCTCTTCAACTCTTGCTGTTTGCGAGGATCCGAGTTCAAGCTCAATTGTAGGAGCGGCCGGCTGGAAACTTCCAAATGGAGACTGGAAATATAAAGTAAATACCGCAAGTTCCCCCTCATCTGTCTCAGGTCTTGCAACTATTGTTTCAAATAGTTTCGGCAACTGGACCAGCGCTATCACTTCTTCTTCAAAGCCAAATCTAGTTGCTGACGGAACGACACTTAAAACAAGGAACGCACTTGATTTTGAAAACATTATTACATGGGGAAAAACCCGAGGGAACGCTTTGGGAGTAACTTATGTTTGGTATTACACCGCAACAAAACTGGTAGCTGATGTAGATACAATAATGAATCAAAGATTCCCATGGAATCTTGCCTGCACCGCAGATTCTTATAACGCAGAAGACATTTTAGTTCACGAGCTAGGACATTGGTTTGGCCTTAATGATCAATATACAGCTTCTTATGTCGACAACACAATGTATGGTTATGGATCAAAAGGAGAAATTAAAAAGATAACTCCTGCAGACGGCGACAAGGCCGGAATAAACCTCATCTACCCATAAGTTTTCGCCCATTTCCTTGACGCAGAGTCGATCTTCTGTTAAAATAAACCTCGGTTTTGAGTTTAAAGAGGTGGTCTTGGAACCACTTTTTTTATACTTAATACTAAACTATGGCAGTTGTTCAGAGATAGGAATTTGCGTTAGTGTTAAATCAAATAGCCTCGGAGCGAGGCGATGATCACGAGATTGTTCTTGAAACTATGAAAGGC
>CAYWEP010000065.1:0-326 GCA_964457405.1 uncultured Gammaproteobacteria bacterium
ATAGGAGAAACAGTAGCAAAACTACTTTGTAAATTTGGCTGAAATATGCTCACGCAACTGTTGTATGGAACAATTTTATCTTTCATTGTTTACCCATTAAGTTAATTCTGGATCCCAGTATATAACCAACAATTAAAGAAATTATTGATAAGCCACTTTCTGGACTAACGATCTTTTCTAACAATAATGCTGTAATGACCAAGACTACGAACAACCCCAGTATAAGTTGGGAGTAATTTTTTATTATCTCAGAGAAAGATTTAGCCACGTTGGCAGGATCGCCATCACCAGGACACACCTTCTTACCTCCTTAACAGATGATACCA
>CAYWEP010000065.1:336-6703 GCA_964457405.1 uncultured Gammaproteobacteria bacterium
GTGCTCCCCCGCGTGGATTCCCCGCCTACTGGCGGGGTAAACTTCCCTCGAAACGTTAAGGGTTAAGCTCCTCCGGGAGGATTCGAACCTCCGACCAATCGCTTAACAGGCGAGTGCTCTACCACTGAGCTACAGAGGAGCTTAACCTTCAACGATAAATTTTTTAATGAACTCTCTACCTCTAAAACTTTTTAATTGTTTTTCTCGTAACAATGCTTTCTTTCTGTTTTCGACTGACTCTTTATAAATCAATTCCCAACTACCCTCAAACTTAGAGGTAAAATGATTACCTCTTTTTTTATTATGCTCCAGCAATCTTCTTTCCAGATCCCCTGTCTCACCAATATAAATTTTATCTTTGGTCCGATTATATATTGCGTATACGAACCGCATTTATTTACGGCTTCCTGTCCGCCAGCTGGCGGACTACAGGGGAATAACGAATGTTATTCGTAAGTGAATTATATAAAATGAGCCTCAACTTGTAAACTCTCCGCTTGCCCTGAGCACGGTCGAAGAGCTATAATTGCTTCATGAAACCAATTTGGGCATTAGTAAACTGTAACAGCATAAAAGAAGCTCATGAAATAGGAGATAAAGTTCTAGACAAAAGACTTGGAAGCTGTTTCGATATATTCGAGAGAAGCCTGACTACATACTTTTGGCCTCCAAGAAGCGGGAAGAAAGAAACTGCAGCAGGGGCTCTACTCATAATTGAGACTATAGATAAGCAATATAAAAAGCTCCAATCATTTGTAAAAAGCATTCATAGCGATAAGCTCCCATTTATTGGATACATCGAAATTAAAGGTACTGAATCTGCCTACAATAATTGGGTTGAGGAAGAATTGAAATAAGAATGCTATAGTTACCGCATAAGCGAAGGGGGGTGACCAGTTATGCTGTTTGTCGGAATACAAAAACACGGTCCTCGTGAATGTCCTGCCTCTAAAAAGGGCGCCGAAAGTCTTTTTAACGACAAAGTAAAATCAGTCAAAGTTAAATCTATCTACCGCTGCGGTCCGGCTCATACAATAATCTATGTTCTCGAAGGAAACTCAATCGAGGGAGTAGAGCAGTTTTTTGAGCCTGGGATGAACCGCTGCGTAACCAAAATTTTTCCGGTGGTTGAAATGCTTTGACCTAGATTGTTCTGATTTGTCTTAGTTGACTTTTGATGTTGTTTTGATTATTCTATTCTGTTATTTTCAAATCTACTTCTCCCGACTAACGTCGGGGTCAGCACAAGCTCACAAGAGATTTGGTAAGAGTAACAGGAAGGGGGTGAAGAAACGTGACAAATGGTAAGAGTAATAAAATAAATTCCTCGCATATAAGATTCGGCAGAAGAACATACTTCTTTGACGTTAATGAGAAAAACGACAAGAAGTATCTCAAGATTACTGAGTCGAAATGGATGGGCGAAGGAAAGGATAGAATCTATAATTCTTTCGTTCTTTTCCCAGAAGAGGTCGAAAACTTCCAGAAAAATCTTTCTGAAGTGGCAGGATACCTTGCATAAAGGTGGGGATGGCTTGCCGGGCCCGGCGCATCGCAGATTATCATCTGCCAAATAATTTCCTGAGCTCCGTCTTTGCCTGTTCGAGTACCTTTTTTCTCTCGGTTGGTAGGTTTTTCCCTGCGCGGTTTATGTAAAAATTAAGCATCGACATGGCGGATTGACATGGCTTGGCTTTTCTCCGAGTACTTTCCTCAGCAGACTTTTTAAGGCTCAGAGCAATTTTCTTGGGGTCATCCAATGTAAAAACTCCTTCTTCAAGGTCCAATGCAATACTATGTTTTGTAGCCGCGGCCGACCAGTATTTTCTTTTTAGCATTCTCAAATTACACTCATGCACCACAATTGCCCTTTTGAATCGGGGATTTTTTGGCATTCTCTTTTTGCCACTTCTTGATTTCTATCCCAATCCAAAAATCCAAAACCCATCTGTTTAAAACAACTTTCGCGATTCTCTTGATTCGTAATTTTACAGAAATCAATCATTTTTTGCGTATCTCCAACGAAGCGGTAAGAAAGAGAAGATACAACACCTATCACGCAAATATCTCGAAACTGAGAAGGTACAATGTCGCAATCTTGCTTCATGGTTAAAAGAGATGTTGTAAAGCCAACCTGATTTGTTCCTATTGTTCTAAAACATCTGTCTTGGTACTGGCCTGGAATCTTAAGACATAGATCGGAGACTTTTTTCCAATCTTGGCTCACGAGAATAGAAAAATATGAACTTTGATATTGCCAACAAACAGATTGATATTTTTCTTCTAAAATATTACAAGGGTAAAAAGGATCACCCTCGCGAATATATTTACTCTTATGATCAAATGATGTTGAAGAAGAGGAGTTTTCCATAAAGACACCAGTCTGACATCTCTCCTCGTGTTCTGGATTGGAAAGAGTATCGCAAAATTTCAGCGACTCTAATAGCTCCATGTCTGTTACAAACATTGCGGCATGTCCCAGGCCATGAAGACATTCATTGTATTCTATTGGCTTTTGATATGTTTCTTTATCACCACAAATTTTTGGAAATTCCTGGGTCACGCTCTTACCGCTATCCTCTTGTTTTTTAAGATATGCTTCAAGCGTCCCATGATAACAACCCCCGTGGCAAGTCGCATCACACTTCGCATAAACTTTTGCAATGTTTTGCTGCTGCTCAAATTCATTTCGTGAAAGATAATGTGTGACCTCATGACACCTTGCATAAACTTCAGGATTAATTTCGTTTTCCGCGAGAAGTCTTAATGTTTTTGAAAGACCAAAGGTGTTGTACAAAAGATCTGCCACCTGCTTATAACACCCGTCACGACCTCCGCCATCATAACAGATTCTAATCTGCCTTCTAATATACTCATTGTCATTTTCCCCTTCTTTTCTTGGTGTGAAATTAATTTTTCTGACTTTCCCATACTCTCTAACTAAGCGATTTATATGTTCTACACATTCAGAACGTAATTCCGGAAAACCGTTACACACGGTTTCCGATTTTTCCTCCCATCCCGGAACTTCTTGGAAAACCAGTTCTCCGGCAGCAGCTTTTATACATCTTGAAATATGTTCTGAGACTCCTATTGTTTGGCACGAGGAGATAATTTGGCCAACATCACCATTTGCTGCAACAGCAAAACCTAACGCGTCAAAACAAGCCTCGCGAATTGGTTTTGAATCTGATGAAAGACATGTTTTAATCACATCAGAGAATCCTATTTTAAACCTCCCCATAAGAAGTGACGGTACGTTTCTGCCGCAAGAAAAAGAATAGACGGGACCAAATTCACGTTCTAATGCATCACATGGATAAAGCGGATCATCTTTTTTAAAGAAAGAGTCTTGGGCAGACCTTACAAACTCCATAAATACGCCGTCATAACAGTAATCTTGTCCGGAAGAAAGTTTTCTACATGAGGTAAGAGATTTTTTAATATCTGAGGTGGTATAAAAACTTGCTATCCCGTGTCCTATGCCATGGATGCATGATGCAACAGGACCACTAATGCCTGCCCCAAGTTTTTTACATGCGCTTTCAGCATCTTGTAGACGGGAAAGATCTTTTGCAAACGCTGTGTCTAAAAATCCATGATAACATCCGAATGAAAATTCGGTTGAACATTTAGAAATGCCGTCAAATCCTTCTTTTTCATAAATTAAAATTCCCGCAAGATGTGCCAAATCATGAATATTGCCGGACGAACCTCCTTCTCCCCGAAAAACTTCCTTCATGTATTCCCAAGGCCGCGATGGATTACTTTGGGCTATTTTTCGAAATTCGCCAACCTGCTCATCATAAGAGAGCTTCTTAAATTCTTGTGCATTTAACAATTTAATGTCTTGTTTTGGCCTTAAACTGAAGACAGCAAAGATATTTTTGATTTTTGAGACTAGATTATTAAAAACATCTTTAACAACATCGATTAGATATTTCCGCCCTTCGCTGTTTGAGATATCTAAATTGGCATTTTGCCCTTCAATTACTGTCAGACTCCCTCGAAAATGAGGGAATAGATGGTCGTGAAATTTCCATTCACCTGCGCGTGTAGGTTTAAATGTCCATGATTCTCCGGGGGGAATTTCTCTTCTTGGATCAAACTCGGGATAGAGTTCATGAGTCGGGTGGACATTTGAGGCGGGCCAGTGAGGTTGTGTATCTTTATTAAGGAACATAACCGTTGAATCTGCATCTGTAGTCAAAGAGGGGGGTTCAAACCCCTCCTTTGTCATTTCTATAATTTGAATCTCGGCGTGCGAATAGACTTGTTTTATAAAAGGGAAGAAGCTTAAGACGAATAAAATGAGACCAATCAAAAGCATTCTTAGCATATGTTAAATTATACAAATCTCTGCTGAAATTTAAAGTGGCTTATTTCCTTTTGAAGATACTTGTGAAACCGTCCCAGAGTCTCTGGAAGAAGTTTCGAGAAGTTGTTACGCCCTGAGTCCCGGAGGGTGTTGGGTAGGTGTAGGATGGCGTTGAATATTCAGGTGTGCCATACGAAGGCGTACCATACTCCGGTGTTCCGTATGACGGTGTGCCGTAGCTTGGGGTGCCATATTCTGGCGTTCCATAGCTTGGGGTTCCATAGGTAGGGCTTGGGTACGCATAACTAGGGGTCCCGTAGGACGGCGAACCATATGAAGGTGAGAGGTAACTTCCTGGAGTCGGGTAGGAATAGCCTGGTGTTGGATAGGTGTAACCTGTTCCAGAAGGTGTTCCATAGGAAGGGGATGGATATGAGTATCCTGTGCCAGGAGTTGGATATACATATTCTCCTTGAATTGTTGTAGGGCTGTAATATGGGCTCGTGTACGTTCCTGGAGTTGGGTAGCTATAATTTGTGGTCGGAGACGTATAACCGCTGCCCGGCGTGTAATATGGGCTTGTGTAGGTTCCGCCTGGTGTGTAATAAGTCGGAGTGTAGTAAGTTGGCGTCGAATAGTTGGGTGTTGTGTATGGCGTGAAGTAACTTGGGCTTGTGTAGGTTGATCCTGGTGGCGGAGTGTAATATTGCGGCGTTGTATATGGCGTGTAATAAGTTGGCGTCGAATAAATAGCCGGCGTGTAGTACGTAGGCGTAGAGTAGTTTATAGGCGTGTAGTAGGTTGGGCTGGTGTATGTACTCCCGGGTGGCGGTGTTGAATAGCTTGGTGTTGTGTAAGGTGGAGGGGTTGAATAGGTAATAGGCGTTGGATACGTTCCTGGCGTGTAGTAAGTAGGTGTGGTGTAACGCGGTGGAGGCGTGTAATAGCTTGGCGTTGTGTAATCAGATCCTGGCGGGGGCGTGTAATATGTTGGCGTCGAATAAGTAGGCGGAGTGTAATAAACAGGAGTAGTATAACCACCACCTGTATATGGTGTGTAGTATTGAGGAGTCGTATATGGGGGTGGTGTGCTATATGTTGGTGTTGTGTAGTTTGAACCAGGGGGTGGAGTGTAATAATACGGCGTTGTATATTGCGGTGGAGTGTAATAATACGGCGTTGTATAATTTGTGCCTCCTGGTGGAGTGTAATATGTTGGCGTAGCGTAAGTAGGTGTAGGATATTCCCCTGTTGGCGTCGCATAATCTGCCCAAGGCGTGTAGTAGGTTGGTGTTGTGTAATTGCTCCCTGGAGGCGGAGTGTAATAAGAAGGAGTTGAATATGTTCCTGGTGTGTAGTACTGAGGCGTGGTATAGGTTGATCCTTCTGGCGGAGTGTAATAAATTGGTGTTGTATAGAAAGCTGTTGTTGGTGGAGTTACGTATACTATATCAGCAGGTGGAGTGTAGTATACTCCCGGAATATAATCTTCAGGCGGTCTTGGGGCACGTGATGAGAATCCTTCACAATCACCCGGGTTTGCCGAACAATAATCGTAACAACTGGCAGGTGAGTCACAGTTACCCATCCGGGCAATTGGTTCGTGAGTTACCTCAGTCCCTGGAGTGTAATATAGATAGGGAGTGTAGTCATCTGTTGGTCTTCCTGCAGTTGAGTCAAATCCAGTACAGGATTCACTTGTTGGGTTGGCGGCACAGAAATCATAACAAGTCCCGGGAGTTGTACAGCCACCCATCTCAGACCGCTCTTCAAAATGAGCGCTAGTATTCAATGGGTATATACCTATTGGTGCATTAAAAAACTCTATACAAGCGGTCCCAGTCCAATAACTATTTGCACCCACACAGCCCGCTGCCTCTTTGGTATCTCCGACCGCCGTGCACGCTCCTCCAGGTCCATGGGATTGCCCGGCAGGACATTCTATTGGAGCATATGCGCCGTTTGATCCTGGCGCAAAAGCTCTGCACTCTTTCGGATTCTGATCACAAAAGTTTCGGCAGGTTGCCTCGTCTGTACATCCTCCGGGAC
>CAYWEP010000066.1:0-6617 GCA_964457405.1 uncultured Gammaproteobacteria bacterium
GTAGGTACGGTTAGAATATCTAGGTAACCTAAGTTCCTTAAGGTACCTAAGTCACGTATGGGCAAGTCTATTAGAAAAGCCGTCATCCCCGCCGCCGGGTTTGGCACTCGGTTTTTGCCTCAGACCAAGGCAATGCCCAAAGAAATGCTTCCGGTTGTGGATAAGCCGGTCATTCAGTATGTCGTTGAGGAAGCAGTTGCATCGGGTATCAAGGACGTTGTGATTGTCACTGGGGCTTTAAAACGGGCAATTGAAGACCATTTTGATGTACCAAATGCTGATTTATTGAAAAATCTTGAAGCAGGTGGCAAGCATGAGTTGATGGAGGAGACAAGAAGGATCTCTGAGATGGCGAATTTTATCTACGTTCGCCAAAAAGGAGCCTATGGTAATGGCACACCGGTTCTTGCCGCAGAACCTATTATTGAAAATGAGCCCTTTGCCGTTCTGTGGGGAGATGAGTTTATTTATGCAAAGCCCCCCCGCCTTGCGCAGATGATACAGGTCCATGAGAAATTCGGCGGCATGGTTATATCAGGCGTCAGGATTGAAAAAAAAGAAGACCTCAAGCGTTATGGCATCGCAGATTTGGAGCCGGTTGAAGGGAATGTCTATAAAATAAAGGCCATTATTGAGAAGCCGGATCCTGACCAAGCACCGTCAAACATTGCAACACACGGTGCGTACATTCTCCCGCCTGAGATCTTTGCCGCACTGAAGAGTCTCAAAATAGGAAAAGGCGGGGAGATCTGGCTTGTGGATGCGATCAACAAATTACATGAGGAGGGTACGCCATTATATGCGGTTGTTATTGAGAATGGACGCTACTATGATACAGGGAATAAACTTGAGTATATGAAAACAGTCGTTGACATGGCGCTTCGGCACCCTGATATCAACGGCCCTTTTCGTGAGTACCTCAAAGGCTTGGGATTATAAATTAGGAACCGTTCCTACCTGTCTTGCTCGCTGCGTTCTTTCCCGGCGTCTTTTCTCAAGAGCCTCATGGTCAAGTTTCATAAGCATGCTGAGTTGCGATATTGCCCACCTGCGAAGATTTGCAGAGACAAACTCAGGATGCAGATGCGCACCGCCTGGTCCTTCTAAAATAATTTCATCAATTTGAAAAAGCTCATCTCTGCGGACTTCAGCTGTTGCGTCCCGAAGCTGCAAGATAAATCTTCTTAGCTCTTCTTGCTTTTCCGGAGGAGATGATGAGTCAATCCATCTGCCGGTTTCTATCCAGTACTGCACTGAGTCAGCTGCGACAAAACTCATCGCATTTTCAAAATCAGCTGCGGCGTCAAGGGGGCCTATCAGTGTTTCGCCACCTCCGCTTCCTTTCATGCCGATATTAACGCTTAATACAGGAAAAGGGTATGCCTCTGTTGCGCTGATAACACTTGCGAGTTTGGATAATTGTCCACGGTCTTCAGATTCTTGCTTGCAATCTGCCCCTTCAGTATCTCCTAAGAGGATAAGTGGTAGTTGTAGTTTTTTCGCAAGAGAGAGCATGCGTAATAGGTATTCCCAATCTGCTGGCGTTTGGGGGCCATATACTTTTTTTATTTCCCCAGTTGTTTCATCTCTAACCCGTTGTGTCTGCAGACCGACTACAGCGACCGGCATATCAGCAATTTTTGCAATAGCAAATATAGTTGCAGGGTACTGGTCTGCTCCTTCGACATGGAGATCAGAACTGAGAAGCACTGCATCATCAAAAACGCTGGTATGCATAATAAGGTCAACGGCCGTTGGCCTATCAGGATGTCTAATTACCCGTAGACGTTCATTAGGATCAAGCTTCATATATTTTGTCGGAAGTATTTCTTTTGGAGCAGGTTTTCTTGATCGATCATGATGGAACCTGCTCATCAGTCTTCCGAATCTTCCTCGTTGTCCACCTTCCCGATCAAAGCGTTCAACAGGATTAATTAATTGTCTACTGACTGGTTCTTGCGGACGAAAGATGACATTTGGATCTGTGATCATCGAAGGATAGCCGAGGATATGAGCGATATGGAAAATTTTATCTGCTGCTGAGCCTTGACTTGGTTCGAGCATATCGACCCATCGATTTTTAAAAGCCCTAGAAGGCGAGTGCATTCCCTCTGGTAAATCTTGATAAATATCTTCAGCTTTTAGACCTTTTGGTTCTATTCCGCACGTTTTTGCAACCATATAGGGACCGGTAATGCCGATCTTTGTATCTTCAGAGTCAATGGCAATTTGCAAATCCGCAACACCCAAAAAACTCGCCGGTGGCCCACCATACGCTGATCCTGCGAAGATATTTACGTGGAGCAAAGGCGGCATCGTGATGAGGTCACTGATACCAGCGCGCATTTGAATAAGCCCTGCGTTGTTGTCATCCTGATTGATGCCAGTTGTTGGGACGATTGTCACGAGAAACGTCTGTGCATCATGAGCGAGCTTTACTGCGTCAGAAAAGAGATTTCCTTCGCCAACGCCAAATGGTCCAGCTTTTGCCTTCCCATCATATGTATGGGAATAAAGAACGAGTCTTATTCCATCGCGTTCGTAAAATTCATATTCAGCCTGCGAATCTTCACCTCTCACCTTTTTTGCTTCTTCTCGTTGTGCACGGTTAAGCGGAACGTCTGATCGTCTTGTCGGGATAGTAACGTCATTTGGGAGGCGGGAGGGGTCAAACGTACGCGAAGGCGGAAACTGCGTCGGCACACCATCTTTCATAAAATCATTTATATGGACCATATCGCGCAAACGCTGTTGCCACCATTTTTCGACAAATGTTGTTGATCCTTGTGCTTTTCTAAATGCTTCCGAGTCAAGAAGCTCAATAAGGAGATGGGCGTTATTGGGCAATGAAATTCCCATACTGCGTAAGTACTCAACGAGTTTGGCTCGTGCATCTTCACGACTATAACCATGGGAAACTATTTTGCCAAGTATTCCATCGAACCATGACGAGACAGTATCTCCTTGCTGGTAACCAGTGTCGATTCGTATGCCTTTTGTCATTTGGAGGTCGAAGACGTCAAGTTTGCCTGATACTTGCTCAAAATTTCGCTGAGGATCTTCAGCATACACCCGGGCTTCAATCGTATGCCCTCGTGCCTGTATTTGCTCTTGGGTAAAGGGAAGTCGTCTTTCTTCGGCAATATCAATCATCAGATTGACAATATCAACGCCTGTTTGGAGCTCTGTGACGCCATGCTCAACTTGGATACGCGGATTTACCTCCATGAAATACCATCTTGGATTTCCGTGTCTGTCTTTTCTATCCATATCGACGATAAATTCCCACGTGCCAATACCTGAGTAGTTTACTTCTTTGGCGAATTTCACTGCAGCCTCTTTCATGTGTTCTATTACTTCCTTTGGAACGTGTGGAGAAGGGGATTCTTCGATAATTTTTTGATTTCGCCGCTGCATTGTGCAGTCACGCTCGCCAAGAGATATGACATTGCCATAGTGGTCTGCAGCGATTTGGATCTCAACATGGGTTGCTCGCTCGATGAATCGTTCCAGGTAGAGCTCTTTATTTCCCTGACGCATCCTGAGATTGCGATATGCTTTTCGTAATTCCTCTTCAGTCCGAACAACAATATTCCCGCTCCCACCGCCCAAATCAGGGTCCTTGAGCATGACGGGAAAGCCAGATTGATGCGCTGCCTCCAGTGCCATATCTGCTGAGAGGAGGCTGCCTGTTCCTTCGAGTACCGGAATTGATCCGTGGATTCTGCCAAGCCTCACCTTTTTTGCGATTTCCCTTGCTTTTATTTTGTTGCCGGTTACTTCCATCGCACGTGAAGAAGGGGCGAGGATGCGAATAGGGGGATTACTTTGCTCGCACATGCGGACAAAATCTTCGTTTTCCGCAAGAAATCCATATCCTAAGAAGATACCATCGCATCGGTGCAATTGAGCAGTTTGTAGCATCTTTGCGGCGTTCGCGTAACTTTGTTCTTGAGATGTTCCACCGAGCGGTGCCAGCTTCCAACCAGGCGTTGCATCTGCAATCCGCGTTATCATCGACTCAGCGTCAGTTGCAGAATAAGGAACAACAGCCTGGATGCCTCTTCTCTGCAAGGTTTCTGCTGCACGAACTGCGATCTCTCCTCGGTTTGCAATAAGGATACGCTTGAGCGGAATAACGCGTTCAGTAGTTTTTAAGCGTTCTGGCATATTATGGAGTTTTCTCGATGCGGCAGATAACGGTTTCTCCTTTTTGTACTTCAATTTCGTTTTCTGTTGAAAAATAAATGACTGTTCCTCCCTTTGGAAAATGCCTTTCAGGAAGTGGCACGAGAAAGACTTGCTCTCCTTTGCCTATCTTTCCCACACCGATTGTTCCACCCGGCAGAACATGGTCTCCAGGTTTTACAATCGGTTTTTCATCTTCTGGAAGCAGTCTCCGGCGGAATGTGCCATTGAATGAAGCAACAAGCTCTTCCCCTCTTTGTATTTCTGACTCTACATCCAAATCGCCGGTATAAGAGAAAGCAAGTGATCCTTCACCATTTCTTACAAGTTGGAATATGATATGTTGCGGATTTTCGCCTGTGTGCGTTTGCTCTATGGTTATTTGTTCAAAACCACAACTGAGTGCTTCTTTGAGCACTACTTCGGTTATTGCTTGTCCTACACGCGATAGCGCTACTCTTCCAAATTGTTCAATCGGAGAGCGAACACTCGGATAGATTTGGTCGGGCGTCAAGCGGTCGCCTTCAGTCCTTGGCATATATTATTGTTTCCTCACTTTCATATCAGATTCAAAACGATTGATCCATTCTCTCTGATTTCCGCTTGCCAGCAAAATGCCTTCTCCTATTTTTGTATCAATAACTCGTCCTGTTTTATGCGTTGTATCAGAGAAGATAACAATGTTTTGGTAAAGGAACGATGAAGCCTGTCGCCATTGCTCGTTCAATCTCTCCATCTCAGGCGACTCATCAGCAAGGGTTCCGACCAGTGATGTAAGCGGTAAAATTCCCCTAAGTATTGCAATGACGAGTTCCTGGCGGGAAAGCGGCATTCCCGCAACGATATCAGCAGATGTTGCTTCGTAGTCAACGTCATATTGTTTTAGTTCTTGTTCTGCGTAGTGTACATTTATGCCAATGCCGACGGTTGTCCCAACATACTGTCTCTCATCATATCTATTTTCAACCAATATTCCTCCGAGTTTTCTATCTTGATGGACAATATCGTTTGGCCATTTTATTTTGACACCAGAATTCCTGCTGATATCTCGTACCGCATTATAGACGTGCAAGCCGACAAGGTCAGAAAATACACCTATTTTACTGTCAGGAATAGAAACTGCCGCACTCAGCAATACCGAACATCCAACAGTATCATGCCAAACTCTCCTTTCTCTTCCGATGCCTTTGGTTTGATGATCAGTAAGAATTACAGCGGGCAATCTGCCAAAACCCCTTGCATAATCCATCGTACTGAGCGTTTGGGGAATGTAAGTGAAATCATATCCTAACGCTTGCAGAGTCTCACCCAAATATATTCGGTCATACGAATCACCATAAGGCGGACGACTAGCGGTTTCCTGATAGATGCTCATCATGTGTGAAGTTATGATACATTCTAACAAAAGTATTTGTATTTGCAACCCAATCAGGTATTTTATTGTAAATGTACGTAAGATTATCTATAGTATATTGATGGAGAGATACCGGTTGTTATTGTTTCTTTCAGGAATAGCGTTTTTCTTCCTCTTTATTCTTTTCTCCCTTGTTGTTGCCAAGGGCAAGTTGGATCAATTTGACTTTAATACAACGGTGCGGCTGCAGGATAATATAAGCCGCCGATCTGATGATGTTTTCTCAGTTTTTAGCCTCATCGGAAATTTTGAGGTTATGTTTATCGTTTTGATTATATTGTTTGTTGTTCTTCGAAAATTTATAGCAGGCGTCATTGCAATTTTCCTCTTTGGCATGTTCCATATTATTGAGTTGTACGGCAAGAATTTTGTCGACCATTTTCCGCCGCCTGAGTTTTTGCTCCGTACCAAACGATTTCTGGAATTTCCGCAGTTTCACGTCCGGGCAGAATTTTCGTACCCTTCAGGGCATAGCGGTAGGGCAGTATTTCTTTCTGTCATCATTATCGTCGTTGTTTTATTGAGTAAGAAAATTCCACCACCACTAAAAATTATTATCATCGGAGTGATTCTTGCATTCGATAGCACAATGCTTGTTTCACGCATCTACCTTGGCGAACACTGGGCAACAGATGTGATAGGGGGTGCGTTACTTGGCATATCGTTTGGATTATTCAGCTCAGCGCTTATGATAAGAGTTAATGAAGGAAGGGGAGGCATAGTTCGTGCAAAACCTTGAACGCCTAAAGACTCAGCGTCACACAAATGAGATTGCGCAAACTCCATTTACAGAGCAGGATAGACGTGATATTGAAAGGGCTGAAGGGGAAGGGATGTTTGAAAAGAGTTTTCCTCCCGTTGTCCGGGTACTCCCGAGACGAATACGAGTCAAGCACAAGGTTATTAAATCTTAGCAGATTCTATAGAAACGTATTGCCTCATGAGTAATTGACCTTTTGGTCGATTCGTTGACTGTAGTCGCGATAGTCGCGACCTGGATGAGTCGCGACCTGGA
>CAYWEP010000067.1:0-6531 GCA_964457405.1 uncultured Gammaproteobacteria bacterium
AGAACAATCATGGGGCATACGGCAACGCATCTTTTACACCAAGCACTTCGTGATGTATTGGGTAATCATGTTCACCAAACAGGATCAAATATCACGACAGAGAGGGTACGATTTGATTTTAATTATGACAAACGCTTAACAGATGAGGAAATGAAACGGGCTGAGGATATTGTCAATGAAAAAATTAAAGAGAATTTGCCAGTCCACTTTGAACTCATCCCAACTGATGACGCGTATAAAATAGGCGCGATTGGTCTTTTCATGGATACGTATGGCGACAAGTCAAAAATCTACTTTATCGGTGATACGACTAAGTCGCATAAAGACGCGTATTCCATCGAATTCTGCGGTGGACCGCATGTTGATTTTACAGGAAAGCTAAAATCAGTTAAGATAGTAAAGCAAGAGAACCTGGGAAAAAACCAGAAGAGAATATATGCGATAGTTGAAGGATAACAAATTGCCTTCCGTGCGTAAGTAAATTTTAAATTTACAATTTGAAATTTTCAATCAAATCTTAATTTTCAATATTAAAAATTAATTAAATGAAAATTCATTGTAAATTGAAAATTAAAAATTGAAAATTGTACTATGAAGCTGCCTATTCCTTCCTTTATCAATAAGAAAGAAAAACCTGGGTACTTGTTGGCGCTTCTCCTCCGTGATGAAAGAGTTAGCGCTGTTGTCATTGAGGAATTTGCGGGCAAAATCAAAGTCGTCGGCAAGCATGACGAATATTTTGATACAAACCTTGAGGAAGCACCCATTGATGAGTGGCTTGACATTTTAGATAAAACCATTAGTCGCGCCGAGGAGACACTGCCTGCAGATGTCGAGACGCACAAAACTGTTTTTGGCGTTAAAGAAGAATGGGTTGATGAGAAAAAAATAAAGAAAGCGTACCTTGCAAGGCTGAAGAAAGTCTGTGAGGCGCTCAACCTTTCCCCGATTGGTTTTTTAGTCACCACTGAGGCAATCACTCACCTCATGCAAGAAGAAGAAGGCGCACCAGTTTCAGCCCTCCTTGTTCAGGTGAGCAAAAAATCTGTTTCTGTCTCACTGATCCGCGCGGGAAGATTCATCGAAAGTAAAACGCATCCGCTCGGAGACTCTGCTGTCACAACACTTGATATGCTATTGAAGGACTTTGAGGGAATTGAAGTATTTCCATCTCGAATAGTTCTCTTCGATGGGGAAAATGACACTCTTGCGCAGGGGTTTATTTCGCACCAGTGGAGTAAAAGCTTGCCTTTTTTGCACGTTCCGCAGATATCTGTACTTCCGATCGATTTTGACGCGCGAGCAGTTGTATTCGGCGCAGCTTCTCAGATGGGACTTTCAGTGTCAGGATCGATAGTTGATAGAGAAGGAACGGAGATAAAAACATTTGCGGGAAAACACACGGAAAAGGAGATAGACGAGTCAAAAGAGCAAAAAGAGGCAAAGGAAAACGAAGAAGAAACGAAGCCCGCCGATACTGCTGGAGTTTCGGATTTTGGGTTTGTGATGAATCAAGAGATTGAAAAAACCAAAGCTAAGGAAAACGAGGCGAAAATAGAAGCAGAGCAACCGCATCATAAGATCGTTTCGCACAGTGATCGCGTCGATCAGCACGCAACGCACGCTTTTTCTGAAAATCCACACGCCAACGTTCGTGAACCGGAATTGCATGAAGATGGAAAACTGCAAATGCGAAGTAGAATGGCGAGCCAATCAACAGAGAAGGGGCTCTCGCTTACCGGCGTTACGTCATTTTTTGCGGGCATCGTCTCTGCAATACCATTCCCAAGTTTCTCTTCCTTGCCAAGTGCGATCGGCAGAGGTGGAAAGGCCATATTTATCGCACCGCTCATTGTCTTCATTCTTGTCTGCATAGTGCTTTTATACCTTTTCCAGCTTCGTGCAACTATTACACTCTCTGTCAATCCGAAAGACATTCAGGAGCAGGAAACGCTCATATTTTCGCTTGCACAAGAAAATGATTTTTCTCACAACATCATTGCGGCAAAGGACATCACTGTCGATTTGCCCGGAAAAACAACGACACAGGCAACCGGTAAAAAAGACGTCGGGAATAAAGCAAAAGGATCGGTAACGATTTATAACAATAACGATACGAAAAAAACGCTCTCTCAGGGAACAACCATCATCACAAATAACCTTGCATTCACCCTTGATAAAGATGTCGCTGTCAGTTCAGCCTCTGGAGACATTTTCTCTGGCACGAAGCCCGGTACGACTACCGTCGCGGTTACCGCGGCGAAAATCGGCACCGAATACAACCTTCCCTCAGGCGCTAAATTTACTGTCAGTGATTCCTCATCAGTCGCTGCGAAAAATGATCAGGCATTCTCTGGTGGATCAAAAAAGCAAGTGACTGTTGTTGCAAAAAAAGACAGGGACAAACTCCTCTCGGACTTACCAAAGTCCCTCCAGGAAAAAGCAAAAGATGAAATCGATAAAAAAATTGAGAGTGGTGAGACCGTCTTGCCTGTTTTTAGTCATACTACACTCTCGAAAAAAGACTTTGACAAAGACGAAGGAGAAGAGGCAAAAAATGTGACACTCACTGCAACAGTGGCTTTTGTCTACTATGTCTACAAAAATGATGACCTCGCGCAATTTACAAAAGAGCTTGTCAAAAATCGTTACGGCGATGGAAACAACATAACACAAGATGGCATTACCAACGAATTAACCGATGTAAAAGAGAAGAGCGATGACGAGGTTGAGACAAAAGTTGCTATTAAAGGCGGCTTGATGCCTAAACTTGATACAGAAAAGCTAACATCAGAGCTTGCCGGTAAGCCCTTTACAGACGCTGAAGACTTGCTAAAAAAGCAGCCTCAGGTGAGCGGGGTAGACATCGCCCTATTTCCGCCCATACCATTTTTACCAAAGCTCCTCCCTCGTGTGAGCGACAATATCACAATTGTTGTGAAAACCAATGAGTAAGCTTTACTATAGAAGACAGGATAAAAAACAAACTAAAACGATTATCCGGTATCTCGGACTCGGCATTGCTGTTATTGGATTCCTCTTTCTGGTCTATTTCTCATTTCCTCTTCTTTCTTGGAAAATCTACCTTGCCCCAGTCTATGCATCCCATGGTTTTATGGCGCCTATTCCAAAAACAATTGTTCTGAACCGATCGAGTATGAAAAGTCTCCTTGCTGCTACAGTCAATTCGCTTGGGGGCATTGATTATTCAAATGCACAAAACTGGTTTCCGACTTTTAAAGGAATATCAACAACGCCGAAAATCTCCTCATATACAATGACTATTCCTAAAATTAACGTCATCGATGCGCTCGTTTCAACTGTAGATAATGATGTTGATTCGCACTTGGTGAATTTTGGTGGAACTGCTGTTCCTCCTGAAAAAGGAAATGCAGTCGTATTTGGCCATTCGACCCTTCCCCAGCTTTTTAATCCCAAAAACTACAAAACGATCTTTGCCAATGCCCATACGCTGAAGATCGGCGATGAAATTATTGTCCGTCAGAATAATATCAGCTATCTGTATGCAATATTTTCAATCACCATCGTTCCTCCAGGCGACACGTCGCCTCTTGCACAGGAGTATGATGATAGCTACCTCACCCTTATCACCTGCACGCCACCGGGAACAGTGTGGGAGAGACTCATTGTTAAGGCAAGATTAGAAAAGCTATAAATGTCAAATAAATACCAATGCCAAATATCCAATATCCAATGTCCAATGACGTAGCTTCTCATTTGATATTTGAAATTTGATATTGGACATTTGACATTCCTTTAAGGTATGGAGCAACCGAATCCAGTTATCGTGGTTTTGCAAAAAATCTGGCCAACAATCTACAAAATTGTTAATTCTACAATTTATTTTGTGCTTAACTTTATAAAAAACTTCGTTAAAATGGCAATCGAACAGATTAAGGGAGGATTATAATTGGCACAGCATTCATCACTTGCGCTTGATGCAATCAGGAAAAAGTTAGTTGGGCAAAAATTAAACTACAAAGAAATCTACGCCGTAATGGATGACATCTCCAACAGGCGTCTTGGAGATGTTCTTACAACCTACTTTACCGCTTCCGGGTACTCCAAGGGTTTCACCAATCAAGAGCTTTACTATTTAACTCGCGCGATGGTTGAGACAGGAGACAGACTTCACTTTAAAGGTATTGTTGCGGATAAACATTCAATTGGTGGATTGCCAGGTACTCGGACAACGATGATTGTTGTTCCCATTGTCGCAGCGGCAGGCTATACAATCCCCAAATCTTCAAGTCGTGCCATTACAACACCCGGGGGGACTGCCGATGATATGGAAGTACTTGCTCCAGTAACATTTACTAAAGAAAAAATTTATGACATTGTGAAAAAAACCAACGGATGTATTGTCTGGGGTGGGAGTGTAAGCATTGCACCTGCTGATGATGTCATAATCCAAGTTGAAGAGCCGCTCCTTTTTGAAAGCTTTGATAAAATTCTCGTTTCTATTATGGCGAAAAAAATTGCCTTTGGATCAAACCACGTTGTTATTGACATTCCATATGGAGAAACGGTGAAGGCGCATACCCTAAAGGATGCCGAAGTCATAAAAGGAAAATTTGAATACCTCGCCAAACGCTTCACTGTAAAGATACGGTGCCTCACGCATAAAACCGATGAACCAACTGGGAAGGGGATAGGGCCAGTTTTGGAAACGCGCGAAGCGGTGCGGGTACTCCAGCAGAAGAAAGATCGGCCGCTTGATTTGGAAGTTCGAAGCTTGCATCTTGCCGGCAATCTGCTTGAGCTCTGCTTGAAAGACTCATCCGACACACTCAAACGTACTGTCAAAAAAAACTATGGCAACAGCATGGGTTGGGCGACACATCTGTTGTATGAAGGATTAGCCTGGGAAAAAATGCAAGAGATCATAAAAGCCCAAGGTGGCAACCCATCAATCGATAGCGAAGATTTAAAACCAGGCAAACATGCGCTTCATATTATAGCGATAAAAAGTGGCACTGTCCGAAAAATCCATAGCAAGAACGTAACGATTCTTTGTAAAATCCTCGGCGCTCCGAAAGAGAAAAGAGCAGGCATGTATTTCTCCAAAAAAATTGGCGACAAGGTTGAGAAAGGCGACATCCTCTATACGCTTTACTCGCAAAACGAGGGGAGCGTTAAAGAAGCAAAAGAATCAACGGCACATTTCCCAGCTATTCTCTACTATTGAACTAAGGATGGTATAATAGGTAGCAAGAGATGAAGCGACTTCCGACAACACTTATTGTCTTGGCTATTCTTTTTGGCGGCTTTTTTCTTTGGTGGACGAACGGGACATCCTCTGTTGACAAAAAAAATCTATCAAAACAAACCTTTGTCATAAAGAAAGGAGAAGGAGTCAGGAGTATTGCAAACCATCTAAAAAGAGAAAAATTCATCAAAGATCCTATTGTATTTTTTCTTTTGGTGAAGCAAATGGGGATTGAAAAAAATATTCAGGCAGGATCATATACCCTCTCCCCGTCGCAAAACGCGCGTGAAATTGCCAAAAGCTTGACAGTTGGGACGCAGGATGTCTGGATCACAATTCCTGAGGGGAAAAGAGCAGAAGAAATCGCAGACATTCTCTCAGCTAGCCTCCCCTCATATAATGAGTCCTGGCGGGCAAGACTGGTAGAAAACGAAGGATATCTTTTCCCCGATACCTATCTTTTTCCAAAAGAGTCAACAATTGACTTAGCGCTCTCAACCATGAAAAATAATTTTGAGCAAAAATATCAAGAGGTTACGAATAACACGAATCTCTCAAAAGAACAAATCGTTATCCTGGCCTCAATGATCGAGCGAGAAGCTCGCCATAAAGAAGACAGACCACTCGTCTCATCAGTCATGCACAATAGACTTGATCTTGGCATGGCATTACAAATCGACGCAACTATTCAATACGCCAAAGGAAATATCGGAAATAATTGGTGGGCACGAGTAGCAGCAGCGGAATACAAATCAATCATCTCACCATACAATACCTACCTTCAGCCAGGACTGCCCCCAGGCCCTATTGCAAATCCAGGCCTAAGCGCACTTCAAGCAGCAGCAAATCCCGCAGATACAAATTACCTCTACTACATTACTGATCAATCAGGCACCAATAGATACGCAAGAAACAACGAAGAACATCTAAATAACATCAAAAAATACGGCCTGTAGAGTTTAACGTTCTTAAGACTTCGTCCTCTTGACATTTTAACCATAATCAGTCTCAATAAACGTAGGGATTATATGCCTTCATGCGTTTTGTGAGGAAAATGTTTAGCCCATATTTGAGCAAGATTAGCAAACAAGATAAGAAAGAGCGGTTGATATTCAATCTTTTTATACTTGGAATTCTTCTGTTCTTGGCCCTCGCCGTTACTCTCCCCTTCCGTGACCAACTACTAAACTTATTATTCCCAAAACCACCTGCCCAAGCTGTTGAGACATGGGTTGAAGTCGGCACGCACCCTGAGGCGTCAATTGAGACAACTACGGCAGCAAAAGAGCTGCGAACTCTCG
>CAYWEP010000068.1:0-6425 GCA_964457405.1 uncultured Gammaproteobacteria bacterium
TTTTGTAGGCATAAAAGCCAATTTGGTGTACAACCAAATGACCCTCTCCGGTGTGCGGCAGAGCAGAATGTTCTAAAATTTCCAAAGCTTCTTCTACATCAACTCTTTCAACGAGCTTTCTGGCCGCGGTTAAGCGAGTCGCTTGATCCTTGGAGGTAAGAATGACTTTCAGTTCAGGAGGATCTTTTTGCGCTTGGGGTTTGGGGATTTCTTTTTTTGAGAAAAAGTTTCCTTTGGATAAGGAAAATACGCCTCCGATTTCTCCTACCCAGAGAGTTAAGAAAACTAACCAACAAATAACCAGCGCTTTAAAACGTATATCCATTGTTTCCCTACTATAAACAAAATGTTTCTGGCAAGCAAGTATTGCTTTTTGCTAGGTATTTTGATCCTGTCACCTTATGGCGTGTTACCTGGTGGTGTAAGACCAAGGAACCCTAATGTGCTATCATCCTCTATTTGTGTTGTGGCAAAAGGCGTGATTGCAGAAATTCATATGACTCCTGTAGAATACTCATAAAGGCGACTCACCTCCAATCTCAATTGATGGGTTGCCTTTTATTTTGGCTTAGTTGAAAGCTTTTTTCAAAAGTGCAGGTGGGTCAGGGTAATTTTTCCTTGACAAAGGCGTACGTCTTTTGTATATTTCTCCATAGTATGCCAACACTTGAGAAGCAACCAACTGGAGAAATACAACAAGTAGATGAATTCCGAAAAATGGCTCGTGAATTTGCAGCAAGCGACTCATTCAAACACCATATCGAGCAAGCAGAGGCACAGCCCAAACAATTTCCATTCGAATTCATGCAGTATGCAGCAAAAGCTGGATTTCTGGCAATGGATGTACCAAATGAATACGGCGGATTTGGGATGGGTTTACAAGACAAACTTGCCGTCATTGAAGAACTCAACGGAGCTCATGGTGGACTTGGATTATCTATCCTTGTACAGAATTCACTCAGCGAGTACCCAATTGCACGTTTTGGGACAGATGAACAGAAAGCAAAATATCTACCTGATATGGCTGATGGGAATCTTTTCGGATGTTTTGCGTTGACTGAACCAACTCCTGGATCAGATGCTACAAATATCCAGCTTAAAGCAGTCTTTGATAATAACCGTGACGGATATGTTGTAAATGGCACAAAACGCTTCATAACAAATGCGAGCGGTGACCCGCAAATTGCGATTCTAGCAACTCGTACCGGTGAACCAAATAGTGGCAAAATGGGGATTACGACGTTTATTGCGCAGATAAGTCCCGGTACACCAGGCGTTACCGTCGCGCAACCGGATACAAAGCGCGGCTTACATGGCTCAACACTCTGCGACATTTATTTTGATGATTACTTTACCCCACAAGATTCTTTACTTGGCGAAGCAAACAATGGGTGGCACGTCGTTGAATCAACGCTTCAGCGCTCAAGAATCTGGATTGCAGCTCAAGGTGTTGGCATAGCACAACGGACATACGATGAAGCAGAGAAGTCCATAAAGGAACGCTTGGAAAGAGGTAGCCCTGTTTCCGAAATTCCAGAAATTATCAATCACTTAGCAATCATTAATCGGCAGATCGCTATTTCGCGCTTTCTTGTACAGAAAGCGGCAAGACATGAAGAAATTGGAGATCCAAATACTACAGCGTGGGCATCACTTGCAAAACTGATCGCAGGAGAAACCGCTGAATGGGCAGACGGTGAGTCAACTCTTCTCCATGGAGGCAGTGGGTATCTCAAAGAAACGCCTATTTCACAAGTATCAAATGATGCACCAGTTATCCGCATTTACGAAGGGACTGCACATATTCAAAATAAAATAGTAAGAAGATTCTTTGAAGGGAAAAACTACCGATCGCTCTTCCCGCCACAAGCTGCGTTAACACTGAGTCCGGATGAATTACCTAGTCTTTCTGAAGTAATAAATGATGTTAACACCTGGTAACCTCTTAATCAAACCCCAAAAGGAATTCAACCTTAGTACCAATACATTTATTACTCGGCTAGCAAAAATATGACGTCAGTTTCATTATGGAAAGAGCAGGTAACTATTTCACCGCCAAGTGGACTAGCTTGGCACCTTCTCTCTTTTGCGGGAAATTAAGGTTATATTAAGACCCTGAGTGCTCCGCGGCCTGGATTCGAACCATTCCTAATAACCTCCAAAATTTAAGAGGATAATACTCCTTTTTTAATATATTCTTTTATCAATGACTGATAAGGAATATTAATCTCATTGGCTTTTTCTTTGAGTCGATTTAAAAGATATTCGGGAATCCGGATAGAGATCGAGCGGCTTGTCGGTTTAAGATTTGGAAAACTCACCCTCTCAAAGTCTGAAGGCTCCAAGTATTCTGAAAGGTCTAAATTAGCCCAAAACTCTGCTTCTTCATCTTCATTTTTAAATTTTGGAATTTTAAGCTGTTTTTTCATATAATGACACCTCCTTTCTGTTAATAGGTCTTGCTGTAATAATTCTAATCTTCTTCGCTCGAATTGCATAAGTAATATTTAGTAACCGTCCTCTCTTCGTCTTACCAAGTAGTGTAATCCTTTGTTCTGTGGCTGAGTGTTTCCAATCTGTAAATATAACTTTATTCTCATCAAAAAATGCTTCTTCTGTTTCTGTCAGTGTCAATCGATGTTTTTTAGGTTTCTCGCTATTCCCCTCATCCCATTCAAATTCAACTGCAGTTTTATCAGTCCTCATGTATATACTGTATTATACAAATCAGAATAAGCATTGTCAATAAGAATTAACACCTACGAATTAACGCCTACATTTGGCTCTTTACAAGAACTTAATTTGCATTTAGAATTAACTGTAAGATTGCAAAGAAGAACATGCGCAGTTTCACACGAAGAAAGGGTATCACGATATTTTTACTGGCAGCCTCACTGCTGTGGGTCATAGCCACTAGTCCGGCCCAGGCTACTCAGATCGGTTCAGGCGACTTCACAAATCCCATAACCATCAATTTCAATGACGCACCCAACGCTCTAATCGATGGGTTCTATAGCTCCCTCGGAGTAACGTTCGTGAATATGAGCGGGGGCAATATATACGACACCGGAACAGGAGAAGGATACAGTGAGTCAGCCTGCAACTTTTTCGACAGCCCCGGCTTCCCGCCAGGCGAGCTACGCTTTAGTCCACCTAGTACGCGAGCGGGCTTTTTCATCACGACCAATCCAGGAGACGATACCGCAATTACCGCATTCCTGGCTGGCAGTCCAGTAGGATCGGAGACGTTTATTACCAGTGGAAGCGGTGGTGGAGGATCATTTGCGGGCGTTGAGTTTGGGTCCCCCTTCGATCGTCTCGTCATAGACCCAGCCGACAACACGAACGGTGCTTTCTGTATCGATAATCTCATATTTGAAGCAAACACGGGGATTACCGTGATTCCTGCCGATTTGGATATGATGCCGAACACCATCAACAAGAAATCCAAAGGTCAGTACATCACTGCGTACATCGAGTTCCCGGACTCAGCCTTCAGCCCTGCGGACGTGGACGTATCCACGGTCACGATCCAAGCGGTTGACCCGGTGACGTCTGCCAAACTTTATGTGGCAACAGGCTCACCTACTGAGGTAGGCGATAGCAACGGGAACGGCATCGTTGACCTGATGGTCAAGTTCGACCGTGCGACTGCGCAGTCATGGTTTTCATCAGACACCACGGCGACCTTCAGGGTCGAAGGCCATCTCTTCAACGGCACTGCCTTCCAGGGAGATACATCGGTGCGCATCATCGATGCAGGAGCTGAGCACAATGACGAGGCCTCCGCTGCCAGTGTGAAGGAGTAGTGTGATTGTCAGAATGCCGAGAAAGCCGATCCGCTTCCGATGTGTATTAGCCTGCCTGTCGGCAGACAGGGCAAGGCAGGTTTGCACATCAGGAAATTAAGGTATATTAGAAAATCGCTACATTCGATATTCTTCAGGCATAAATGCTGCTTCTGAAAATTGTAAAAGCTCTTCAGGAATGTTTATGTGGAAGTTTAATTGACAAATCTTCTAGATACATGATTAACTAAAAAAAGATGAAGAAGCTTATCGCACGGTACCGACGAAGCATAAACCCTCCCTACAATGCTAAGGATTTACTCAGCGTCGCGTTGACCTTCCTTGTTGTCGTTGCGCTACCGGCAACAGTACTTCTGGCTCAGCAAGAAGAGCATGTACCTACGTACATTGAAGAGGAGGCTCTTACTATTCCTGAAGGGGTTACCTACGTTCCTGGCGAAGTAATTATCAAGCTTAAGGAGGAACTTTCTGTTGGAGGAACCCAACCTGAAAGTCAGCTCCCCACAACAGGCTCTCCTAAGCTTGCGACAGGATCGGGTATCCTCGCAGCCTCAGATGAGAAAAAATCGGCAGGTCTTGAAAAAGAACCTGTTCCTTTTGAAAAGCTTGATAAGAAAACAACTCCAGACGTCTTTGAAGAGATTGATGCAAAGCATGCCATTGAGACTGTTGAGAAGGTGTTCAAAGAAACCAAAGAAGAGAACCTTGCCACAACGTACAAGCTTGAGTTTGCCGATATGAAAGTTCCGGTCGAGCAAATCGCCGAGGAACTTGAAGCCGATCCATCGATTGAGTATGCAGAGCCCAATTATTTGGCCTACCCATTGCGCATCCCCAATGACACGGCGTATGCGGCGCTCGAGTGGCATTTACCTAAAGTTTCGGCGCCTGGGGCGTGGGACACGACAACAGGTAATCTGTCGCTTATCGTTGCTGTTGCCGATACAGGAATAAAGGCAGACCATGAGGATTTTGTAGGGAAGATTGTTCCAGGATTCAACACGTATTCAAATAATACCGATACGACAGATCTACACGGACACGGCACGTTTGTATCGGGCTTCATTGGAGCGGCAACGAACAATGCTAAAGGTATAGCGGCTCTTGGTTGGGATACATCTGTTATGCCTATTAAGATAACCTCCGGAAGTGGAGGAAGCTCTCCCTATTCTGTGATTGCTTCAGCCGTGCGTTACGCCGCCGATCATAGCGCAAAAGTTATCAATATAAGTTTTGGTGGTGCATCCTTTAGTCAAACACTTCAGGATGCAGTCAATTATGCCTGGGGGAAAGGAGTTATTATCGTGGCATCGGCTGGCAATACTGGAGGCTGCTGTGTTCTATACCCGGCGGCTTTGGATAACGTTATGGCTGTTGGCGCAACAACAACAACAGATGTAAAAGCAAGCTTCTCAACGACAGGAGCGAAACTGGATGTCGCTGCTCCGGGAGAGGGCGTCTACTCAACAAGATACGATGGAGCGTACGGGTGGTGGAATGGTACTTCCTTTTCTTCTCCCCAAGTTGCAGCTCTTGCCGCCCTTCTTTTTGCTACTTCCCCTTCTTTGACGAATCAGGAAGTTGTCAATATTGCAACGTCTTCTGCTAAGGATCTGGGCTCTTCCGGCTGGGATGACCAATACGGTTGGGGGAGGATAGATGTTGCAAGTGCCGTAACGTGTGCAGTAGGAGGAAGGATTCCCTGCCCAACACCAACACCAACACCTACCCCAACGCCTACTCCGATTCCACTTACAATTACTGCTGGTCCTGATGTCAAAACCATCTCTACTTCGGCTACCATTACATGGGTGACAAACCTTGCTTTATCATCTCAGATTGAGTATGCATTGCTATCTAGTCTAAGCACTAGTCCAACAATTTACAGAACGGCCGAAATTGATACAGTCACTCGCTTGACAAATCACACCGTGACTATTTCAAATATTCTTCCTTGTACAAAATATGGTTTTCGTGTCCGATCAAGAGATGCAAGTGGAAACCAGGTGGTCAGTTTGGGCTCAACCTTTGGTACACAGGGGTGCACCGCAGACTCGCCAATTCTCTCAAACGCTTCAAGCTATATAGCTTCAACCTCTGGAGGCTCGGTTAATCTTCTAGATACCTCGCAAAAGGGCATTAAACTTAATATTCCTCAGGCCTTCTACTCTTCCGACGCCTATTTTCAGCTTAAGAAACTTGACAAAACCAAGGTAATATCTGCGCTCCCTCCCCCTTCGGGCTTTTTGTCCGCGGGAGATCATGTATATCATCTTGATGCGTTTGTTGATCCAACAAAAACGATCTCCTCTTTTACAAATAGCCCAACAGTGACCGTTCAGTATAGCGATCAAGATGTAGCTAATATAGATGCTAGTAATTTAAGAATTTATCGATTCAATAGCATTACCAGTTCATGGGAGCCTTTATCAAACTGTATGGTTGATATGCAAGCAAAGACAGTAACGTGTCCGGCAAGCAGGTTTTCAGCCTTTGCCCTTTTTGGCCCAGAGGCGACGCCAACCCCGACGCCGTCCAAAAGTCCCTCCTCCGGTGGTGGAGGTGGTGGTGGAGGTGGTGGTGGTGGCGGTGGTGGTGGAGGTGGTGGTGGTGGCG
>CAYWEP010000069.1:0-6338 GCA_964457405.1 uncultured Gammaproteobacteria bacterium
TCTTAAACTCTCAAGTAGGTTCAAAATTAAGCAGATGTATTGCTTCAATCTGCTATTACGTTTCGTATTATAGCAGGGAAACAAGCGAAAGTCAATAATGCTATAGGCCACCTATTTTGTCATAGGATTGGGAAATCTCAGTTATCGTAAAAGGCGCTAGCCGTTAAGCTCACCTCCCGGAGTTTTTCTTTACAAAACTTTCAAACGCGCGAAGTATCTCAAGCGGCGTGACAAAAACGACAGTATTACTCTTGTCGGCAGAAAGCTCACTGAGCGTTTGGAGTGTTCTGATATGAAGTCCACCGGTAGTCGCGGAGAGGACAGAAGCGGCTTTTGCAATATTTTCCGCTGCTGATTTTTCTCCTTCTGCTCGGATAATAATTGCACGCCTTTCCCGCTCTGCTTCGGCTTGCCGGGCGATAACTCGTTTCATTTCATCAGGGAGGATAATATCTTTAAGCTCAACCGACTCAACTTTGACTCCCCAGCTATCGACTGTTTTTGCAATAATGCGCTGAATGTTATCTGCTACTTCATTGCGTTTGGATAGCAAATCATCAAGCGATGTCTCGCCGACCACATTTCGCATCGTTGTCTGCGCAAGCTGGAGAACCGCGTAGTAAAAGTCTTCTACTTCCAAGACAGCTTTCTTAACGACACTAATACGATAATAGATGACTGCGTTGATTCTCGCTGAAACATTGTCTTTGGTAATTGCTTCCTGGTCCGGTACATCAACTGCTTTGATGCGGATATCAACCCGTTGCCAGTTTTGGATAATTGGCCAGACAAGACGCCACCCGGGGAGCATCTCGCTGTGGTATTTCCCAAATTGGAATTTTATACCGCGCTCATACTGGTTGACTTGTTTGATTGAGATAATAATAATAGATAGGGGGAGAACAACAATGCCTAAGACAACAACCTCCATAGTATCGCGCGTATTATACCAAATTATCCAGCTACTCGCAGACTAGATAGATCTTGCAGAGCAAATGGGGGATGTTTCTGAAGCAGCAGCATTACTCACTTGCCCATATAACAAATGTGAATACTTTCTGGTTCCCACCAAGATCCCTCTCATACAACGCAACTTTTCTATTGTCTTTTACTTTTCTCCCCCACTCACTTGGATTATCTCCGAGTTCTTCCTGCTTTTCCCCTGCGAGGCTCTGTGCAATTTGCGCCTTTGTTTGATCAATTGTCGTAAAGCCGTCAAGGTGTGCGTAGATAATTTCCAGCTCCTCATAATCGTGTGCATTTGGATGCTCATTACTTGGCGGACCTGCTGGAGTACTTGTGTAGTCCATGCAGGTTCCAAGATTGAGATTATTAAAAATTTCATCCTGATGATCAAGGCCAAAAGTATGTGCAATTTCCTGACAGACCACCAAACTTCTCCATGCTGGTGTGTTATAGGTTGACGTATTGAAGTATGTGTCATTCATTTTCGTTGCACCCTGCACTATATGACTACCGCTCACCCAAATCTGTGCGATGCCAAGCCATCCATTCTTCCCATAGGTAGCATTGCAAACTTCAACTCGGCCACTGGTTGGCTTGCAGCGCCGTGGATTCGTTAGGCCGGGGACAATGACTGTATCAAGTACACTTGACTGAGTCCAGTCGCTTGAGGCTGTCGTTAGGTATTGATCCCAGTTAAATGAAAGGTTGTCTCCTAATTTGAGAGTAAAGGGATTACTGGTTCTTGCCCAATGATACCCTCCCCACGAGTGATTCGCCTGTACGAGGGAAGGAAGCGCTAAGAAAAAAGTGCAAATTCCCAAGAAAAAGAGGAAGTATTTTTTGGAAAAGAGGTTTTGCAATCTCTTTTTTTGCATATGCATAGGATCAGGTACCTCAACTGTACCATACACTATAAGCCCGTGTCAAGTAGCAATGTTACCTATGGGCTAAAGCTGCCTTAGTTGCCACCATCCCAAAAAACCAATATAATTGGTACCACTCCGCCCCGCTAAGCGGGGCTTCGCTAGGTATTATACTTATTTGCAATTTGAAAGCAGAGGGGTATACCGGAGTGAACAACTATGATCGCAGTTAAAAACGAGGGAATAATGCTCGAACCGACAGGTTTGAGCTTTGAAAGCAAGGCAGTGTTAAACCCTGCCTGTATAGAAGTCGACGGTACTGTCCATCTCTTCTATCGAGCCATTGGGAAAAAGAACATCTCCTCCATTGGTGGCTGCCAACTCGAAGGAAACAAAGTTATCAAAAGACTCACTCACCCAGTTTTGTTCCCAGAATACGATTACGAAAAACAAGGCTTAGAGGACCCCAGAATCACTCTTCTCGATCAAACATTCTACCTCTTATACACCGCTTTTGATGGACAGAATGTTCGCATAGCCTACGCGACTAGCAACGACCTGGTCAATTTTACGAAGAAAGGACTTGTTTCGCCAAACATCACTTATAATGAAGCTTGCGAAATCTTCCGCCAGGTAGGCCTAAAGGAAGAATATTTTGTCCGGAAGCTCTATCCGAAGAGGCAGATTAAAAGCGTCAGTCTATTATGGGAAAAGGATGCCGTATTATTTCCGAAAAAGATCAATAATCAATTTGCCCTCATCCACCGCATCCGCCCCGATATGCAAATTATATATTTCCGCAACTTCATTGACCTAACCGATGATTACTGGAGAACGTACCTGAAAGATTTAAAAAAATACGTAGTTCTCGAACCGAAGTTCTGGTTCGAAAATAAGTACATCGGTGGTGGTTGTCCTCCTATTGAAACAAGAGA
Source organism: uncultured Gammaproteobacteria bacterium (assembly GCA_964457405.1). Classification (GTDB taxonomy): domain Bacteria; phylum Patescibacteriota; class Microgenomatia; order Levybacterales; family UBA12049; genus CAYWEP01. Next base: position 2,765 of record CAYWEP010000069.1, read on the forward strand.
TGGATGGCTCATTATTTATCATGCTGTGGAGAATACCCCATATGGTAAAATCTATCATGCCTCCGCTGCTCTTCTTGACCTCAAAAACCCCCTAAAAGTTTTGGGGCGGTTACAAGAACCCTTGTTTTCCCCAAAAGCTCCTTGGGAAAAAAGTGGCATTACGGATAATGTTGTCTTTCCTACCGGAGCAGTAGCGAGAGATAAAAGACTTTATATTTATTATGGGGCTGCCGACAAGCTGATCGCCGCGAGATCTGTTGATCTCGCAGAATTGTTGACTGAACTTGAGAAAAACTCTTAAAACTATAAGTACCGACCGGCAAAATAAATCCCTGCCTCGCCGGCTCGCCTCGCTGCGAAGCGGGCAGGCAGGTTGGATAGTCTTTCTTTCCACCTTCCCGCCACGACAGTGCGGTATAGCTACTTTTACCGCTGACCTCACTAATGCTATTGATCAAATGTTCGGACTATCGGTTAAGTCAAAGATTATTGCGATGAATCTTACTGAAATAAGTCATTTTCCCTATCCTGACAAAGTGATTTTCCAGATAAGCCAACCTCGTGAAGAAGACTATGTTACTGCTGCTAACAAGCTCAACCAGCTCAAAGAGGTAAAGCTTGTCAACATTCAACATGAATTCGGTATCTTTGGGGGAGAATATGGCTCACACCTGCTCCTCCTTCTGAAAAAACTTCAGAAACCGATTGTTACCACATTACATACTGTCCTTCCCGCTCCAGACGAAAAGATGCGTAATATCGTTCAAACTATAATGAAATATTCGAAAGGCATAATCGTTATGACTCAATCCTCAAGGGAAATTCTCAAGAAGGATTATGGGTTAGATCCTGATCGAATTCAAGTTATTCCTCATGGAATCCATCATGTTCCCTATATAACGAGTGAGCACGCCAAGTCTATTCTCGGCATATCTCACAAACTCGTTCGCTGAACCTTTGGGCTCCTTAATCCCGGAAAGGGGATTGAGTATGTGATCGATGCCTTGCCACCGGTAGTACAAAAGTTCCCTCATGTTGCCTTCCTTGTCGCCGGTGTCACTCATCCTGTTGTTCTAGAACAGACAGGTGAAAACTATCGTAATTTTCTTATCAAAAAAGTGTATGAACTAAATCTCGTCGACTACGTTTCCTTTTATAACACCTATTTTGATCAAAATGACCTCTTTAGATTTTTAGAGGCTACCGATGTCTATCTTTCCTCCTCCTTAAATCCGAACCAAACTGTCTCCGGCACTTTATCTTACGCCCTAGGCAGCGGTCTTCCGGTAATATCCACAGCCTTTGCCCAAGCCAAAGAAGACATCACTGATGAGGTTGGCATATTGATTGGCTTCAAAAAACCGCAGGCTTTTACCGATGCCATCATTACGTTATTGGGCAATGATCGGTTACGTCTGCAGATGGGTAAAAACGCCTATTTCCGCACAAGACACATGACCTGGGAAAATATTTCCCTCTCCTACCTAAAATATTTCTCGCAATTTGTGCCGGAGCTAACTCTGGGACAGAGAAATCTTCCACCTATAAAGCTTAAGCATTTGGCTAAATTGACTGACAATTTTGGCATTATTCAGTTTGCCAAACTTACCGAACCGGATCTTTCTTCCGGATATACCTTAGATGATAATGCCCGAGCTTTAATCGTTGCCACCCTCCATTATAAAAAATGTAATGTCCACTCTTCGCTAAAGCTCGCCTCCATATATCTCAACTTTCTTTATCGTGTAGCCAAGCCCGATGGTCACTTTGATAACTATGTCAATCAAAACCGCGTTATTGATGAACAGAGAAATTTCCAGGAAAACTCAGAAGATCCTACCGCCAGAGCCCTCTATGCCATCGCACTGGTTTCAACTACCAGACAAATCCCAAAACGCATGAGACAGCAAGCCCATTCCTTCTTTGAACAGAGTTTCCGGAAAAACATTGCTTTCTCCGCACCTCGTGCTATCGCTTTTTACATTAAGGCTCTCAATTGCTTGCTTTCGAAATGGAAAGAACCTAAAGTCCTCGCTGTATTAAGGTACTACTGTGAACAACTCGTAGCTCTGTATGAGAAGCGTCACTCGCCGGACTGGGAATGGTTTGAGCATTCTTTAACATATTCAAATGCCATCCTACCAGAAGCACTCCTCCTCGGATACAAAATAACCGGGGAGAGAAGATACCTTCAAGTGTCTAAAAAAACCCTCAATTTCTTAATTAGCCATACCTTTAAGGACGGTATGTACATTCCTATCGGCCAAAGTGGCTGGTTTCCCAAGGGAGGAACAAGGCAGTATTTTGACCAACAGCCAGAGGACACCACTGCCACCGTAGAAGCTCTCAATACAATATTTCAGGTAACAAATAGAAAGCATTATAAGGAATTAGCAAACATTGCATTTAACTGGTTCTTGGGGGATAACGTTCTTGGGCAGGTTGTATATGATCGGGCAACCGGAGGATGTCATGATGGGGTTGGGGAAAAATTTATTAACTTAAACCAGGGTGCCGAATCTACAATTTCTTACCTTTTAGCCCGCTTTTCTTTCAAAGACTAGATCAAAAACTTACTCCAATCCATGTAAAAACCTTCGTTGGGCAGGTTATAATCTTATTGTGAGGCACTCCAGTTAAATTCTTTATTTTTGAAATTAAGTGTCAGCGTCTTGCACTTATAATCACTTCCTACTCTATAAAATGGCGAAGCATATTTATTGCCTGCTTGATCTTTAAGCAGTACTCGTATGCTGTAATCTGACGGAACTGCGTTTTTGAGAAGCGCTGTCGTAGAATAATTTTCTGTGGATGCATAGGATTGATCGTAGTTCACGTTGAAGAGATAATCCGGAATATTCGCGGGGTCAGACTGGCTGTAATCCATGACGGCTTTTACGGGAACATCTGAGATTATTTGCACGTTGGCCGCGGGCCGCATTTGGGGTCCGACGGTGACGGTATCGCCAAGAATCGGCATGATAGTGAAATCACCCACTCCAAATCTGGTTTGTGAGTAAGTGTCGAAGGTATTGAAGTTGGCGACTTGATTGTAATTGAAGCTGTCCGGGTATATTGGAGATGCACCCAGCGCATGATTTGTAGTAACATATCCCTGCATATAACACGAGGCGCCGTATAAATACGACTTTGTTATGTAGCGGTTGGGGTCAGTACTTACGGTGTAAGCAAATTCCCCGTTGGCGTTTACGATTACGCGGTCGTTCGGATCAGAATAGTACTCCATGGTGACGCCTGAAACCGGTTCCTTGGTATATTTATCTACGAACTGACCCTTCACTGTTACCGTTTCGCCAAGGATAGCGAAGGGAAGAAAGTTTACGGCGCTTATTTTTTGTTTTCCTAAAGTGGTCGAAACTTCAATGGTGTAATCGCTCCCCGTAGGCGTATCAAGCGGGATATTCCACTGCCACGACCATTGGTCTGCTGGCAACTGGCCTCTCGTATTGACATCTTCCGTTGCAAGTTTCTTATACAATGTGCCGCCCTTCAGAAGGTTGATGGTAAATTTTTCTGCATTGCCTTTTAGATTCCAGCTCCATTCGATTGGCAT
>CAYWEP010000070.1:0-1442 GCA_964457405.1 uncultured Gammaproteobacteria bacterium
GATTTTCCCACCCCTGGATCTCCAGCAAGCAGAATAACACTGCCTGGAACAATGCCTCCTCCAAGCACCATATCCATTTCCGAAAATCCCGACAAGATGCGCTCTTTCTCTGAAAACTTAATTTCCTTGAGTGTTTTGGGCGTTACAATGGTTTGAGGAATGCTTCCGGTGCCAAATCCGAGCGTTGATGGCTCTTTGCTCAAACGGATCTGTTTGAAACTGTTCCATGACCCGCATTCTGGGCATTTGCCCAAAAAAGCCGGGCTATCATAGCCGCACTCTTGACAGACATAGGAAATTTTTGCTTTCATAATTGCTCTACATCGGACGGTAGATGGTGGACTAGTCAAATATTACCTATATCCGATGGGCTTCTCCAGAAGTACCGGCACTAAGTCTATGCGGTGGCGTCTTTTGTCGATATCGGAAATAGTAACGGTGATACTTGCGCCTTCCTGGTAACTCATATTCGGCGGCACTTTTTCTTTGCGAATAACGCCATCTATTCCTCCTTGTCCTGAGCTTGTCGAAGGATCTGTTAGCGAGACATGGATATTGCCATTACTTATCTCACTCACTATTCCTGTTGCTTTTGTATCAATAGGAAATCGTTTGGCAATTTCATCAAACGGATCAGCGATCAAACGCTTGATAGAACAATCAAATCGCTTGGTCTGCATGTCAAAACCAATAATCATGACTTCAAGCGATTCGCCTGTTTTATACATCGAGCTAATGTCATCAACTTTCTCCCAGGAAATCTCTGAGATATGTATCAGTCCGTCAATAGTTTTTGTCGGCGTGGTATGTGCGACTTGAAGGAGAACGAAAATGCCAAATGGCGTAATGTTAGTAACAGTTGCTGAAATCTTTTGTCCAACTTTATAATTTTTGACAATACTGGCGAACTCTTCAGGGCTAACCGTGCTCTTTTGAGAAAAGATGATTTTGTTCTCTTGCTTATTGATTTCAAAGGATGATGCTTTTACTTTTTTACCTGGCGTCAATTGCTGACCCTGCAAATATGACACGTGTGAGAATGGCAGGAAACCAGTGAGTCCATTTTCCATTGCAACGACATACCCGCCTTTGGTTGACTCTATGACAGTAACTGGAAACTGCTCTCCTCTTTTCTGCAGAACTTCAAGTTCTTGCCAGGCAATATTCTCAATGTATTTTCGAAGCGAAACTAAGGGACTGCCCTTATCTGATTCGGGATTTAAAATAGTAACTGACACCTCATCTCCAACGTTTAGTGTCGCAAGCATGCGATTGAGAAGTTTTTTGTCTCGCTCGAGGACGAGTGCCTCAGACTTTGCATGAATGTCTAGGAGAATTTCTGAACGCGTAAGTTTTGTTATCGTTCCTTTAATATTATCTCCTCTCTTCAATGAAATCGGTTGTACCTTTTGTCGCGCCATCAGCTCGGCCATAGAAGATGC
>CAYWEP010000070.1:1542-6227 GCA_964457405.1 uncultured Gammaproteobacteria bacterium
CCCTGAGTTCTTGTCCTGAGCTTTGTCGAAGGATATCGAATGGGAGGAAGTGAGTTTAGCTTTTTTTGTAGAATCGTCTGTAGCCACTCTTCATTACCATACCTTTCTGAAAAAAGATAAGCAAAGTATACCACCAAGCGTAAGAGAGTGCAAGAACGTTGTACTTTGGTTCTTGTTTTATTTTTCTGCAATGATAGGCTGAGGTTGTAAGATTACGCGAGAGAGCCATGGAAGCGCTTGAAATGCGCCTTTCCATATGTAAAGCGTCGTATACTGCGAAGCGCCGTCTTCCTTACCGAGTGTTTCAGCGTTTTTAAGGATTTGCTTTGTCCATGCAGCAAGGCCGACTTCCTTCTGGGTTTTATCAGCTATTCTCAATAGCTCATTAAACTCTCCCACCCTCTTCACAATCGCTTCCCTATCATACCCTTCTTCTCGTATATAGGACAAAACGTCCTGGTTGTCAAGGCAACTTGCCAGCAGATCCAAAGGTGTAATGGTAGCGTGCTCATAGCGGAGTGCGTTTTCCGCTGCTTGTCCTAATGTCTGGTGTGCGGTGTTGGTAAAATTCCTCAGACAATCGGCTCCTATGATTCGTGGCCGCTCCATATAAGGAATTATAGAAAGCACACCTCATACGTGTCAAATGTATGTACCCAATGCTGAATTTGTACTTGCAAAGTCTCTTCTTTCAAGATAATATAAATGTATGCCTGCCCAAAATCTCCACAGGGAAAATAAGGAAGGAATTTATTCTCACATTTATAATAAGGGGGTTGAAAAGAGAATCATTTTCAATGACGAAGAAGATTACGAAATTTTTCTTGGCTTTCTGAAGGATTATTTGACTGCTCCCAAAGATCCCGAAAGTATCAAAAAGGCCTTTACAGTGCATGGTCGCATTTTCCGAGGCACGCCCCATCAACCCAAGAATTACTTCAACAAAGTTGAACTCCTCGCCTACAACCTCCAACCAGATCACTTCCACCTATTATTGCATCAGAAAACCCAAAACTCCTTGCAAGGTTTTATAAGATCGCTTTGCACCCGATATTCAATGTATTTCAATAAAAAATATAAGCACACCGGGGCTCTTTTCGAAGGCCCTTATAAATCAGTTCAAATTAAGGACGAAGCTCTTCCGCTATTGACGCGTTACTTGCATAAAACCGGCGATTATTCCACTTATCCGGAATATTTGAGACTAAGAGACACGCCTTGGGTGAATACAAGAATTGTTCTATCTATCAAAAATAAAGAAGGTAATTATAAAGATTTTGTCGAAAAATATGAACTCGACCAAAATGAAAAAGTACTACTTGAAGAAATCGCCATTGAAAATGTCAATCAGCACCTTGAAGGTAGATACCTTGCAAGCGATGAGGCTGTAAACAGCTTAGAGACAGATGTAAAACAGCGTACAAGGTTACCTGAATTCGTAGCTGTATCTTCTGTGATATTTGTACTACTTGTTACTCTGGGCATAAGAAATATTGTCATTTCTAATAGCAATAACCCGGTGCCATCTGCTGAAATTCTTGGGAAAACTGATAGATTAAAACCAGAAACTATACCAGAAGCTACATCTGAGGCAATACCCAAAACCCCACCCAAAGCAATGCTTGAGGAGCAGCTGAAAGACACGGTGAAAGTTAGGATTGATGACAATTCTTCATATGTTAATATTCGCCAAAAACCAATAGCAAGTTCTGAAAAGATTGGTCAAGCAAACGATGGCGATACGTTTGAATTTGTATCTTTGGACTCTGAATGGTATCAGGTTAAATTGGCGAGCGGCTCAGCAGGTTTTATATCGGCAAAATATATAGTAAAGGAGGAATAACTAATGCATAAGATTTTACTAGTCTATCCCAGTTTTATACTTGCCTGTCTCGTGGTAATTTGGGTTTTCATCACATCTACAACATATGTACAGCTGTCTGTGGCCGTTTTACTTTACCCTCTCTTGACCTTTTTTGTATATAAGGTTTTTAAAGGAGACTCTTGGCGCATTCGAAGGAATCATCCAAAAGAACACGCAGCTGTAATCAAACCACGGGTTATAACGGAGAAAAAAATTGCGGAAGCCAAGGGAAAAAATTTTGTTGTTGCTGATATCGATAAACGCGCATTTTTAAAGATTGTCGGAGCCTCCGGGGTTTTTTTCTTCCTCCTGTCGATTTTTGGTCGAAGAGCTGAATCTTTGCTTTTGGGGCAAGGACTTCTCCAAACCCAAATTCCAAGCGGAAATCGCCCGGTTAGTGAACCGAGTACCACCAATGCTACGCCAACAGATGGGTACAATATATCTGAAGTTGATGATGATGTAGTGAGCTATTACGGATTTATCAACAAACAAGGAGGCTGGTTTATCATGAAAGGAGACACAAATACAGGAACCTTTCGGTATGCAAAAGGTGGATCAGACTTTCCCAATAACTGGAAAAACCGAAAAAATCTCAAATATGATTACTTGGACAAAGTGTTCCTTTAAACGTTATTTTTTCTAATAGCCAGTGCTCCGAAAATTAACACAGTAAAAGCTATTACCAGTAGTATTGCTGCCTGATGGATATAAAAAGGCCTGGAGAGATTTATCACTTCCTGAGTCGGCGAGGAGATAATTAAGAACCAATTTTGCGTTCCTATTCGTATTGGACTATAGGTAACGAGGTGTTTCTCAGTCTGGAATTGGCCTTCTTTTGTTGTCAATAACACATTTTTAATGCTGCCACTTATAGCTTGATCGCCTAAAAAAAGCTCAGAAATATTCGAGCCAATCGCATCGGGGAAAGCATTGCTATAAAGCAGCTCCCCCATTCCATCAACGACATAAATTTCTGTCAGATCTGAAACTTTCATCAATCCAAAAAAGCGGTCTACCAAAGGCTGTAATTTGACTGAGGCAGCAACAACACCGGTAAATACATTGCCTTGATAGACTGGAGAAGCTACAACAATGATCGTTTGTCCTTTAGACGCTCCGAGTCGACTGACTACAGGCTTACTGAAGAAATATTTGCCTTTCCCTCCCTGTGTCTTCGCCCATTCAAAATAGTCCCGGTCTGCCAAAGATGAACCGGTATCTCTCGTGCCCAAAATATTGGAGTTTAACTGAACTACTCCATTTCTATCTGTTAATACAACTCCTCCAATAATACCATTGGTTCGTTTTTGCTCTACAAACGTATCTAAGTCCGAAGCGGCATCAGCATTATGGCGCCCTACACTCCTAAGCTGTGCTAACACCGCAACCGAATTACCAAATGATTGTAAGTATGTTATGATGTTACTCGCTTCTGCTCTTGCAATTACCTGTTGCTTACTCACCACTTGCTGAGCAACAGTCGATTCAACACTACGGCCCAAAACGAAATAAAAAACTGCACCAAGTATAACTGTTGAAAATAGACCAAACCAGAATATCCAATCCGAAAATATTTTCCACAACCTACCCATATCAATATCTAATCAACTGGACATCGATCAGTCAACTACTATTATTGCTATGGGTAAAACAACAAAGACATCCTAAGCCACGCTCTCCGTCGTAATCCCGTATGTCTTCCTAAAGATGTTTACGCCTGGTGTGCATGGGCTGAAAGTAAATATAAAATGGATCTTTCAATATAGCCCCGATCTATCTCCTACTTGCAAGGTCATTCTTTAAAAGTTTCTCCTTTAAAGCTATACCTAACTGAATTAAAATCTATTACAGTGAAATTTATGAGGTTTCTCCTTTAAAGCTAGTCTCTATGTTGATCCATTAAGTAATCTTTTGTTATTAAAACTCATGGTTTGACATGCAAGATAAGTAGATGATATTCTTGCTAAGCCAGAGGGTAAGATAGAAGTTATTGTTATTTTATATCCTCTTGACGTTTTCCGAAGAAAAATGTAAAACTACTACTATGAAAATTGCTCTTATAGTATCTGTAATCATCCCCCGTCGAAACGAGGAATTTCTTCGTAAAGACAGGGTGGTCCACCTCCATATATGTCAAATATAAAATTAAGTGTGGTTATCCCCAGCTACAAAGATCCCTGGCTTATCAATACAATTGATTCTTTATTAAAACATTCTGAACTTGGAGATCAACTGGAAGTAATTGTTGTGTTAGACGGTTATTGGCCAGAATTTGAATTAATAGGTGATCCTAAAGTTAGATATGTTCATTTAGGTAAAAACGTAGGCATGAAAGAGGCAATTAATACAGGGGTACGAATAGCGCGTGGGGAATTTTTAATGCGTACAGATGAACACTGTGATTTTGGACAGGGGTATGACCGCATACTAACTGAAACTTGTGAACCAAATTGGATTGTAACCGCAAGGAGATATTTTCTTGATCCCGATAAATGGCAGGTTATGGATATTCCTTATATAGATTATGAGAAGCTGGTTATTCAAACCATAGGAGATGCTAAGAAATATACGGGTTTTCCTTGGGTTGAAAGGAAAGAAGAACGTAAGGATATCATGATAGATGAAACTATGGCTATGCAGGGCTCAGTATGGGTTATGGCGCGTGTCTGGTGGGATAAAGTTATAGGAGAGTTAGTGTCTGGACCGTATGGAACCATTTATCAGGATCAACACGAAATGGTATTTAAGACGTGGAAGAAAGGAGGCAAGATGATGGTCAATAAGAATACATGGTTTGCTCATCGTCATAATAGTTTTC
>CAYWEP010000071.1:0-6195 GCA_964457405.1 uncultured Gammaproteobacteria bacterium
CCAGAAATTGCCGCAAAAACCCTTTTCATCACCGATCAAAACATATAGAATACACTATATGTCCTCTCCCTTTGTGTTCGTACTCTTTGGGGCAACTGGTGATCTCGCAAAAAATAAATTATTCCCAGCTCTCTATTCTTTGTTTCAAAAAAACCAACTTGGCGAGAGATTTTATATCGTCGGGTTTGCCAGACGTCCTTTTACCGATGAACAATATCGGAAGTTTGTCGCCGAGGCGCTCAATATCGATGCGCCGACAGTCAATCTTTCCTGGGAAGCATTCAGTAAAAATATTTATTACCAGCAGGGTCTGTTTGACGACGCAAAAGGGTATGAAGCATTAATCCCACGGCTTAATAAACTTGATGAAGCAATTGGTGCTTGTATCACAAGGATATTTTATCTTGCCACGCCACCTGACAATTATCCGGCGATCTTACAGCATCTTGCTACGACTAAACTCTCTGAAGGCTGCGGTCAAGGATCAGATAAGTGGACCCTTCTCGCCATAGAAAAGCCATTTGGTAAAGATCTGACAACGGCTATACAGCTCGACAAAATGCTCTCCAAAATCTTTGAAGAGCGGCAGATTTACCGCGTTGATCATTACTTAGGCAAAGAGACTGTTCAGAATATGATCGCATTTCGTTTTGCCAATGGTATCTTTGAGCCAGTGTGGAATAAAAATTATATTGACCATGTCCAGGTTACCTTTTCTGAGAAAAAGGGTATTTTGGATCGTGGACAATTCTTTGACGGTGTAGGAATTCTTCGTGATGTAGCCCAAAATCATCTCATGCAACTCGTCGCAGCAGTTACCATGGAACAACCAAAAAGTTTTAACAGAGAAGCAGTCCGTGATGCGCGTGCCGCAGCAATAAAAACCATCCGGCCGATCCTTGCAGGAGAAGTTACAAAATACGTTGTTCGTGGGCAATACGAGGGGTATCTTAAGGAAAAAGATATTGCTGAGAACTCAACAACTGAGACATTTATCGCGATGAAATTTTTTGTCAATACATCCCGTTTCTCAGGCGTGCCGTTTTATATTCGAGCCGGTAAGATGATGGAGCGTGATATCGTTGAGATAAACATTGTTTTTATCCAGACCTGCCACATACTCTTTAAAGAGTATGGTTGTCCTGAAGAGGGAAACGTCTTGACTATCCGTATACAACCGGATGAGGGAATAGGAATTAGAGTTATCGCAAAAACACCGGGCGGTAAATTGTCACTGAGCACTGTTGATATGAAGTTTACCTACAAAGACGAGTTTGGAGGAACAATTGATGATGCCTACGAAAAAGTGCTGCAGGATATTTTGGCAGGTGACCAGATGCTCTTTAACAGATCAGACGAGCTTGAGAGTTCGTGGCATTTTATCGAGCACATTCTCAATGGCTGGGTGCATGAGCAACAAACCCAAAACTGGCAAATTCCAGTCTATCAGCCAGGTACCATGGGCCCCAAAGCCGCAAATGAGCTGATTGAAAAAGATCGCAAAAAGTGGCTATGAAGATGATGATTTGTGGGAGCATGGCGTTTGCAAAAGATATGCTCGCAACTAAGAAAAAGCTGGAGGCATTAGGTCATGATTCACTCGTCCCTCCGGATATTGAAGAGCATATAAGAGATAAGCGTTTAGTTGATAACCTTGAAAAAAATTTTGCTCATGCGACAGAGAGGGATGTAATGAAACGTTCCTTCCAATTAGTAGCCCAAAGCGATGCGATCCTTGTTTTAAACCTCAAACGAAAGGGAATTGATGGTTATATTGGTACGTCGGCACTCATGGAGATAGGATTGGCCTACTATTTGGGCAAGAAAATCTTCCTTTTCAATCCGATTCCGCATTATAATGATGTCCGTTGGGCACACGAGGTAACAATCATGCAACCAACTATTATTCATGGTGACTTAAATAAGATACAATAAATTTATGAAACTTGGTTTTATTGGTGTAGGGAAGATGGGGAGTCGGATGGTCGAGAAGTTGCTTAAAGATGGGCATCAGGTAGTAGTATGGAATAGGTCAAAAGATGTTCTTGAACAGTTTCAAGCGCTCATGCAAGAGCAGAAACTGGATAGTAAGCTCGCTCTTTCATATAGTATTTCTTCACTCATTGAAAGCTTAGAAAAACCACGAATTGTTTGGCTGATGCTGCCTGCATGGGACGCGACAAATACTATTCTTGAGGATGTATCAAAGTTTGTAGGAGCAGATGATATTGTCATCGATGGCGGGAATTCGCACTTTACAGATACTGACAAATGGTTTGTGAAATTGAAGGCAAAAGGAGTTCGTTTTTTGGGTATTGGTGTTTCTGGCGGGGTGGTTGCTGCAAAAACTGGGTATCCTTTCATGGTTGGCGGAGATAAAAGCGCATATGAGCATATTCGTCCGATTTTGGATAGTCTGAGTAAGCCGCATGGCGGGCATGATTATTTTGGCATAGGTGGAGCAGGGCACTATGTCAAGATGGTACATAATGCAATTGAGTATGGGTATATGCAGTCACTCGGTGAAGGATTTGGCGTTTTGAAAAATGCTGAGTACGGATTTGATCTACAAAAAATTGCCAAGCTCTGGCAGAAAGGCACACTTGTCTCAGGATTTATGCTTGATCGGACAGTCGATGCTTTGGATAAAGATTCAAATCTTTCAGACATTGCTGGCACAATTGGTAGCGCGTCAGGAGAGACGGTCTGGACGATTGAGGAAGCGAAAAAGCATGATGTGCCAATTAAAATTATTGAAGAGTCGCTTGCGTTTCGAAAACAATCTGAATCAGATGAGAAGATTCAAAAGTCCTTTGCTGCCAAATTAGTTGCTGCGCTTCGCCATGAATTCGGGGGTCACGAAGTGAGAAAATGGAGATTACCGAGAAGGCGGAAATGGTTCTCCTCTTTCTCTTTTAAAGATAATGCCTCTAGTAAGGCCAGGAAGACTCAATAAGTCTTCGGTAAGTGCGTCGTCAACAAACTGCGATCCAGCTTTCATTCCGCGGATAAATACATCAGGGTTTATTCTGTAGGCCTCGCCATTATACAATTCACCTCCAGAAGTTTGTTTAACAACGTGTAATTGAGTGCTTATATCTCCCATTTGTGCTCGTATCGCTGAAACAAGTGCTCCAACAGGCTGTCCGTCTTGTAGATAAACCTCATCAATAGTTTCAACTTCTCCGGAGGGTATTATTTGTTCCTGGAGCGCACGCATATGATCAGCTTACATAAAGTATCTGAGGCTTACTTGACATAGATGAGACTTGTTTTAGACAGATTGCAAACAAAGTAGAGACACCATGACAGTACCTCATAAATTTGGCGGAGGAACCGCAATGTGTTGTAAAGCTAATAGTCTCATGTTACACTTGCATTATGCGATACACACATTTCTTTCTCCTTCGACAAGCTCAGGACGAAAAGGAATAGATATGAAATATTCAGTGCTTTTCGCAAAAACACAAAAAACTTCCCCGCGGGATGAGGTGTCAGTGAATGCGAAATACCTGCTTCGAGGCGGGTTTATCGATAAGCTGATGGCCGGATCGTATACGCTTCTGCCGCTTGGGAGGCGCGTTGAGCGGAAAATAGAGCAGATAGTCCGCGAAGAAATGGATGCGACGGGTGCGCAAGAAGTCCTCATGCCGCTTCTACACCCAAAAGATATCTGGAATGAGACAGGCCGCTGGGAATCTGCGAAAGAAATAATGTATCAATTCGAAAAGGACGAGAAAGCATATGCGCTTTCTTTCACCCATGAGGAAATAGTGATGGATCTTATTAGAAAACACGCGGGGAGCTACAAAGATTTTCCTGTCAAGGTCTACCATTTCTCAACCAAATTCCGTCAGGAACTTCGGGCAAAATCCGGCATTTTGCGCACACGGGAATTTCTTATGAAGGATCTCTACAGCGCGCATGTGTCAGAGGAAGATCTTATGAAGTACTATTGGGAAGTAGCAGATGCGTACATGAAAATCTTCAAACGAATTGGTTTGTACATAGTCATCGCGGAAGCTGCAGGAGGCGTATTTACCAAACAAAGTACACACGAGTTTCAGCTCATTTGCGAAGCGGGTGAGGATACAATTTATCACAAAACTGGTTGGAAGCATTATAAAAATAAAGAAATCATGACTGATGAAGAACTGAATGATCCTGAGGTAAAAGCGGTCCAGGCGATCGAGGTCGGTAACATTTTTCCGCTTGGTACTATGTATTCTGAGAAAATGCATGCGTTCTTTACAGACCAGGATGGAACTCGTAAGCCGTTGTGGTTTGGAAGTTATGGCATTGGCCCGACCCGCACAATGGGCGCAATTGTTGAAGTGTCACACGATGACAAGGGTATTATTTGGCCGAAACAAGTGGCACCATACGATTGCCACTTGTTAACAATCAACAATCAACAACCAACAATCAACCATGCGGAAAATATTTATCAAAAACTACAAGAGGCGGGGATTGAAGTTTTGTACGACGATCGGGAAGACGTCGGTGCAGGACAGAAATTTGCCGACGCAGATTTAATAGGAATCCCAGTTCGCTTAGTAGTTAGTGCTAAGACGGGAGATAAAGTCGAGTGGAAGAATAGAAATTCAGAAAAAACAGAATTGTTATCTCTAGAAGAAGCCCTCAATAAACTCCGCTAATGTCATCCTGATCCGCCAGCTGGCGGAGAAGGATCAGTTACTAATATACTAGTATATTAGTTAAATATTTCGAGATTCTTTACTTCGTTTAGAATGACAAAGAGAATAGTTCTCTACGCGCTTCGCCGCGTCTAATGCGGTCTCGCTTGGTCGAAGAATAAAACTAAAACGGAAGCGGGAAGGGGGTTTGGAAGTTAAGAATTTTCGCCCAGAAAAGCGTATACGCGAGGATAAAAACAATACCACAGACAATATACACTACCGACATAAGCGGTGAACCGTGTTTTGCAGGTGAGAGAGGAGCAGCTGGCGCTGCTTGTGTTTGAGGCGCATTGACAGGCGTTCCGGCTGCTATGCCGGTCATCTGTGGAGGTTGGCTCGCCGAGGATGGCGTCGGTGATCCAGCAGGTTGTGATATAGGCGCCTGAGGACCTGCGGGTTGGGGAGGGCTTGCCGACTGTGACGATGTACTGGGCGCTGTCAGTGTTGCGGGCGGTTGTGGCGAATTTGCAGGAGACGACATGCTCATGACACGGTCATATGCTTCTTTTAATTTCGGGTCAAGATTTGGAGGAAAACTCTTAGGATCCATAACAATCAAACTTGCAAAATAAGCTATATTTATGATCTAGTATCACAAAGGGTTTGTCAAGTCGCACACTCGCTGCTATACTCTACACATGAAAATTATTGTGACGCATACATCGCCTGACTGGGATGCAATAGGATCTGTTTGGCTTATCAAGAAATACTTGGCTGGTTGGCAGCATGCAATTGAGGAGTTTGTTTCAGCTGGCGAGATAAGCGATCGCATTAAAGGAAAACAAGTCGAGCACCATGGTCCAATTGTGACTGTTGGTGAAGATGAAATTATTCATGTTGACACAGGCATGGGGCCACTTGACCATCACCAAACACACAGTGAAAATATCTCGGCAGCAGGTCTTACCTGGCAGTATATCCAAAAGCAACTTGATATATCTGGTGCACATTTTACATCTGAGCATAAAGAGGCAGTGTCGCGTATGATAAAAATCATTGTTGATACGGATCATTTCAAAGAAGTCTTCTGGCCGGATGCAGGAGCGGATTATATTGATTTTTCAGTCCTTGCTGCACTTGACGGGTTAAAGCTCATGCGTCCTGACCAAGACAGCTACTATGTCGAGTGGGGACTTGAGGTACTCAATAGCCTGCTTCACTATTTTGAAAATAAAATTTGGGCAGAGCGAGAAATCGCTATAAACGGAAAGGAGTTTATGACGAAATGGGGCAAGGCAATGGCATTTGAAACAATCAATGATACCGTGCTGAAGGTTGCACAGAAGAGAGGATATGTTGTTGTCGTGAGAAAAGACCCGCGTAAAGGCTATATCCGCATCAAGGCAAGGCCAATTTCCGAAGCACAGAAGTCAGAGGACGGACAGAGCAAAGATATCGATTTGACATTGGAATATGAAAAGTTGAAAAAAATCGATCCTGATGCTACATGGTATTTACATATAACAAAACAAACGCTATTAAATGGCACAGCGAA
>CAYWEP010000072.1:0-3915 GCA_964457405.1 uncultured Gammaproteobacteria bacterium
GTCTACCATCAAATTTTTGTTATTGTCCTTGCTGCGTACTACTTAAATATTCTTCTGCATTTCTTACTAGTACTTCCCTCGGCTTTGACCCTTCGGCGTGGCCGACAATACCTTCTCCTTCAAGTTGATCCAAAATACGTGCAGCTCGAGAATATCCAATGGACATTTTTCGCTGTAAAAATGAAGCAGACGCTGTATCAAATTGGCAAACCAGCCGGACTACCTCCTCAAACAACGGATCTTTCCCATCTCCCCCCAAACCTGCAGTACTATTTCCTTTTTTGAGCGGCAGAGGTTGTGTGAGAACCTCTTCTGTATATTCAACAGGAAGATTTTTCGATTTAAGAAACTCTACTAACTTCCTGACTTCTTTTTCTGAGACGAACGCTCCCTGAATACGTGTTGGTTTTGCTTGATCAGGTGGGATGTACAACATATCTCCTCGTCCCAGCAATTTCTCGGCTCCAGGGCTATCTAAAATAACACGCGAATCAATCATCGATGACACGTTGAAGGCAATTCTGCAGGGAATATTGGCTTTAATGAGTCCTGTAATGATATTGACAGAAGGCCTCTGGGTTGCAATAACCAAATGAATGCCAGTTGCGCGCGCCATTTGGGCAAGTCGCGAGACTGCGTCCTCCACCTCAACCGGCGCAAACATCATAAGATCTGCCAACTCATCAATAATAATAACAATATATGGCAGTGCCTGAAAACCCGATAACTCATTGTATCCTTCAATATTACGGACATTTCGCTCGGAGAAAAGCTTATATCGTCGATCCATCTCGCCCATCGCCCACTTCAGTGAGGAAAGAATTTTTTCAGGTTCAACAATAACCGGAGTCAAAAGATGGGGTATTCCGTTGTAGGAAGTGAACTCAACCCGCTTTGGATCAACCAGAATCAGTTTCACTTCAGAGGGTGACGCACGGAAAAGGAGAGTTGAAATGAAAGAATTGATGAGAACTGATTTACCCGAACCGGTCGTACCTGCGACCAGCACATGTGGCATTTTTCCTATATCGGCAACGACAGGACTCCCTGATACATCAAGTCCCAGAGAAACAGTCAATTTTGATTTGACTTTTTGCATTACCGCTGACGCGAGCATTGTCCGAAGGGTAACAATCTCAAGCGATCGATTAGGAATTTCAATACCTACTAGATTGCGACCCGGAATCGGTGCTTCTATTCTGATTTGGCCGGTCGGTGCCTCGGTTGCAAGCGCCAGATCATTTGCCAAAGCCGTGATCTTTGAGACTTTTGTTCCTAAAGCTATTTCAAGTGCGTACTGGGTAACCGCAGGGCCCAAATTTACCTCGGCAACGCGTGCTTCAACGCCAAAGCTTTGCAGTGTTTTTTCAATAATTGATGCAATCTTATTGATATCTCCTCTATCCGCTTTTGCGCCTGGCGAATCTGCAAGCAGGGATAATGGCGGGTACTCCCAAATTCCTGCACCCGAGCCGGTAAGAACATTTTTCACAAGCTTTTCAGAAAGTAACTCAGGCTCTTTTTTATTAACGGCGGGGACGGGTATTGCAACTGAGTCTTTATTTGCTCCCTTTATCGTTATCGGTTTGCTTCTATCAAAAAATGGCTTCTCATCCTTGCTGCGGGCTTTGGAAAAAATCCCCATAGGTAAAATACGGTGTATATTCTTTCCGATAAGTAAAATAGCTTGAAATATCTCGTCAATTGAGGTATCAAAAAAGACGATATTACCGACAATAAGTCCTGCAATGAAAACCAAATCGGCACCAATTGTCGTGAGTATCTCCTCAAGGATGCGAAAAATCTCCTGTCCTATTGTCCCGCTTTTGGTAACACCCAAAAGCGAAACAAAGAAAAGGAAAAACCCGATTGCAACATTTGGCCTTGAAATTACCATCCTCATATGGAAAAAGTAGAAGCCAAAGAAGATGGCAACAAATGGTGCCAAGAAGCCAACTCCGCCAAATCGAACGGTAAGGAGGTTATTAAAAATCACCATCACCTCTCCACTTTTGCTATAAGAGAGGAGAAGAAGTAATCCTATGAGAAAAAAACCAACCCCAAAAAGCGTATAAATGGTTTTTTTCCTAAGTCTTATCTTAAGCCCCTTCCTTCGGGCAGACTTCCTTCTAAAGAACATACCTTTATTATAGGGGGTTTAAGGATAATAACACAACAGAGGATCAAACTTCAATTATTACTGGGAGAACAAGTGGTCTTCGGTGAAGTTTTTCAAAAATATGCTTTGTCACTGTTTCCTCAATTACCTTTCTTATATGTACCCAATTTGTTACTCTCCCCTTATTCCTTGAAAGCACCCCCTGCATTTCCACTCTGACTGATTTGGTAAAAGCATCAGCCTCTGTTGGTGAAAAGCCACGGGTAACAATCTCCGGTGTATTAACAAGCTGGCCATTGCCTACATTTACCTCAACCATGAGAATGACAATTCCCTCTTTTGCCAACTGCTCTCGATCACGAAGAACAAACCCTTCTATTTCTTCGCCTGATATCTGGTCAACATAAATTGTTCGTAAATCAAACTTTCTCCCATATGAAACGCTATTTTGAGAAAAGATGAGTTCCTGACCATTGTCAACGATATATACGTTATTATTTTTTTTATTCACACGTTGTACAAGAGACTTATATGCTATCAGATGCCTGTATGTTCCGCTAATAGGCACGATGAATTTGGGTTTGGTCAGTGACATCATAAGCATCAGGTCGCCTTCTGATCCATGCCCAGACACGTGAAATTCTGAAGACGTGTCCGAATACAAAATTTTTGCTCCCTTTTTCGCGATGGTATCAAGAAGTGCATTCACTGTCCGTTCATTGCCCGGTATCGTATCTGAAGAAAATACCACCGTATCTTGTCCTGTTAATGTAATTTCCTTATGATCGCCGCTTGCTATCCTACTCATCGCAGAATTTTCCTGCCCTTGGCTTCCGGCAACCAGTAGCACCAGCTGACTGTCGCGATATTTACCTACTCTTTCGATCGGTACCTCTGTACCATCCTTTATCTGAAGATACCCAAGTCTCTGGCCGACCATCTTTGCTTTGACGATTGATCGCCCGACAAAGCAAACTTTACGATTCAGTTTTTCTGCTGCATGGACTGCTTGATTCAACCGTGAAATATTTGATGAGTACGTGGTAATGATACATTTCCCTTGTGTTTCAAGTATTGCCCGCTCAAAACTCTGACCTAGGAAGTCCTCCGATTGTGAAAATCCCTTTCTATCTGCCCCAAGGCAATCAGACATCAATGCCAACACTCCCTGCTCTCCTGCCTTGGCGATACGCAAATAGTCTGTTTTTACTCCGTCAGCCGGCGTGATATCAAGCTTAAAATCGCTACCATGATAAAACATACCAACAGGCGTTCTGATGAGGATATTTGCTGTATCGGGGATAGAGTGCGTAATATGAACAAATGTGCAGGAAAAACTGCCAAGCCTTCTTTCCTGACCATCAAATCTTACAGTCTGCACCGTCGTTTTTATTTGAAATTCTTTGAGTTTTTCATTGGCAAGCGCAGCTGTCAAGGGCGATGCAAAAATGGGCATTTGGGGTAATTGCGGAAGAAGAAAAGGCAATGCGCCGATATGGTCTTCATGGCCATGAGTAAGTACCATGCCGACTATTTTTTTATTGGTTGATTGTAAATAAGAAATATCAGGCAGTAGCAAATCAACGCCGAGCATTGATTCATCCGGAAAGCCGATACCGCAATCAACGATGAGAATTTCATTCCCGTATTCATACAGGTACATGTTTTTGGTGACTTCTCCAATACCACCTATGGGGATGAAAGAGACAGCATTTACTTTTTTAGCAGGTTGTGAGGAAATTGCTTGATCCATTTACTTATGTGTAGTATACGATGTGGACATTAAAATGTCTAAT
>CAYWEP010000072.1:4015-6152 GCA_964457405.1 uncultured Gammaproteobacteria bacterium
TGCTTGATCCATTTACTTATGTGTAGTATACGATGTGGACATTAAAATGTCTAATTTCTTAGCTTGAGATGAGAAATTAGAAGTGAGAATATGGATTATGAAGTGGGAGGTGAGAGAAAATCACACTTCTCACATCAATCTCAAGCTTCTCACCTCTCATTTCGCATTTCAGTTGTAAATAAACTTCCATCGACCTTACGGTCGGGGACCTATAAGTATGGTTTTGTTAGAAATTTCTCCTACCAGTGAGGCAGGAAATCTTTAACATTGGCATTTGTCAGCTGTATTGATTGCGCCTTCCCCTCAACAATAATCCTTGCTGCTTTTCGGCAAATCCCCTCAATTGTTCGCTGCAATGACCTGATACCGGAGTCAAACCCGAGTGGCCTGATAATACCCGGCCAGACATCATCAGCAATCACCAGTTGCTGTTCTGTTAGACCGGTCATCTGCCGGACCCTCGAAAAAAGATATTGTTTGGCAATGACAATTTTCTCCTGATCCGTGTAGGACGGCATCTGGATAATCTCAAGCCTATCAAGCACAGCTGTTGAAATATTGGTCGTATTGTTAGCAGTTGCAATAAAGAGTACGTTTGAAAGATCAAACGGATAATCAATATAATGATCTGTGAAGGCTTTATTTTGACCTGGGTCCAAAAGCTCAAGCAGTACGCCCATGATATCCCCACGTGCGGCATCAGTCACGCGGTCCAACTCATCAAGAAGAATGACGCAATTCCTAGCTAGCGCGTCAATGAGTTTTTTCACAACGAGTCCGGGCTCCGCATCAGGGAAGGCGCGTGACTGACCTCTTAACGCGCGGGGATCAGCCATGCCCCCGAATGGAATGCGCTCAAATTTCTTCCCCAAAGCTTCGGCAATCGAGTAGCCAAGCGTTGTTTTTCCCGTGCCGGCGAGTCCGACAAGGCAGAGAATCGGCGCGTGCGCAATATGCTCAAGTGTCTTATTCTTCAGATTGAGAATGACTGTTGCCATGTATTCAAGAATGCGTGTTTTTATCACTTCAAGTCCGTAGTGGTTTTTATCAAGAATCTGTTTTGCCTTGATGAGGTCCAATATGTCCTGCGTGCTCTTGCCCCATGGCAACCGCACAACCCAATGAACGTATGCCGCAGTATTTTCATATTCAAGAATATAATTTGCGCTCATAAATCCTGCCGAGGAGCGGAGAAGTGCGAGGCGTGAGATACGCTCAAGGAGCATCTCACGCAAATCCTCGGGGATAGGCGCTTGTTCTATTTTCTCTCCTAATTTTCTTATCTGATCGCTCGATTTTCCTTGGTCGGGAACAGCAAGCGGTTGTTGTGGAGGAGAAACGGCACCATTGGTGTTTGGTACTGATGGCGTAATCAGCGGATTATTTATACTATCATTCGTGGCTTTCTGAGCAGGATCCATGCATTACTTATATTACTATACTTACGCTGGAAAAACAAAGACTGGAGGAAGATTTACTGTATTCTTTTATACATAAGAATCTCGTCAATCAAATTATCTTTATACTGTATCCCCTCAGGCAGTTTGCCATACTCTATAAATCCGAATTTTTCATACATTCCTATTGCAAACTTGTTAACCGAATATACAGCCAATGTAATAATGCGAAGTTTTTGTAGGTTTTTCGCCTCTGCAAGGAGGTAGCGCAGTAGTAACTTACCGATTCCTTTACCTCGATAGGCTTTTGCAATTGATATGCCAAGAAGCCCTTTGTGACTTTCTGTTTTATCGAATAAATCGATACTCGTATTCCCGATTAATTCGCCTCCAGCGAACACGAGAAGCTGAACAGATTGTCCTTGCTTTATTCTTTTAAGCTGACTATCAAGATATTGCGTCTCCTCTTCAAGCGTTATTTCCTCTCCTTGATACCTGATATATGTTTGCTCCTTTGAGAGGGCATTGATATATGTAAGGAGTGCGTTTAAGTCATGTTTCGTCGGATAACGAATAAGTAGCTTATCGCCTGTCCTACTTTCTCCTTCAAAAACCACTTTCCCTTCCATACCTGAGATTATAACAGAGAGGTATTACTCCTGGAACCATTTAAAGATTTATGTATTGAGGCCAACGATTATCCCAAGGCTTAATATTGTCAGGATTAATAAACTTAGTCC
>CAYWEP010000073.1:0-6097 GCA_964457405.1 uncultured Gammaproteobacteria bacterium
TTTGAACTCCTTATTCTAGTTCAAATGTGTTACCGATGTATCTCATCTTCTGCATGAGGTTTCTAATCGCGGATATAAGGAGAACCATGCTGGATTTCGGCGAGAGGAACGATAGTTGCGATAGTATTTTCTTCAAAAACGATCATCTCGTGACCTGCTACAAATTGCTTCTTTCTAGAACCCAGGGGAAGCTTGGGGGAATCTGCATGGGATAAGCTTACTCTGCCAACCGTAATAAACGCTTCTATTGCTTCATCGACTGAAACAGGTGGGTTCATCCCCGCAAGAGGTTGGGGTAGCACAGAAAGACCGTTTCTCGCAGCATCTGCTAGCGTTCTTCCTATAGCTTTTGCCCGTTCAAAAATAATACCGGTTCTGGCTCTAATTTTTTCAATAGCAGGCATTCTTTCATGGATTTGCCCCAAGGCATACGGTCTGCCAATGCTGCGTTCGTATGTTGCCATGCCTGTATTATAAAGCTAGAAAACAGAACTTATCAAGTATTTGTCAGGTTTCTGTCAGCAAATGCTGAAAAGCATCCGTGCTACAATAGCGGATAGTGCAATTCGTTACAGATCTTCACCTCCATTCTAAATACTCCCGGGCTGTCTCGCAAGATATGGTGTTGCCGATAATGGCACAATTTGCTCGGCAAAAAGGACTGGATATCCTCACTGCCTCTGACTGGACACACCCCTTGTGGTTTAAGGAGATTCAAGGACAGCTGGAGGAGAAAGCGGAGGGGGCCTACAGATTGAAGTCACAAGTTACAAGTCCTAAGTCACAAGTTGATAAGGAAACTTTGTTTATTTTGTCAACTGAAATCTCGAGTATTTATACGCAAAATGGCAAGCTGAGGAGGATTCACAACCTTGTCTTTGCGCCAAATTTTGCAACCGCTGAAAAAATCAGTAAAGCGCTCATCCAAAGGGGTTGCAATCTCCATGCAGACGGCAGGCCAATCATCGGCCTTTCCTCAAAAGCCCTTCTCGATCTTATTCTCAGTATCGATGAACGAGCCTTTCTCATCCCCTGCCACGTCTGGACCCCCCACTTTGGCCTCTATGGATCAGCGTCAGGCTTTGACTCAATCAAAGAAAGCTTTGAAGATTTATCTAGCTTTATTTTCGGCATCGAAACGGGTCTATCTTCAGATCCTGAAATGAACTGGCAGATAGCAGAGCTGAAGAACAGAACCATCCTCTCATTTTCAGACGCGCATAGCCCTGCGAAGATGGGAAGAGAAGCAACGATCTTTGACCTTACAGAGCCAAGTTTTAAAGCGTTAAAGCAAGCAATTATGCAAAAGTCCCTCAAAAAGTTTGCCACTGCCAACCGTATCGTCTATACAGTAGAGTTTTACCCAGAAGAGGGGAAGTACCACTTCTCAGGTCACCGTAACTGCAGCATAAGCTTTGGCCCAGACGAAATTAAAGAAAAAGGCACAGTCTGTCCGGTGTGTCATAAGAAGTTGACTGAAGGGGTTCTATATCGCGTAATGCAACTTGCCCTGAACCGTTCTGGTTCAGGGCTTGCTGATCCAAGTTTAGAACACGTTACTGAGACAAAAACCAACCAATACGGCCTTAAATGGTACACTGATCGCGCAAAACATCACCGGCCGTACGTCAAGCTCGTCCCCCTCCTTGAGATTATTGCAGAGGCCATGGAGTCAACAGTTGCGAGTCAAAAAGTAAAGACTGCGTTTTACACGCTAACGCAATCAGTAGGCTCTGAGCTTGATATACTCCTTAAGACACCAATTGACGAAATCGCCAAAGTAGCTGATCCAAGAATCGCCCAGGGAATAAGCAAAGTTAGAAACGGAGACATTGTCATTCAGCCAGGCTACGATGGCGAGTATGGCAAAGTCAAAATTTGGCAAAAAGGAGAAGATCCGGCAAAAGATACTGATAACTCAGCGCAGATGAGTCTGGATCTCTAAGAGGTATGTTTGAAAATCGTGAGCATGCAGGTGAGCTCCTGGGAGTAAAAATTCGTCTTGAGCTTAAAAAAGTTACGCCGGATCTTGTCATAGGGGTGACAAGAGGTGGTGTCATTGTCGCGGCAGAAGTCGCAAAGACACTCCGTCTCCCGCTTGATATTATTGTTGTCAAAAAATTAGGCGCGCCGGAAAATCCCGAGTGGGCAATCGGCGCAATCGGTCCTGGTAACAGTACCTATTTGGATAAACGATTGCTTAATGTCTTGGGGATCACGAGACAAATGCTGATGCCAATTGTCATTGAAAAAGAACATGAACGGTTTGATCAGGAGTTGCTATTTCGTCAAGGGGAAAAGCCTCTGTCAGTACGAGGAAAAACAGTCATTTTGGTGGATGATGGTGTCGCAACGGGAGCAACGGTTATTTGCGCAGAAGAATCATTACGCCAGCAAAAAGCGGAAGCAGTTGTTCTGGCTGTACCGGTACTGGCAGAGGGGATACTTGATGAGTTGCGGGAGCATTTTACTGCTGTCATTGCCTTGCAAATTGAAAAGAGGTTTCAAGCTGTCGGGCAGTTTTATAAAGAATTCGATCAGGTAACGGACAAGGAGGTGATAAGGATATTAAGAGATTAAGATATTGAGATATTACGTGATTATTGCTTGACACTTAGTATCCTAGTATCTTAATATCCTAATATCTTTTATGAAGTTGATAGTTGGATTAGGCAATCCTGGAGAGAAGTATGAACGCACCCGTCACAACCTCGGTTTTTTGGTTCTCGAGCAATTTTTAAAAAATACCACATCGGTTCACGAGACGACGTGGCAGGATGAAGACCGCTTTAAGGCTCAGATCTCGCTTTCCTCTTGGCAACCAAAGCACGGCAGTTTGAAAAAGCTCGTTCTCGTTAAGCCAAGAACCTATATGAATAATTCAGGTATAGCAGTCAGCCTTGTCGCGTCTTTCTACAAAATAAAGCTTGAGGATATTTGGGTTATCAATGACGAACTGGATCTTCCCTTGGGGGCAATAAAAATTCGTTTTGGCGGCGCATCTGCAGGACACAAAGGCGTCACGTCTATTATGGAAAAGTTGGGAACTGATAAATTTTGGCGATTTCGCTTGGGTATTGGCGTTAATCGCAATCATAATAAAGTTGCAGGACAAAAAATGCGCGGCATTGATGATTTCGTTTTGGGAAAATTTGGGAGAGGAGAAGCAGGAAAGATAAGGGAGCTTATAAAGCGCGGTGCCAAAGCACTCGCCACAGCACTTGAGGAAGGAATCGAGTCTGCGCAGAACAGATACAATACTAAATAATTATGAATTATGAGTTATAAGTCCTTAGTTTAATTGCATTTTATCAACTCATAACTCATCGTTCATAACTTATAACTTTGTTACTATGCAGTCTATAAAACAGGTACTCAAGAACTTCAATCCGACAACGGATAAATACATTTCCCGTGAATTTCAGAGCTTTGGCATTCATTTAGCCGAAGAACTCGATGACTATAAGCACAGAGGACTGTATATAAAGCTTGCCAAAACAGTCCATCGGTCAATCCTTGAAAAAGCGTTGACGTTTGCTGTCGATAGTCAAGCAGACAACAAAGGCGCGCTTTTTATGTGGAAGCTAAAACAGTTAAAAGGTAAAAGTGAAAAGTTAAAAGTTGCAGTTAAAAGTTAAAAATTTTAAACTTATTTCATGTCTCCTTTCCGTGATCGCGTCATAACCATCGTCCGCATGATTCCGTACGGTAAAGTTGCAAGCTATGGTCAAGTCGCGCTGTATGCAGGTTTGCCTCGCGCTGCAAGAGAGGTAGGCTGGATATTAAACCAGAGCGAAGGCAAAGAAGATTTGCCTTGGTGGCGGGTAATTAATAATAAAGGCCTCATCACCATTAGCGGAACAAAAGTCGCAGACCCACGATCATTACAAAGAAAACTATTGGAAGCAGAAGGGATTCCAGTAAATGATGCGTTTGAAATTGACATGAAGCAGCACCGTTGGAAAATCTCAAATGAGCAAGCAAAGAAATTGCAACTCAGCGACGCATATATTCGGTTGATTGTTGAAAAATACAATATGTAGAGTCACAAGTTATAAGTCATAAGTCCCAAGTCAATTCTTTTTTACTTATAACTTAGGACTTAGCACTTAGGACTTTTGTTATGAAACAAGTACATCTTTTCATCTCAGGCTACGTCCAAGGTATTGGGTATCGGCAGTTTGTCAAAAGTAACGCACAGCGACTCGGCCTCACCGGCTGGGTCCGCAACCTTTCAGATGGCCGAGTTGAGGCTATTGTTCAGGGAGACAAAGAGAAAATAGAGGAACTAATAACACTCTGTAAAACCGGTCCCATGCTTTCTGAAATAAAAGACGTAGAGGTCAAGTGGGAAGAGGCGGCAGAGGAATTTTCCAGCTTTGATCAAACACCTTCTTAATTGATCTTGATAGCATACTTGGCAAAAAAAGCTGCCATGGCGGTTGTTATGGGCACTGCCAGGACAAGCCCCATGCTACCCGCAAGTGTTCGGATAATCTCCTCAGTGATGATTTCGCTATTGAGAATGACCCATAACGGCTGCGTATTTTGTTGCAGGGCAAGGAGAAGAAAAATAAAAACGCCGATTGAGGCTCCGGCGTAGGCAAGGACAAGCGTATTCACGACTGATGCGATATGATCCTTGCCGACTTTCATGCTTTTTTGAAAAAGCTTTAGAAACGTGAGTTTGTGATCAGTCTCAAAGAGCGCAAACACTGTTGCCGATTGCGTTGTGGTTACATCATCGAGTACGCCGAGCGCACCAATAAGGATACCACCCAATAATAATCCTTGAAAATTGATGATACCGGCAAAGCCTTGCTGGAGTGAGTAGATATCCTCTGAGCCAAGGCCAGAGAGGCGGGAGAAGCCGACAAAGAGAACTGCAAAAACACCGGAGAGCAGGAGGCTTA
Source organism: uncultured Gammaproteobacteria bacterium (assembly GCA_964457405.1). Lineage (GTDB taxonomy): Bacteria > Patescibacteriota > Microgenomatia > Levybacterales > UBA12049 > CAYWEP01. The sequence continues at coordinate 4,914 of CAYWEP010000073.1, forward strand.
TAACAGTTGATGAAAGTGCGACAAGCGTTGGGCGTGAGAAACCATGGGACAAAAACATGGTCAGACCTAAAATTGCAATACATCCGACAATGCTGATAAAAAGAGGATTATTCCCGCTTAAGATCTGTGGCACGATGAAGTAGATAATAATAGCAAGGGAGATAAGCATCCCGAAGATTGCGCCAATTCCTTTTCTGCCGGCAATAATGCTGACGAGAATAAAAAAGCCAAGTACGATTGTGAGTATTTGTGGTAGGCGGTACGTATCGGTAATACGGTAGGCAATTTTTTTGTCAGGCGTTTGCAACCTTGTCAGAATGACTGTATCGCCGAGGTGAACTTTTTTTTCCTCTGAGATATTGAATGTACCGCCATTCTCGGCTATAACCTGCTTGTTTTTCTCCGAGCCTTCGAGGATACGCACCCTGACGGATTGAAAGATATTTGTTATTTTGCCTGTTTGGATTCTGCCTTCTTTTTCAATCTTGATAACTTCCGCCTTTACGTATTCTTGTTTGACCGGAGCCGGGGGTGGAGAAGGCTTTTTCTCCTGCGAATGAGCCATGTTTATTTTTCCAAAAAAAAGAAAGAAGAGGAGACTTGCAATGACAAGCCAGCGAAAAAGTTTCATAGTTTGGGGACAGAGCTACAATTATAGCAAACAGCGACTCTTATTTGCTTTCCGTTATTGATCAGACTAAAATAAAAAGGCATTTTTGGGATATGTCAACACTCACTCAGATTCTACTTTTTACCTTTATCGGTAGCCTTGCTTCGCTTATCGGTGGATTCCTCCTTCTTGCCAAAGAAAAACTGGCATATAAAATCTCCCATGTTTTGGCTTCATTTGCTGCAGGAGCGCTTTTGGGCACTGCTTTTTTTGACCTTATGCCAGAGGCTGCCGAAGCAGTTGAGGAGAGTGGCGGTGAGCATGGTAGCGTGTTTCTCTGGGTCATAATCGGTATTATTGTTTTTTATCTTCTAGAAAGAGGTATTCATTGGTTTCATCATCATAGTTTTGCGCATGAGGAAGATCCTTCGACCCATTCGGTAAACTCAGGGTTCAGCCTGAAGGTTCACCCTGAAGGGCAAGCAAGCTCAGGACAAGGAAAAGGGCACAATCACCACTATCATAAAAAACCGGTTGTGCCACTGATCATGCTTGGTGATAGTATGCACAACTT
>CAYWEP010000074.1:0-6057 GCA_964457405.1 uncultured Gammaproteobacteria bacterium
AGTCGAAGTATTGACAACTCATCGATAAATAGTCTTCAATAGAATTATAGGGCTTATTTTTTCTCATGCGGTTTATGCCAAAACGGTTTAGTAGCTACTTTGAGTTTTTAGAGAAGCAGAACAAACGAACTCGCTTCATGGTCTTGCTTGCTATTGTAGGACTTCTTCTTTTCCTTGGCCTTGCTATTACCCTTCCTTTGTCTGGAATCCTTAATAAAACATTTAATAAAGAAGCAAGTCATGCACAGACTGCTACCTTCTGTGGTGACACGACGACGCCAGGACCGCTCAATAGCGGGAGCACAAACATTGCGCCCTCTGGTGTCGGTAGTACCTGGTTTTGGAACAGCCCACCAACAGGTGGTTTTACTAGCCTCTCGGTGCCCCTTACCATAGAAAACGATCCTACCTATGATGGATATTATTGGGCCTCACAATTTGGTTTTACCGGTTTCAGCGGTGGCTATTTCGGCTTGCAAGCCCATGGACGGCTCGGAAAAACTTTTATTTTCTCTATTGGCGATGCTGTCATTAAAGCAGAATACGGCGATATCCTGCCGCCCAACGCGGACATCCAAGGTTCTTTCGATCTGAAACAAGGAATAAGCACCGCTGCCCGCTATGACTGGGTACCCTGCCGAACATATGAGCTAGCCATGGTGAAAGAAGGAACTGATGCTTCAGGGAATATCTGGTGGCGATCCTCCATCCGAGATACTGTTACGAATCAAACGACGAAGCTCGCTCGCATTCTCGTTCCTGGCAGTTGGGGTAACGTAGGCAGCTCACTCGCAACGTGGGCTGAGCGGTTTACCGGCCGACAGATGACGAAATGTTCAGATCAAGAATATGGCGCTGCTCGGTTCGGTGTTCCTTCTGCGAATGGAGGACTGGCATCTTCCCGACAAAGTGGTGTTAATAGTGGAGGCTGTCCCAACTCTCGCTTTACCGATTTAGGCTCCCGTGGAGTACGCTTGGAAATGGGTGTTTCATCCACCGTAGCGACTCCTACTCCGACTAGTGATGGTTCATGGATTTTCTGTGCAAATGAAGGCCAAACATGCTCCTTTACAGGTACCAAACAAGTCCGCTATGGAGCAAATGGATTCTACGTCTATAAAGTATTCACAACCAGTGTTTTATGCAGCAACACTGTTTTTGGAGACCCCGCACCAAACCAGGTTAAGCAATGCCACTATTCAAGCAGTACTGTCTCAACGCCAACGCCTACTCCCACACCTATTACACCAACACCGACACGGACTCCAACGCCTACTCCGCCTACCGATGGTTCATGGATTTTCTGTGCAAATGAAGGCCAAACATGCTCCTTTACAGGTACCAAACAAGTCCGCTATGGAGCAAATGGATTCTACGTCTATAAAGTATTCACAACCAGTGTTTTATGCAGCAACACTGTTTTTGGAGACCCCGCACCAAACCAGGTTAAGCAATGCCACTATTCAAGCAGTACTGTCTCAACGCCCACTCCAACGCCAATACTTCCCACTCCAACGAGAACGCCTACTCCATCACCAGTAGTAGGAAGCGGCACAGGGCTAAGAGGAAACTATTATGGCAAGACCAACTTCACCAATTACAAATTCACCAGAATTGATCCGGTCATTAACTTCAACTGGGGTACAACCAGAATCAATAACAAAATCGGCCCTGATTCCTACTCTATCCGCTGGACAGGATTTGTCCAGCCAGAGTATTCACAAACCTATACTTTTTACGTCACGAGTGATGACGGTGCGAGACTGTGGGTCAATAATCAGTTGATTATTAATAACTGGGTTAACCAGGCGATGACTGAGAAGAGCGGCACGATTACCCTTACTGCAGGCCAGAAATATACGATCCGTCTTGAGTATTACGAAAATTTTGGCTCAGCAGGCGTTCAATTCCGCTGGAGTAGCCCGTCACGAACCAAACAAATCATCCCCCAGAACCGACTCTATCCGCAGTAAACAGTCTGTGAAACTCCCTCCTTGACCCATTCGACTCTGGTTCGACAAGCTCACCATCGCTCAGGATCAATACTGAGCAAAGTCGAAGTATTGACAACTCATCGATAAATAGTCTTCAATAGAAATACTGCCTGCCCATTTTTAAGATGGGGTAGTTGTGTGTTATTATTGTAGGAACGAAAGTCCCGGGGGTTTTTGTGGATTTAAAATAATCAGGGAAAAAACTATGGGGAAATTCGATGAGACAATTTTGATCTGAGGAAAAATGTTAGATGTGAGAAATTTGATATGAGATGCTGGATATAGATGTGTGAGGTGAGAAAAATCCCACTTCTCACATCAGGATCTAGTTTCACACATCGCATTTCTCATTTCTTATGTCAAACTGCTTTGCTCCATAAGACACGTACCAACTGAAAGATCATTTTATCTCTAATTTTGCAAAATGAGGCTAAAATAACGAGGCCCTAGAATTGATTTTAAGGCCTGTCTAGATTTTGAGAGCAGTAAATCATCGTCTGGAGAAATCGCTGAATTATACGGAACAATAAGCAGAATAACGCGCGGATGACTTTTCGTCATTTTTAATATATTTTCTTTCGTCATTCTGGTAAGTCCTGTACCGCATGGTACGGGACGCATCCAGAATCTCTATTATGTCATTGCGAAGAACGAAGTGACAAGCAATCTTAAGAGATCCTGGATGCGCTCTCCTTCGACAAGCTCAGGACTCGCTTACCAGGATGACGATAAAATGTGCTGAATTAAATTCAGCATGACACGCATGGGTTTTTTAAGGTCGCACCTTGTCCAAGGTGCGACCTTTATCAATGAAAAATGTTGAGAATTTCTATAGATGACTTTTTTGCTCAATATATATAAATTTAACTTGCAGTAAAGTATATTTTATATTGCATAATTACTTATTTACTTAATTCCTAATATCTCTATTGCCGAGTTTGGATTTGTGCGTCAATCAAACTGCTCGAAGCTAGCTATTTTATCGACCTTTTCACTAACTCATATTTTTTCATTTACTATCAATCTTGAGAAATATGTATAGCTTTTTTATACAATAGATCTCTGCGCAAAAAGAACAGCAGGTTATACATAATCCTCGTGAAAAATTATCCTAAATTCGGAACCGGCATAATGTCAAATTTCGGTCAACAATCACATTTTTCGATGATAAATCCATGCGGATTTTGTAAAAAAACGCGTTAAAATCGATCCTGTGACCTCAAAAAATTTTTAGCCTCGAAAAAAGACTTGAATTCGGTTTCTTCTAAGGTTTCACCTTGTACAAGGTGAAACCTTCACAAGATTGACCAGAAATATGTGGATATCCAAAACTTATCCACAATGTCAACAAAATAGTAAAATACTATAGTAGTATACTAGAAGCCTTATCACTTTATGTCAGAATTCGCCAATTATTTATCTTATAGCAGACACGTTGGTAATCTGCGAGGGACAGATCTTACTCGCAGCTGCCAAATATATCCCCTGCTTGACAAAGAGCAAGTGAAGAGTTTAGAGTGAAATGAGAGGTACAAAAGATACCATGACTCAGTTTTTGAAGAAAATTACCCCCTATTGGGGCAAACACCTCGTCGTTTCGGCCATCGCGGCACTCCTTATGATCGCTGTGCCTCTGACGGTCTATGTGGCACAGACAGAGCAAAATGTACGCCAAGAAGCTGCAAAGAAAAATAAAAACAAGGATAAGAAAGATAAGAAGGATAAGAAGGATAAAAAAGGTGGCAAAAAAGATAAAAAAAATGATAAAAAGCGCTGCAGCAAGAAAGAACGGAAGCAGGGAAAGTGCAAGAAAAATCCTAAGCCAAAACCAAAAAAAGGAGCAAAGGATCGGACGCTCGATTTAACCATCCTTCTCCATGGCATCGGCACCGGTGGCGACCAGGCTAATCCAGAAGGGATTGGGACGACAGACCCCCTGCGACCCGAACGCGAGGTATTTGTTGAGATATATGATAAGAACAATGAATTAGCAGGTGAAGCTGAAGGAACTGTTGTGTTTGATGCGGCTGAGGGAAATTTCAAAGGCTCTGTCACTATCCCCCTCCCGAAAGGTGCATATACTGCCATTGTTGATCTTGACTACTACCCATCCGTGGCTGTGCCGGGTATCATCAATATTGAGGGAAAGAGCAAGGATAAGAAAAAGAAAAAGAAAAACGATAAAAATGATAATAAGAAAAACGATAAAAATAAAGACAAAAGAGATACAAAGAACGATAACAAAAAGAAATAATATACTGTATTGCCTATGCGTAAATATATAGATTATCTCCGCAATTTGCGTTTCGAATCAAAAAGAGTACTCGTCATTGCGATAGCAGCACTCCTTATGGTCGCTGTACCATTAAGTCTCTATATGGCACAGACAGAGCAAAACATACGCCAAGAAGCTGCGGGGAAAAAGAAAACTAAGAAGAAGAAAAAGAAGAAAGATAAAAAAGATACTAAAAAAGACAAGAAAGATACCAAGAAGAAGGATGATAAGAAGAAAGATACCAAGAAGAAGGATGATAAGAAGAAAGATACCAAGAAGAAGGATGATAAGAAGAAAGATGCCGGTAAAGGTGGACAAAATGCAGAAGAGGATCAAGAAGACGAAGAGGTTGATGAAGATGAAGAAACTGATGATGAAGAGCTCGATCAGGACGAGGAAGGAATCGATGAGGAAGAAGATACCGATGAAGAGCTCGATCAGGACGAGGAAGGAATCGATGAGGATGATGGAACCGAAGAAGATGAGGGATCAAGGCAAGTTGCTGTTGCGGAGATAAGCCTTCTGGCAGGAGATGCCGATGATGATGGAAAAATAGACATACTGGACTGGGGCGTTATCACGAGTTGTTATGAAGGCTCAACTGACACTACGGGCGATGAAGGAAGCAATAGCGAGGATATAGGAGGAACGAATCAGACTCAAGTTCAGGGTGTAGCGACTGATGGAAGCTGTGATGAATTTGCCAGAGAGGGATCAGATCTTGATGATAACGGACCGGTTGACCTTGCTGATATTAATCTCTTCCTCCGGGAGATCTCCACACATAGGGGAGCAGAAAGGGATGGAAGTACTACCACAAAGAGACCACAGAAGAAGGATAATAAAAAAGATACCAAAAAAGACAAGAAAGACGATAAGAAAGATAATAAAAAGAATAGCTCACGCAACAAGTGAATCCTAGTTCACAATCCACCCTTCGACAAGCTCAGGGCAAGCCAGTTTCCTAGTTCACAATCCACCAGTTCACCTTTATGTCCCGGTCAGCTGGCTCTGAGAGGCTTATGCGGAAGGTTGAGCTACCACTTGCTTTACTGCCGATTGCTACTGGTTCATCTGGAGTGACAAAAATACGAGATTTGTCAGTGAGCGCTGTTGTTGTGACTTCGAAACTCGTCTGCCCTGCTTTGATGGTGACCTCGCCCAAACTCTTGCTCCTCTCCTCTGACTCGTCGATATTTATTTTCTTAGCTGTAACTTCGCCTTTGGTTGTAATATTGCCTTTGGTATCAATCTCTACCTTTCCTGCCATGATCTCAATATTCTCAACAGCCAGCGGTTGGAGCTTGAGCGGCTCGCCTATGGTATTTATCTCTCCTTCTAATCCATGGATCGAGAGGACACCTGCTGCAATGTTGCCTGTTACACCCAAGTCAGCAAGCGTTGTGCGGCCGAGGACCATGAGGTCAGCTGATACTGTTGCGGAGTTGATATCAAGATCCTTGATAGCATCCTCAAGGGAACCTGAACTACTACTTACTCCGAGTGGTGCGTTGAGCAGATCATTGAGGAGTGCCGCGTTTGACGCGGTTTGCTGGGCGAGTTGTTCAACAATACTGAGGTGATCTGAGAGGCTATCTACTCTCTCCCCTAACACATCAACTTTCCCTTCAAGTTCAGCTGAGGAAGTACTATCAGTGGTAGTAAACAGATCAAGGATATTTTTCCCTCCAAGGGTTAATGTCTTGGCATCAATCCCCCCAGCCTGCAAGTTACCGATGAATGCATCGTTATACACACCAATACGAGATACTGTCTCGTTCCCCTTCT
>CAYWEP010000075.1:0-5997 GCA_964457405.1 uncultured Gammaproteobacteria bacterium
TCCTTTATTTCTTATATCTGCGTAGTCTGTCATTGCATGATAAAACACCTTGGCATTTTTTTCCCTGGCAATTTTCACTGTCTGGTCTTCGGATCCGGTATCAATGACAATTACCTCATCGCAAAACTTCACGGAATCCAAACATTCGCCAATCATCTCTTCTTCGTTTTTTGCAATAATGATAGCAGTCAGTTTACTCATCATGAAAACTCCCCTTTCCAAATTTTCGAAGAAAAAAATCTAGTACTCCTTTCCGTTGCCACTTTCTTCCGGTCAGTATAATCTCAAGACTCTCTCTAACAAGTGCTATTCGCGCTGGTAATGGCGCATAGGAAAATCCAAGCAGCATTCGATTTCTGGTTATAAAGTAATCCTGAAGATCTGACCCTGACCCTCCTCCCGATGCCGCATTCTTATGCCAAAGCAATGCCAAAGGCGCGAACATAATTTTGTATTTTTCTTTTCGAACGCGCTCATTATAGTCAATGTCTTCATAATAAAGAAAGTATCGCTCATCTAGTAATCCGACTTTTTTGAACAGCTCTTTTTTGATAAGCATACAGCAGCCGCTGACAAATTGCGTCTCTTCAAGCCTGTCGTACTGACCGGCATCCACTTCATCTACCCCGCGATGGAAGCCTAAGACGTTATCCCAATCCATAACTCCGCCTGCATACCAGATAACCTTACCCAATTCCGAAGCGGTATACCTATCCTTATGGAATTCATGTCCCTTTGCAAAATAAATCTTTGGTCCAACCACCCCAATATCTTTATCTGTCTCTGCGACTTTTATCAATTCTTCGATGAGAAGAGAATCTGCGAGCGTATCATTATTGAGAAGCAATACGTAATCTGCACCATGCTCAAGCGCAAATCGTATAGCCACATTGTGTCCACCCGAGAAGCCAAGGTTGTCCTTATTTGAGATTTGTTTAAAGCTAAAGTTTTTAAAATTTTTGTGATTGACCGAAAATGGCGTCTTCGATCCGTTATCGACAACAATGACATGAAGTGGAAAAGATACCCTGAGGTTTTCAAGCGACTTAAGGCACTCAATTGTGTTGGCAGCTCCATTGTAGTTGATAATTGAGACGAATACCGTTTTCATCAATAAACACTGATGCGAAGACGAGACTGTGCAAGATTTGCCTGATATTTGAGGGAGGTTTTCATTTGTACTTGATATAACTTGTTTCCAGGGTCAAGTGTAATCGGTTGTGAGATAAGAAGCTGCGATTGCCCACCCTCCAATGAGACTTCTGAAAACCACACAGGATGCTTATCTGTAGCATTAAAAAGCCTTACATATGCGCGCTCATTGCCTGTTGGAATAAAAACGCTTGCTTCAAATGTAACACTTTTTATCCGACCGTATTGCGTACTGTCAACATAGGCAGAAAGTCCGGTGACGTCTGCCCAATCATCCGCCGCGCTTGACCCTGACCCAAATGTAATAAAATACTCTTTAACAGCCGTTCCACCTGACGCAACGGGTGTTTTTTGTGTTTCTGTTTGATTTGATAATTTGAGCGATGCGGTTGCTTCATAAATCGTCTGGTAAATCTTGTCAAGACACTCCTTTCCTTCACAGACACTCGTTGGCCGTGAACCCTCGTCGTATGTTTGACTTGCAATCTGAAAAAGCTTCGTATATGTTTTATCTTTAAAAATCAGATAGTCTACATAAAGAACGTTACTGGCAATAAAACCGAAAAAAAAGACTGTGAGAAATTTTAGTATTTTGTGATCTTTTGCAATCATATATCTGTTTTTTTAACAGCTTTGCGTAATAACCGATACCGAAATCGTTTCAGAGGGTTTTTTGCTTCAATCATAAGCGCAGTCATCAACCAATATCGGAATTCCTTTTGTATTTTTTTAAACTCCCTCTGTAGGTCGTGGAGAAATGGCGTACTGTTGCCCTCGGGAAACCCTTGTTTCTCCCAAACTTTGGCAAAGACAACCTCCGCGTAAAACGCCTGTAGGAGACTTAATACAAGCCCATGCAATCCGTCTCTATATCCTTTCTGGGCAAAGAGCGTCTTGAGAAAATCATTCACAGGAAACCGTATCGCGTCAATCCAAGTTACTCTTTTTCCGCTTGCCTCAAGGAGCGATGCTTCATTTTCAGTATATATCGTATCCATCTTGATTAAAAATTGACTCACTGTTTTGTAGCTTTGATGCATCATCGGCTCATCCAATTTCGCCGTCTCACCGATAACCTTTATATATTCATGCACATGTTTTTCTTCAAATGCTCCTTTACCTTTTCTAAAAAGTCGCAGCTGATAGTCCGGCCACCACATCCCACTACGCATCCATTTGCCAAAAATAATATTCTTGCGCGGGATCCAGTACCCATTTATTTGCCCAGAAGTACTCAGTACTGTTGTTATTTCTCTTACCAGATCCTGCGTTATCCGCTCATCTGCGTCAACGTTCAGAATCCAGTCGCTAGCGGCTTTCGTAAAGCCAAAGTTCTTATTCGTGTTGAGCATCAAGTTGTTTCTTCTGGTCAATACTTTTGCACCTTCGTGTTTTGCAATCTGTGGGGTCTTATCTGTCGATTCATTATCAATAACAATAATCTCATCGGCAAATTTTACCGATGCAATGCAGTCTCTAATATTTTTTTCTTCGTTATACGCAGAAATGACGACGGAAAGCCGAATAGCATTACTCATGTTTTCTCCGTAGGGCATGAAGCGCCTGACTCATTTCTCCTCTGGCCAAACCATACATGCAACTTAAGTATACACTTCCACCAATAAATGCAACAATAATAAGGCTGGTAAAGCTTGTGATAAATAGTTGGCTCAAAACAAAAACAAAAATTCCCATGAAGAGTGTTGCTATAAATGGTTTATAAATACTTCTGAAGAAATGAAACTGGACAATTCGTCTGACCAGATAAATGGTTATAACAATCGTCAACGTAACGATAAATGAAGCAATAGCAACACCATTATATCCATACACCATGATAAGTACGGGGGTAAGCGTCCAGGTGAGCGTCGTCCACAATACCATCAGTGACAGCGTCGTTTTTACCTTCCCGTTCGCATCAAGAATATTAATGAGGATGCCCGATAATGAAGAAACAATAGCATTCAGACAAAAAAATACCAAACTCACGGTAGCCGGTTCCCATTTACTCTGCCAGCCGGGGAAATATTTGATAAGATATGGTGCAATTACTATTAATCCTGCAAGCAAAGGGAAAATTCCTGAAGAGACAAAGAAGAGTGATTTCTCTATTGCTTTTCTGACAACGTCTAAATCTCCCTGAATACGGGAATAAGTAGAAAATGTCACTTTGGTGACGCTATCCACAACGTACCGATACAGATAAAAGGCGAGTTTTTGTGCAAATCCGATGTATCCAAGCTCCGTAAACGAAAGTGTCTTTGCCAAAAACAATGTCAGGCCATCATCTTTCACCGCTGCCAATATATTTTTTGCCTGAAACTGCGCACCGAACTTTAAGTGTGATAACGAGTTTTTATCAATCCCGATGCCAATATTCCATGGCGACACTAGATAATAAAATGGTACACCAATAACACTCGATATCAGAAATGCCCATGTGAAACTCGCTAAGCCAAAGCCTTTAATAGCCAAGATAACAAGGAGTATATTGAAAACCAATGATTCGGCCATTTGAGGAATCACGAGTTTCCCGAATTGAATTTTCCGCTCCAATAGTATCGAAGGAATTGTCTTAAATGACGATAGGAAAATGCAAAACACAAGTGCAATAAGAAGCATTTCTCCTTGATCGCTTAATTTGAAATACGTTGCTATGGAACCTCTGACAAGATAGACGATAACAAAAATAAAAAGAGTAAGTGTCGCTTGAATAGTAAAGGTTGTTTTTAGATCATTTTCCTGCAGTTCCTCTTTTTTTTGCACAAGCGCCGCCCCTAGTCCGAAGTCGGTAAAGAAATTAATGATCCGCTGTATCGCTATGACCGCAGTATACAGTCCGATGTCCTTAGGGAGTAAAATAGAAGATATCAGTAAGAAAGAAAAAATGGAAACCAAATTAAGAACAAAATTCCTCGATATAAGAGCAATGACTCCCTGTACTGATCTTCTTGTAAGAACGGCAATATCAACCTCATCCATACTGCTCCTTATCTCGTTTTATCCGATTCCATGGACGATTGACAAATAACCGGCACATCACTTTGACGTCTCCCCAAATAGTTGAGATGAGTCGGACAGTTGATCCGGGGTTATCTACCCAATGCACCGGCTCTTCATAAATTTTATACCCGCTTTTCTCACCAACGATAAGTAATTCGCCATCAAAAAACCATTCATTATCCTCAATTTTGGGAATGAGCTTTTCTACCACTTCCTTTGTTACCGCCTTGAATCCGCACTGTGCGTCGGTAAAATGAGTATAAAAAACGGATTGTATAAAAACAAAATTAAGTGTCCGTGAGGTTATTTCCCTAAGCGTCGATCTTCCTTCAACGCGTGCGCCTTTTGCCAACCGAGACCCGATTGCTATATCATATCCGCTTTCTAATGCGCTTAGTATTCTTGGTAAATGCACAAGGTCTGTTGAAAGATCCAAATCCATGTAAGCGCATAAATCAGCTCCCGACTCAATCCAGGCCCTTTTTACCGCCCTTCCCCGACCTTTCTCTTCAAGGCGTAAAAGTGAAATCTCAGGATACTCTTCTGCAAGCGCCGCGCCGATTATTGGTGTTTTATCTGCTGAGGCATTATCTGCGATAGTAATGTCCCAGTTATATTCTTTAAGTTGCTCCTTGCAGAATGCGTACAAGGTCTCAATATTATTCTTTAGCTCTTTCTCTTCGTTGTATACCGGAACTGCTATTTCAACGGCTGGTTTGTTATTCACAGATTACACCCTCTTTTCCCTTTTCCGTTGATAAATTATACCAACAACGAGTATCAAGATACCAGCAAAGGAGAAAATGTCGCCGACTTGTTCAATAGTTGTTTGCATAAATGCAAAACGGACAACATGAACTCCGCGCGGAAGCTTTACAACCAATCCGGAATTCGTTACGGTGAACGGATAGGGTTTATTATCGACAAACAACCTCCAGGCTGGGAAGTATGCTATATTTGCTTTAATCTTCGCCCCATTCTCAACAGTCGCTTTTGTTTCTTTGAACGCTGTTAACTGTCTTGTTTCTGAAAATTTTACCGCGCCTGTTTCAATCACAAACGGTTCTTTTACTATCTGATCTACCGATTCCGGCTTTTGAAACTCTGTTGGCATATATTCGTCCGAAATTTTTGACGCCGTCCACGAAATTACACCACTCCTTGTTAACTCATCTTCTGTTTTCGGTCCGATTGTTTGCGGGGAAAAAAGCTTAACGTATAAAACCATGGTTGCCGCTATAAGAATACCCGCGCCAAGAAAAAACGCATGCTTCTTTTTACTTTCTTTCTGCAAAACGAAGAGCGGATAACCTGCAATGAAAGATGAGAAAAATGCAATCATGAGCAAAAATCGCCACGGATATTGGAAAAAAGCCATAAGAGGTATTGTTTCCCAAAGAGGCTTGGTAATTGGCAGAAGAATAAATACAGAAAAGATTAGGCATAACAGGCTATAAAGCAAAACATTTCTTTTTTCTTGATTCTTCCTGAATATAAAAAGAATAATGACTGCGACGAGTGAAAGGAGTATGTGCAACTTGCCTATTCTGAAAGATAATCCATCAAGACACCCGGGAATAGACCCGCCAAATCCCCATTGACTTTCCCATAGCTGGCCCGGGCAAACAAAATGGTCACGAAAATCCGCTCCCCCACCTACTTGCCCCAGTACATTTGTATATTGTATTTCCGAAAGCGCAGGAAGCCAGTAGAATGCAGGGAGGAGGACGCCCAGAAAGAGAACGTATAGCAAATAGCGTATGGCAAATAGTTGTTTTCTTTTATAAAGAACTACAGAGAAAACAAGAATAGCTGCAAGCAAAAACGGGGTCACCATCATGG
>CAYWEP010000076.1:0-5874 GCA_964457405.1 uncultured Gammaproteobacteria bacterium
AGGTAATAAATAAAATCGGCAAAACTCACAGGGTGGGATGGAATTTCAAGATATTGAATTTGATCTCGAGACTTTGAGGTTCAGAGGTACAATGGTGCAAAGGTACAAAGTAGAAAATTTTCCTCTGAACCTCTGAGCCTATGTACCTTTGAACCTTCTAACTATGAACATTGGCTTTGACCTTGATAAGGTATTTATAGATTACCCGCCATTTATCCCAGACAAGCTCATTAACCGTCTATACCTGAAAAAAACAAACGGCATGCTTTTCTACCGTATCCCTCCAAAACCCGAACAATTGCTTCGCAAACTCTCCCACCTTCATTACTTCCGACCAGCAATACAAAAAAACATCGATACAGTAAAAAAGCTTCAGAAAAAAAATAACAAGTATTTTCTCATCTCGAGCCGATACAAATTTTTAGAAAAACTCACACAGACAATCATGAAACGCTACGGTCTTCATACAGTATTTGATGGTATGTTTTTCAATTTCGAGAATAAACAGCCGCATATCTTTAAAAACGCCGTGATCAAGAAGCTAAAACTAGATCGGTATGTCGATGATGATTTACATCTTCTTACATATATTGCAAAGAGGAATTCCCACATCACATTCTTTTGGTTGAATAAAAAAATCAACCACCAGCTTGCGAAGAATCTTTTCGCAATCACCAATATTTCTGACATAATGAAGTAATTCCATTATCATGAACGGAATTGACATCGCATCCATACTCCAATGGTGGTTATTTCTCTTAAGCATCGGGCTTATTTTTTTACCTTTTGCTACAAAAGTATTCCCAATGTTTTTCGATAAGGGATATGGTCTTGCCAAAATACTCGGGACTTGTGTTATTGCCTACCTTGTATTCATTTTGGGCCTGGGGCACATTTTGCCATTTACCAGATGGGCAATTTTGATAGTCATGTTATCCTTTCTAGGACTGCATATTCTCATACGTTTTATGAGCCCCAAAGTAATAAAGGAAAATAGTCAAAATTTCATTAAGATACTTAAAAAAAGTTGGCCACTATTTCTTTTCGAAGAGCTACTTTTTTTAAGCGGAATATTTTTTTGGTCATATATCCGTTCATTCTCGCCTGACATACATGGACTGGAAAAATATATGGACTTTGGCTTTATCAATTCCATTCTTAGGGCCGAGTATTTTCCGCCCAAAGATATGTGGCTTACGCCTTATGCAATAAATTACTACTACTTTGGACACCTTATTGCCGCAGTGCTCATAAAATTAGCAAATATTCAACCAAGTATTGCTTACAATCTGATGCTGGCGACCGTTTTTTCTTTCTGTCTGACTGCTAGTTTTTCAATCAGCGCAACATTGGCTCAATATCTTTTCTCCCTCCAACAAAAACTCAATAAGCTAAGAATAATTGCCTCCGGCATGCTAACAGCATTCCTTGTAACAGTATCGGGTAATCTACATATTATCTATTCACTATTCAAACCATACGAGAATGAGAAACCTGTTCCTCCTTTGGAGATGGCATTCTCACCGTTTACTTTTCCAAATAACTACTGGTACCCCAATGCAACGCGATTTATCTACAACACGATCCATGAATTCCCTATCTATTCCTGGGTCGTGGCAGATCTGCATGGCCATGTCTTTGATATACCGTTTGTGCTACTGACTACTGCCTTACTGTTATCATTCTTTTTAAAACTCGAAGCACGAAATCCGAAATTCGAAACAAATGCAAATAACCAAAATCCAAAACTTTTTACTATTTTGAAATTTGATTCTTTGAATTTATTTGGAAATTGGAAATTTGTCCAGCGTAGCTGGATCCCGCTTCGCGGGAAAATTGGATATTTGATATTAATAGGTTTCCTACTAGCAATACTGTATATGACCAATGCCTGGGATGGTTTTATTTACTTTCTCTTAACTGGCCTTGTTCTTTTTTCAGCATCATTACTCCAAAAGAACACCGGCAAATTATTTCCTGATCTTTTCCAAGCCGCAATAACCATCGTGCCCGCAATGATTGTTGTTGGCATTGCGTTTATTCTTTTTTCATTTCCTTTCTCTTTCAATTTTAAGCCGTTTGTCTCAGGCGTTGGAATACTTTGTGGCGCGGAAGTACTCGGTCCTATCTTACAGGGAAAAACAACCATCGGCCCCTTTCTCTTTGAAGTAAATCACTGCCAGCATTCTCCCTGGTGGCAGCTTCTTATCCTCTATGGCTTTTTCTACTTCTTTATCGCTGCTTTTATGATCTTTGTTCTGAGAACAGATACATTAAAAAAATCCGATCTTTTTGTTCTCATCCTTATTGTCTTGGGGACGTTTCTCATCGTTATTCCTGAATTTATCTATGTGAAAGATATTTACCCTGCGCATTACCGGGCAAATACAATGTTTAAGCTCGTGTTTCAATCTTTTATAATGCTTTCAATCGCCAGCGGATATATCTTCGTAAAAACAGTATCTAGTATTAGGTATAAAGTATTAAGTACAAAAGGAAAAATACTTGCTACTTGCTACTTGCTACTTGCTACAAGTTTGTTTGTGCTCGTCTTCACTTATCCTCGCCTTGCTGTCTATTCCTACTACGGAAATTTAAAAACAGCAACAGGTCTCGACGGTATGAAGTATTTGAAAACGCTATATCCGGAAGATTATGCTGCGATCAATTGGCTGAACCAAAACATACAGGGTCAACCGGTTATTCTGGAAGCGCAAGGGGACTCATACACTGATCATGCCCGCATCTCCAGC
Organism: uncultured Gammaproteobacteria bacterium; assembly: GCA_964457405.1. GTDB lineage: Bacteria > Patescibacteriota > Microgenomatia > Levybacterales > UBA12049 > CAYWEP01. Next base: position 2,754 of record CAYWEP010000076.1, read on the forward strand.
AACACCGGCCTTCCGACAGTCCTTGGCTGGACAGTGCATGAATGGTTGTGGCGCGGGAAGTATGATGGGGGAGTGGACGCACCTGCTCCAAGAATCGGTGAGATTCAAAAAATGTATGAAAGCGATAATCTTAGCGAAACCAAAAAGCTACTTGATAAATACGGCGTTGAATATGTCTACATCGGGGGGCTAGAACGACAAAAATATCCAAATATTAACGAAGAAAAATTCAACCAACTCGGAAAAGTTATCTACAAAATCAACAACACAAAAATCTACCAATTATTTTATTGAGGACTTCGCGTTGGAGTAACGCTGCAGTTGCCGACTTTTATCTCACAATCCACAAAGCTTTGGATCTGCGTATAGTTACCATTGCCCGCTTTTGGAATAATAACCCATTGTCCTCTGAAGTCTTTTGTCACAGGAGGATTGATGAGTAATCCATTTCGCTTCTCTTGCTCACTGCCGATATCCAATACAACGCTTTTTAGCTGCGACTTCTCCATTTTCCTGGCAAGTTTAATAAAATCATCATATTCGTTCTGGATGATATCAGTATCAATGCTATCTTTGAAAATGTCATAGAGGCTTATGACTTTGATAGGATTTAGGAATGTTCCTACCGAGAATATTTTCTCGCGAAATGCAGAAATAATTTTCTCTTGCCGTTTGCTCCGGGCAAAATCAGTACCTTCTGATCCTGTGGCGTGTCGCGACCGCACAAATTTTAATGCAGAGGTACCGTCCATCTGCTGTCCTCCTGCATCAAAATGCAATTGCTCGTACCTGCAAGGAAATGCCTCAAGCTGTGAGGACGCCGTTGCCCGTTTTACAAACTCTTCATCTTTGTATCCGCAATCATCTGTCTCTTTCCCCGATATCGGATATTCAGGATCATCAAGCGCCCGATCAACCGTTATGTCAAGTCCGCCGACCATATCAACTGCCCGGATAAATCCGTTGAAATCAACTCGCAATCCATAATCAACTTCTTGCCCAAGAATCCGCTCAACAACTGCCTTGGTCAATACCAACCCTCCACCTTTTTGCTTGCTCTCGCCTGATGCATAAGCAGTATTAATCTTCGCAGATAACTCAGGCACCCACATATCGCGGGGAATTGACACAAGTGTAGCTTTATTTGTCTTCGGATCAAGACTGGCAAAAATAATCGTATCCGTAAGAAGCGGCCCTTCGTGCTGCCCACCACCGATACCCAAAAGAACTACATTGACACGTTGATCCCCGTCGCTTTTTTTAAGCTCAATCTCCTTATTAAGGAGTAACTGATACAAAACTGGCAGATACTGTATAACCCATAAAAGCAGTACCAAAACGACAACGATAATCGCGATAAAAACAATTGAGGGTGCTTTTTTCCGGAGACTTAATTGTCCTCGTAACCTTCTCCTCATACTCATGCGTTTTGCACTATCTTTATGAATGCAGAAGCATCAAGACTCGCACCACCAATCAATACACCATCAATATGTTCCTGACTCGTAAAACTCGCGACATTTTCTGAGGTAACACTTCCACCGTAAAGCACGGATTCTGCCCCATGTTTGTCTTTTACTTCTTTTGCAACAGCATCTGCGTTCTCAGGCGTGTCCGGGTTACCGCTGCCAATTGCAAATCCCGGCTCATATGCTATAACCTCTACCCCTGCCGGTATTGACGTATCTATGCCTTGTACGCAAATAATCGGTATCAAACCATAGTCTTTTGTTTTACCAACTTTTCGCGCAACCATCTCATCTGTCTCATGAAAATGCGCTCGCCGCTCTGAGTGACCAATGATAACATAGTCAACAAATTCTTTCAGCTGCTCTGCAGTAACTTCTCCTGTATATGCACCCATACCGTAGGGCGATACGTCCTGCGCGCCAAGTTTAAGCGGCAATCCGTTTTGCTCGACAAAATCACGCATCATCGGCAAAAGGGTAAACGGCGGACACACAATAATCTCCTTATTGTTGATTGTTGTATGTTGATTGTTGTATGTTAAAAACTTTTCAAGCCAGTCTCTTGCTTCTTGAGAAGTTTTCTGTGCTTTCCAGTTCGCAATAATGAACAGTTTTTTCATATGATAAAATGGAGATTACCGTAAGCGCTTTTTTATTATATCCTATGGAAAATTCATTACTCAAGGACTTAAATCCAGAGCAGCAAAAAGCAGTACAACACACAGATGGTCCGACCATTATCCTGGCAGGTGCTGGCTCGGGGAAAACGCGGGTCTTAACCTATAAGGTAATCTATTTAATTACAGAGAAAAATGTTCCTCCAGATACAATCCTGTGTGTTACCTTTACCAATAAAGCAGCTAATGAAATGAAGGAGCGAATCGAGATCCTGCTCTCCGTTGAGAAGCAAAGTACCCATACCGGACATCAGCCGCACATCTCAACCTTTCACTCACTCTGCGCTAAGATCTTGCGAATTGAGGGAAAGTATATCGGCCTATCAGCCCGCTTCGTGATCTACGATGACAACGATCAGTTGGATGCTGTGAAAGAAGCGATGGCACGAATCCATGTTTCGATAAAAGATTTCAAACCGACATCTGTGCTGGCGACAATTTCTCAGGCAAAAAATGAGCTGATTGGTCCTATTGAGTATCTCAATCTCGCCCGCGGTTATTTTCAAGAGACGGTAGCCAAAATCTATCCCATGTACCAGCAAATCCTTAAAGAAAATGATGCAGTAGACTTTGACGATTTGATAAATAAAACGATCAAACTTCTTGCGGATAATCCGGGTGTTTTGGAGAAGTATCAAAATAAATTCCAGTATATTTTGGTCGATGAATATCAAGACACCAATAAGGCACAATATAGATTAACGAAATTATTAAGCGGCAAATACAAAAATGTCTGTATTGTTGGCGATTTTTCCCAAAGCATCTACTCCTGGCGGGGAGCTGATTTCCAAAACCTCATGCGGTTTGAGAAAGATTTTCCAAATACTAAAACATTTTCTCTCTCGCAAAACTATCGCTCCACGCAAAAAATTCTTGATGCTGCATCAACTGTCATTGCCAGAAACACCACGCATCCGGTACTCAAACTCTGGACAGAAAACCCCGATGGGGAAGAACTCGAGATTTATGAAGCGC
>CAYWEP010000077.1:0-5851 GCA_964457405.1 uncultured Gammaproteobacteria bacterium
ATATGTCTGGTGAGGCAGTCTGTCTTGAGGTAAGAAAAAAGTATCCTGAACTGCCAGTTATTATCCTCAAGACAAAAGACACAATAAGTGACATCGTCCAGGGACTTAACCTTGGTGCTGATGACTATATCACCAAGCCCTTTGTCGCGGACGAGTTTCTGGCAAGAATTAAAGCCAGACTACGAAGGACTGAAAGCACCGAGCATGTCTTGAAGGTATCGGATCTGGAGCTTGACGGTAAAACGCTTGAAGTAAAAAGGGCAGGAAAACAAATCCAACTCACCCCCCAGGAATTTAAGCTACTCCAGTATCTCATGAGTAACAAAGGAAGAATTTTAACCCGTGAGATGATCCTCAATCGTATCTGGCTCTACTCATCAGAGGTAGAAACGCGCGTCGTTGACGTCTACATGGGGTATTTGCGAAAGAAAATAGAAAATAGCAGCAATAAAAAACTCCTCCATTCAGTCCGCGGTTTTGGCTACGTCATCAAAGATTAGTAAATCTCAGGACCGTCTCCAGTCCCCGATTTACGCATGTTACAAGGATTGATGTCGGGCTTTACCGCCTTTTCTTCCGGCTTCTCGAACTCGTCATGTATTTCCCCAACTAGACTCTCAATAATATCTTCTAAAGTCACAAGACCGGCTGTACCGCCATATTCATCATTCACAACAGCGATATGAATTCGTTTTTTCCTCATATCAAGGAGCACTTCATCTGCCCGCTTATTCTCAGGCACACTTATTATTTTTCTAATAATATTCATCTCAGAAAGCCTAGCATTCTGGTCTGTCTTCATCGCTGCTTTGTAAATATCCTTTATATGGATAAAACCAACAACGTTATCAATAGCATTCTCGTACACTGGAAAACGGCTGTGCAGGTTACTCATCACCTTTTTTAGAATCTCTCTTAGTGAAATGCTGGCGTTGAAAGCGACAATATCGGTCCGTGGAATCATAACTTGCTTAATGGGCATATCCCCGAGCTTAAAAACGTTATGTACCATCTCTGCTTCTTCTTTTTCAATTGCTCCTTCCTCGCTACTTTGCGAGAGAAGCATTTTAAGCTCCTCCTCTGAATGAACCAACTGATGCCCAGCAGGACCGGTAAAACCTATTGCTCGTAACACCAAAATCCCAGCTCCATTCAGGACATAAATGAAAGGCTTAAATAATTTGGCAAAAAAAGCAAGTGGCGCGACAATATATAAAACGGTTTTCTCTGCTTGCTGCAAAGCAATGCTCTTTGGCACTAACTCACCAAAAACAATATGGAGAAATGTAATGATAGCAAATGCGATGGCAACGGCAAGTGTATGGGCAGAGACAAATGCTACATCCTTAGGAAGAAAACCGAAATATGGCTCAATAAAATGTGCTATGACTGGTTCCCCAATCCATCCTAAAGCAAGACTGGCGAGGGTAATACCAAGCTGTGTCGCCGAAATGTACGTCTCAAGGTCAGCAAGCGAACTTTGCACCAACTTCGCAGCCCTGTTGCCTTTTCGTACCAGCTCATCAATTCTCGTCTTTCTAACTGCAACCAGCGCAAACTCCGATGCGACAAAATAGCCGTTAAGGAAAACGAGGAACAAAACAAGCAGCAACTGAGGAATTATCTCCATTCAGCCTCGCATTATAACACAATATTTTCAAAATATGTCACCGTTGAGGAACGTCCTTATGATAAATTACATCTCTTTTGTTAACGGCTTCTTTCCACGGCGCGAAAAAATCATCCTTCGGTACAACAGTTCCTTTCGGGTAATGAATAACAGTAGTGTCACCATGGTTCTCTACTCTAATTACGGTAGCAATAGCTCGTCCTCCCGTCGCTTCTTCTCTCCTCCGTTGAGGAACAATGTATCTCAATGCTTTTTTGGTAATATCGAACGTAAGATTAGTACCGCAAGGTACAGCCGGCTCTTCTGGATCATGCTCTCTTATTCTCCCGCTATCATTTACTTGTGCTCCAGTATGCGAATGAAATGCTCCAAGAATATACGGACCTACAATATTGCCATTTGGATCTACCTCCAAATGCTTTCCGTCTGGCGTTTCGGAAAAACGAGTCAAGAACATCTCAGGATCTTCCTTGGCCAACTCTCGCATAGGCCCGGTGAACTCTCCTGCTTCAACAGAAGGTCCTTGCGTATCATGTCCTTGTAACGGAACAATATCGACCTCAAATCTTCTCGCTTTTTCCCTCGAGGGAATAATAACCAAAAGGTCTTCAGGCTTGGGGTCTGTTTTTACAGCTCCGAATTTTCCTGATTTCGAAACTGTTGTTATTCCGTCCCATGGAACATCGACGTCTCGTAAAGGAAGGTCATGTGACCAAACAAAATAAGCTCCCGCTGCTTGTGAAGAGTAATTAGCAATTCCTCTGATGAGACGCTCAAGAACCGCACTATTAACAACATCCTTAATTACAATAGGCTTAGGTAACAACCTTTGTTCACCTGCATATTTACCAAGAGCCTTAAGGCTTTGTACGGCGTGTGATCCTTTCCAAAATTCATAAGGAATTGTTAATCCTTCATATTCCTTCCAATTATCCCCAACTCTATCAGCAGATCCGAAAACAAGCAACCTTCTTCCTGCTTCATCAGAAGGCAAGACTGGAGAGGCACCCTCGAGTGTAAATAGTGTTAACTTATCAACCTCGCCATTTTCTCCAGTGAAAACATCCATTTCTTTATACGTTCCGCCTTTCCCCATCAGGCCCCAACGAAACCACTGTCCCCACTCTTGCGGGAGATCTCCTATGATCTCTGCGACAGCAGGATCAGAGAAAAACCAGACATTTACCATATTTGGATGCTTTCTTGGAGTAATTCCAAGGCTCTCACAAACAGGCTCTCCGACACGGTCAACAAGTGGCCATCGAACCTCAGGCATGTTTACTCTAAGCGAATCCTTTATCTGTCGTGAAAGAGTTCCTTCCCCATCATCATCTCTATCGGGTCTGTAAATGGCAGCCAGCTTTAAAGCCGCCTGAACTTCTTTCGGAAATTTCCCAGCATACACAGGATTTAATAATACTGCGTGTGCACTATCTGTAGGCGTAAGATCAGTCTGGCCATTTTTATTTGTGGTAATTTTTAGGTCTTTTACCTTAAATTGACCCAAACTGGTTAAACTAAATGACCCGCTCGCATCAACAACGGGACAATGATTCGGAGCAAATGCAGCGCCTATCTCATTAAAAACTTCTTTATGTGCCCTTTCTAAGCGGCCTCTATTTCTGCTATTCACACCGTCTCCAATGATAGAAGGCGTATTGATTCTTACCAGTGTTTGCGGTTGAAACCACCACTCTCCTTCTTGTGGACCGGGCTGCTCAAGAAGATCAACACGAGGAGCTCCGCCTAAAGCAACATCGGGAGGCGCTAACATTGGTTGACCTTCTGGTATTCTCATATTATATTCAGGTATTATAGCAGAATCAGCTGTATAGAGATACCTATACTATTACAAGAGAAGCGTAGCTTATCTTTATAAAAATGCAGGAGTGAAAAAGTGGTTTTTTGAGGCGATTTTTAGTAAAATTATGCGTACCAAACATTGCCGAGTCACCCGCCTCGCGTCCGACGAGCTCCGCGAGTCGAGGCAGGTCTAATGGCCCGCCTGCAACGCTATGCAAGCAAAGCGTAGCATTGCGGGCAGGTAGGATAGTTATGTTTTACTACACATACGTTTTGATAAGCAAAAAGGATCAAAAACAGTATACTGGTTGGACAGATAATTTGAAGTTAAGAGTGCTTAAACACAATAGGGGTTTAGTTGAATCAACATGTGAAAGAAGACCATTAAAGCTCGTATATTACGAAGCGTGTCTGTCAAAAGAAAAAGCAATTGAAAGGGAGAAGCAACTTAAAACAGGATTTGGCAGAGCGTACTTAAAGCGAAGAATTTAATTATTGCCGGATCATCTAATGGTAGGATAGCGGACTCTGAATCCGTTCATCATGGTTCGAATCCATGTCCGGCAGCCACTTAGTGCACCCTAACTGACCAACGTCTCTAAAGAGCTTGATTTGTCTTGCTAAACTTGAAATTTTTTTCTCAAACATTCGTACCGTACGCTCGCCATCCAGGAAAAGAGACATTATGGGACTGAATAAATGACTTGGGCTCGTCTTTTTAGTAAAATAGGGAGACTTATTGCCGGATCGTCTAATGGTAGGACGACGGATTCTGGATCCGTCTATCTACGTTCGAATCGTAGTCCGGCAGCCAAGAACGGGTACCCTAAGGTTACCGTAATCCCTATTTAGCTTGAAGGTGCTATTAGCAAGCTTCTTCAAGATGGGAAACATTCGGACTGAGAAACCACCTTCAAAATCTCGATATTAAGACTCTGGTCCAATCATGTCCAAGGTAACCCAAGAATAAGGATTCGAACGACATATTTGACGATTTTCTATATTTCAATATGCTTGATATACTAATATGAAAATGATAAGTGGTTTACAACAATTTTTTCTCAGAAACTGGGACAAAGTTGCACTTGCGTTTCTTATATGTCTGTATATCGGTACAATGGTAACGCTTTCTATTCTTCGGCATGATGCGTTTGCTTCACGATTTGATCTTTCCAATATGGATCAGACGCTTTGGTACACTCTGCATGGTCATTTTTTCCAGCTTCGCAATCCAGATGAGCTTATGTTTCGTTTTTCCATTCATGCAGACTTAATCCTCGTTTTACTTTCACCGTTGTATCTTATCTGGGATGACGTGCGGATGCTTATTGCATCTGAGTCCGTCTTTTTAGCTCTTGGCGTCATACCTGTTTATCTTCTCTCACTTAGGCTACTAAAAAACAGAGTCGTTTCCCTTATTATTGCCGCTGTATATCTCCTGAATCCTGGCATGCAATGGACTGATATTTATGAGTTTCATGGCGTGTCACTTGCTATCCCATTTATTTTATTTGCTTTCTATTTTGCTTACATCAAAAAATGGAAATGGTACGGCGTGTTTGTGCTTCTTGCACTCCTCACCAAAGAGCAGATTGCTCTTAATGTTACAATGCTCGGACTTGCAGTATTTTTTGTATTTAAAAATAGATGGATCGGTCTTGCTACCGCTGTAATTGGTATTTTATGGTTCTTTACTATGGTCTACGTAGTAATGCCTTATTTTACCCCAACTGGTGCTCACTGGGCTCTTGAGGGGTATGGAGAAACAAACCCTACGCATATCCTCAGCCGATTTACAAACTTAACGTTTCTTTCTCAAACATTCTTTAATAAAGCTACAATAGACTATTATATATTGCTTCTGAAACCTTTTGGGTTTTTACCTCTTCTTGGATTTCCATGGATACTTCTTTCAGTGCCGGATCTTGCAATAAATGTCGTAAGAGATACAAAGACTATTATTTTTCACTATGACAGCGGCGTAACACCTGCTCTAATCATTTCAACAATATTTGGTCTCTATTATTTAAAATTTGTGTTAACTTATCTTACCTTTACCAAAAGATATGCCAAAACCATTCTGTATGTTGCAGCAGGAATACTCTTGGTTATTACATTAAGAGTAAATTACCATTACAGTCCTTTACCTACAACACCCTCTTGTTCCTGCTATATCTATAATGTGACTCAAGAGGATAGGGATTTTGAACGGGTATTGCAAAACCTTCCCAAAGACGCATTTATCACCTCTTCTCTTGAAATTCGACCCCATATTAGTCACCGTGACCTTGCATTTACAGTGCCAAGTGCAACAGAGTCTGCGAAATACATCGCTCTTATTACACAGAACAGAATTATAAGCAATTACAATCCAAAGGAATACGAAAATAAACTTATCCCAATTCTTTTATCAAGCAA
>CAYWEP010000078.1:0-5330 GCA_964457405.1 uncultured Gammaproteobacteria bacterium
AAACATCCTCCCTCTTTTGTCCCTTAATCTTATTGACTAATCCTGAGGGATTACACATATTTTTGTTGACTTATTGGGTATTATTTGCTATTATTAATCGTGCCCGTTAGTAAGCATACAAAAACAAAATATATCTTCGTTTCAGGCGGTGTGATCTCGGGAATCGGGAAGGGAAATGTCGCCGCCTCAATAGGGGCTCTTCTTAAATCTGCAGGCTACACAGTCGCTTCAATAAAATTTGAGAACTATCTCAATCTTGATGCAGGAACTATAAATCCCATCGAGCATGGTGATCCCTTCTTGTGTGAAGACGGGACTGAAGCAGATATGGATATCGGAAGCTATGAGAAATTTCTCGATGAAGACATGGGGAAAGACAATTTCGTCACCATGGGCCAGGTCTACAAGACCGTCATAGACCGCGAGCGAAGGTTTGAGTATAAAGGAGAGGACGTTGAAGCGATACCGCATATCACCGATGAAATCACCGCGCGTATCAAATTCGCAGCAAAAAAGCGGGGTGCGAATATTATTATTATCGAGCTTGGCGGGACAGCTGGTGAATATCAGAATATTTTCTACTACGAAGCATCACGCATCATGACGCTCAAGTATCCAGGTGACGTTGTCCACGTCCACGTAACCTATGTTCCGACCCCTTCTCATCTCGGTGAGCCAAAAACCAAACCTGCACAACTTTCAGTACGACAGCTTAATTCGATGGGTATTCAACCTGATTTTATCGTCGCTCGATCAGAGAAGTACCTCGATCAGAGGAGAAGAGATAGGTTTGCGCTGTTTTGTAATATGCTCCCGGAAGACGTCATTTCCAATCCGGATGTCCAGACAGTCTATGAGATACCTTCTATGCTTAGCAGACAAGAGTTGGACAAGAAAATTGAACAGAAGCTTGGTCTATCAGTCAAAGCAGCAAATATATCTCAATGGGAAAATTTGGTCAAAAAGGTAAAGGCGAAAAAGGATAAAGAAATCGAGATCGCCGTCGTGGGGAAATACTTTGGCACAGGGGATTATCAGCTTCGCGATTCTTATGCAGCGCTTTTTGATGCAATTGACCATGCAAGCTGGCAGATCGGCGTGTCGGTGAAGACGCGGTGGGTTACCGCTGAGGAGGTTGAGAAAAAATGCATTGAGAACGTTGTTGGCAAGCTGAATGGGATTATTGTGCCAATCGGTTGGGGAGAGCGTGGTTTTGAAGGGAAAGTCAAGGCAGCGTCATATGCACGCGAAAGAAAAATTCCCTATCTTGGTTTGTGTTATGGCATGCAAATTGCGGTTGTTGCGTTTGCTCGCGACGTACTGGGTCTGAAAGACGCAAATACGACAGAGGTAAATCCAAAAACAAAAAATCCCGTTATAAGCCTTATGCCAAAGCAGGAGGAGTTTATGAAAAAAAGAGCCTATGGCGGGACCATGCGGCTGGGCGGTTGGGAAGCAATTGTAAAAAAGGGCACCCTGGCCTACAATATCTATGATAAATACAATGGATTCATTTATAAAGCAAAAGGATTGACAAGCGAGCGCCACCGCCATAGGTATGAATTTAATGACGCCTATACAAAAGATTTAGAAAAGCATGGTTTAGTTATTAGCGCTCGGTCGGTTGCAGAGAATTTGGCTGAGATTATTGAGCTGCCGCAGAACAAACATCCGTTTTATCTCGGGACGCAAGGACACCCCGAGTATAAAAGCCGGCCATTAAAACCCCACCCGATTTTCCTTGCATTCCTTGAAGCGTGTAAGAAATTTGTATAACGGCCGTTTTTGCAGTATAATCGTACCCAATGATAACGAATATTTCATTTTCTCCCGGAGACATTGTCAGGGTGCATCAGAAAATCAAAGAAGGCGATAAAACAAGAATTCAGATTTTTGAAGGCATTGTTTTGAGTCTAAAAGGGCGGGGAGAAAATAAAACGTTTACCGTACAAAAAATGGTTGGTGATGTGGCCGTCGAACGCATCTGGCCATTGTACTCTCCGAATATTGAAAAAGTTGAAGTAAAAGAAAAGCCAAAGAGACGAGTTAGACGAGCAAAGCTTTATTACATGCGGAAGCCCAAAGCATAAAAAGCGTATGAGTCTGTCCAAGCTGCAAGAAGGGAAAAAGGGAGAAGACCTTGCAGTTTCTTTCATCAAAAACCTCGGATACAAAATCATCGATAGAAATTTCAGACTCAGAAATGGAGAAATCGATATTGTTGCAATTGAAAAATCAGGCAAAGCACAGCCTACACTGGTTTTTGTAGAGGTAAAAACAAGATCGTCAGATGAGTTTGGCGACCCGTTGGAAGCGATTACCTGGTGGAAGATGAGAACGCTTGTGAGAGCGGCGCAGGTTTACAAGATTTCGCATAGGGGATTGCCGGAGTTGATGAGGATAGATGCGATATCTGTGCTGCTAAGCGATATGGGAGATCCGGAGATAGAACATATAAAGAATATATCAGGGTAAGAAAATTAAGGAGAGGGGTTAAGAGGAGTAAGTTATTTCAGGGCTTTGATTTGGTCGCGGAAACGAACAGCGGATTCAAAATCGAGTCGCTCTGCAGCTGCTTTCATTTCTTTTCGCAATTTCTTAATCAGCATCTCTTTCTCGTCCGGTAAGAGCACGTCTTTTGTATTCAGATAAGCGAGCAGATCCATCTGCTTCTGATCTTCCTCATTTTTTTCTCCTTCGATGAGTTTTGCTCTTACTGCTTTTTCAATACTTGTCGGTGTAATATTGTGTTTTTTATTGTAGGCAATCTGCGCTGCCCGTCGACGTTCTCCCTCATCGATTGCCTGTAGCATAGACTTTGTCATTGTGTCCGCATACATAATAACTTCCGAGTCGACGCGGCGCGCTGCGCGTCCCATTGTCTGAATAAGTGATGTGCGGCTTCTCAGAAAACCTTCTTTGTCTGCATCAAGAATGACAACAAGTGAGACTTCTGGAAGGTCGAGTCCTTCCCTGAGCAGGTTGATGCCGACAATAACATCGTAATCACCAAGCCGTAGCTTATCTAAAACGTCTTGTCTATCAAGTGTTACGATATCGGAGTGAAGATAAGACACTTTCATCTGTCGCTCTTCAAGATACTGAGAGAGTTCCTCAGCCATGCGTTTTGTCAGTGTCGTAACTAGCACACGCTCTTTCTTCTCAACGCGTTTTTGGATTTCCGAAATTAAGTCTTCGATTTGCCCCCGGGTCTTTTTAACGGTAATTTTCGGATCAACCAGTCCTGTGGGGCGGATGAGTTGTTCTGCGATACCATGATCTGATTCAGTTTTGGCAAGGGACACTTCGTACGCATCTGGCGTTGCCGATACATAGACGATTTGATTGACTTTCCGCATGAACTCTTCATAGCGAAGCGGGCGGTTATCAAGTGCCGAGGGGAGTCTGAAACCATACTGTATGAGCGTTTCTTTTCGCGAGCGATCACCTCTGTACATACCGCGAACTTGCGGGATGGTTATATGTGATTCATCAATGATAAGGAGCCAGCCTTTGTTGACGTGATTAAAGTAATCAATCAACGAGTATGGCGGATCTCCTGGTTTTCGTCCGTCAAAGTAAATTGAGTAATTCTCTATACCATTGACGTATCCTACTTCACGAATCATCTCAAGGTCAAAATTAGTTCGTTGGGTCAAACGTTGTGCTTCAAGGAGTTTGCCGTCTTCTTTCAATTGATTCGTACGCACTTCCAAATCTTTTCTGATTTTGGCAAATGCGTTCTCGTAGGAGTTAGGGTCTGTCATATAATGCTTGGCAGGATAAATAACTGTTTTTTTAATGTGTTGGAGAATCTCTCCTGTGAGGGCATTGAATTCATAGAGCATTGTTATCTTTCCGTCATTAATCTCAAGCCTAATTGCAGTATCTGTGTAGGCCGGAACAAGATCTATTGCATTGCCGCGCACTCTGTAGGCGCTTCGGCGGAATGCATAGTCATTTCTTTCATACTGCAAGTCGGCAAGGCGGACGAGGATATCTTTCTGATGAATTTTCATGCCCAACGCGAGTTCGAGAATGAACTTGCCGTACTCAATCGGTGAGCCGATGTTATAAATGCTTGAGACAGAAGCAACGATAATGACATCGCCTCGTGTCAAAAGATTTGTTGTCGCAGAGAGACGAAGCTTGTCGATTTCTTCATTAATCTCCGCCTCTTTTTCGATATAGGTATCGGTTTGGGGAACATACGCTTCCGGTTGATAGTAATCATAGTAGGAGACAAAGTATGAGACCGCGTTATTTGGGAAGAAGTCTCTAAACTCTTGATAAAGCTGCGCGGCAAGCGTTTTGTTGTGGGAGATGACCAGGGTTGGTTTATTAACATTCTTAATAACATTTGCCATGGTAAACGTTTTACCACTACCCGTCACCCCAAGAAGAACAGAGTGACGAATACCTTTTTCAATATTCTGTGTTAGTCGAGTAATAGCCTGAGGCTGATCGCCGGTTGGTCTGAAATCAGAAACGAGCTTGAATTTCATAGGTGTATTTTACCATAAGATATGAATAATGACTCTTTTTGTATCACTTTGTCTTATTGACAAAAATTCGCGAAATGTCGTATAATTTTTTTGCATTTCGACTTCGCTCAGTGTAAATAAACTATTATGGCTGGTGTACTTTACAGAAAAGAAAGAGAGTTACTGGAATTCCTCGCACAATTCCAAAAACAGTACGGTTATTCACCAACGCTCGTTGAGATGGCGCAGGCAACGGGACACAGAAGTGTCTCAACGGTTCATGCCATCATACGAAGCCTTGTCGACAAAGGGTATGTCCAAAAAGTCGATGGCAATGCTCGGGTATTGAAAATTCTTGATGCGGAGATTGCCGATACGCTCCTTGGCACAACCCGCTCGATTGACTTACCTCTTATGGGGTTTATCGCCGCAGGGAAGCCGCTTGAGCCACATACCGACCCAAATGCCACATTCCAGTTGTCCGCATCAATGATTTCAGGGACAAAGACAGCATACGTCCTACAGGTAAAAGGCGATTCGATGATTGAGGATGGCATCTTAGACGGGGACTTTGTCGTTATTGAAAGAGTGCAGGATGCGGCCAATGGCGAGATCGTCGTCGCTCTGGTTGATGATAATCTGGCGACATTAAAGCGCTTTTATCGTGAAGAAGGCAGAGTAGTGCTCAAACCTGCCAATGCAAAAATGGACCCTATTTATCCCAATTCTCTTCGTATTCAAGGCCGCGCCGTCGGCTTGGTCAGAAAATTTCAATAAAGCTCAAAAAATACTGTAATCCCTCAGGATTTTCCAAAGGAGCCACATAATTTGCAAAGGGACTAAAGT
>CAYWEP010000079.1:0-4942 GCA_964457405.1 uncultured Gammaproteobacteria bacterium
AAATGTCAAATTTCAAATATCAAATTTCAAATGTGGTGCAACGCATTGGAAATTGTCTCGCGGAGCGAGATCCCGCTTCGCGGGAGAAATTGGAAATTGGAAATTGGAAATTCAATCGTGGCTTTACACTCATTGAGCTTATTATTGTCGTTACAATCATCGGCATTCTTTCTTCCCTTCTTCTTGCCAATCTGGTCGGGATTCGGGGCAGGGTACGCGACGGGCAAAGAAAATCAGATCTGACCCAGATAAAACAGGCGCTTGAGATTTATAGAAGCGACAATGGGGCATACCCTCTTGATTCTAGTGAGTTAAATCTCAGTCAATGTAGAGAAAAATTTGAATCGGGAGGCAATGTTTATATGCAGAAAATTCCTTGTGATCCACTCGATTCCTATCCTTTTACCTACCGTTATGCTGCCTCATCTGACGGCACAACCTACACACTTTCAGCCTGTCTTGAAAATATCAATGACGCAAAAAAGACAGATCCCACGAACCTCGATCCATGTGACGGAACAAATAATTGGTCATATACATTGACGAACCCATAGGAGAAATGTCAAATGTCAAATTTCAAATATCAAATACATACCAAAGATTGGTCATTAGAAATTAGAAATTGGAAATTGCCTGTCCCACGTAGCCTTGGCGAAGTGGGAGAAATTTCCCGCCTCAGCGGGGCGGGTTTTACGCTTATAGAGCTTCTTGTTGTGGTTTCACTCATGGGTGTTATGATGTTTGCTACATTGGTGAGCTACACAGATTATACGTCCCGGCAAACGCTTCGGACGAGCGCAGACGAGCTTCGCGAGACACTGACTCTGGCAAAGTCACGGGCTTTTTCTCAAGTTAAACCGCAAGTATGCGGCAACGATACGCTCGAGGGATACAAAGTGCAAATTTGCAAACTGCCAGGATCCTCATGTTTTACATCAGGAAGCGACTATGAGTTGCACGTGGTCTGCGGTGGACAGTCATATCTGGTGTCACCGCCGAGTCCTGATGCGGCCCCAAAAAGGTTGCCTCAGAATGTCACGGTTGATGAAGACAGGACCGACACGACGTCTTTTTTCTTTCCTATTTTAGCGCAGGGAGTGGAAAAACCAGGAAAAGTTACCTTGTCAGGATTTGGGAAAACATTCATCATAATAACCGTTGACGCTTTAGGGAATATTTCCTTTTCTTCATAAATAGAATGAAAAAATTCTTACTATTACCAGGACAGACCTTGCTTGAGGCTGTCATCGCGATCGCTCTGGTCGGCTCTATCATTACTGGAATAACGATTGCCATATCATCGTCTCTGTATAGCGCAGATTTTAGTAAAAATCAGCATCTTGCCACAGGGTACGCAAAAGAAGGCATTGAGATAGTGAGATACCTTCGCAATACTGACTATAACGCTTTTGCAACCAAAAGCGGCATCTATTGCCTCCCGATTGGAAGTGCTACCCTAGATACGCAAGGAAAATGTCCTCCGACTGCCGATTTGCAAGCATTTGTCCGCGAGATTGAGATCACACAAAATGGTTGTGATACATCCGTTGCTGCAACCAAAGTTACATCCTCTGTATCGTGGAGTAGTAGTAAATGTAGTGATGCAAACAATCGTCACTGCCATGTCTCGGATATCACAACGTGCCTGACAGACTATACAGTTCAGCCGCCACTCTAAGATGAAATTTCTAATTTCTAATTTCAAATTTCAAATAAATACCAATCATCGGAAATTGGATATTGGACATTTGACATTGGAAATTCCCCGCGTGAGCGGGGTTGGTTTCACTTTGATTGAAGTGCTTATCGTCATGGCGGTTGCCGCAACAGTTGGAACAGTTGTCTTTAGCATTATTTTCACAACGATTCGGTCATACAATAAGGCAAATTCGGTGACGCTTGTTCGGCAAAATGGCGATAATGCTATTTCCCAGATGGCTCGGCTCATACGGTCCGGAAAGACATTTGACGGCGTCGGTACAGGGGACGATACATTTATCACTACCTGTCCGCAGACAACGAGTGCTCCCCCCTATTCGCAAGTAAAACTTACCTCCTTTGACGGAACGTCAATTGTACTAAGCTGCGAAGCGGAAACCATCACCCTTAATGGTGCGTCGCTTATTAATACCGCTGAGGTGGCACTGGGAGAGAATCCTTGCTACTTTGCCTGCACACAAGCAGCGCCAGCCGATGCGCCACGAATTGATATCAATTTTTCTTTAGTGAGAAGAGATGCAAATGGTGTCATTGACAAGCAAACCAAGCTTGATTTTCATACATCAGTCATTCCGAGAAATACGACACAGTGACAAACTTAGCTTGCTATGGCGTGTCAAGGCAACAGCCCACCTTGACATACTATGAGATAAGTGATACAAATGATTTTCTATGGCAAGTAACTCAGAGCTTAGTCAGGTAGAAGGTGCGCTTTTGGCCTCTCTTGATCAGGTAACTCAGAAGCTTACTCGTAGAAGGTTCCTTGGTGCCACAGCAGCCGCACTAGGTGGTGTAGCGCGAACACTCCTCCCTAGTTCTCACCTAGCTCGCGCAATAAGTTCAGTTTTTGATAAAAAAAACCCCAATTCATATAAATGGGAATCCTCAGAGTATAAACAGGGTCAAGAAGATTTTTTTACACAACGAGATTTCCGAGGTTTTGAACCAATAATAGAAAATGGCTTGACGACAGGTGTTTATGCTCTTATAAATAACGAGTTGTATGTCTCTCGATTTGAAACGGAATTTCAGGAATTTAGCAAACATGGTGCAGCAGCTATAAGAGAAACGCGTGCACTTATCGCACTTCCTGAAACCGATACTATAGTTATTCCAGGACTTCGACCAAGTTTTATTCCACCTGATTCAAAAGTTAAGGCTTTTCCAGAGCCGATTATTGTAATTTCTCATAATAGCGGACAGGCATTTGAGACGCATTTTGAAAAGCCTTCTGAGTCTCAAGAGATACTTGAACTTGGAGAGTTCATTGATGGAAAACCAATTCCAGATACGAGTAAAATTATGCTTGTTTACGTTGATTTAGCCTCAGCTGGACGTGGAGATAGTACCCCATTTGAGCTTCGAGTATTTGATACTGAAACAAAAGAATATCATATTATTGATCATGGTGCTCAGTCGGCGGTATTTCCTGAGCGAATAATCACAAATATTGATGAGAACCAATTTGAAGTAATTGGACGCTCGTTTGAAGTGGATCAGGGAGGATATACTATCCCAAAAGGCATTGTTGGGTTGAATATTGACCTTAATGCCAATAAAATTGTGTCATCTCGAGAGTTTTTGAACGATGGTAGCTATAGTCTTGTCGGTCTCGATGCCGAAGGAGTAGATAGTGAATCAGGAGAATTATATGCTGTGCAGTTTCGTGAAGATGATGGTGTAATCACGAATGATCTTTTTGTTATTGATACAACTAGTGGAACAGTTCAAAAAATTAGCTGCTCTGCCTTTGAAGAAAAAGTTCGTGAACAGGCAGGAGACGATCAAACTAATCAAGTTTTTATCAGTAAAGTTACTAAAGTTGCAGATACAGTATGGGTTGCCGGTTTTACAGTAGAAGAAGATACATCTCGGATGTTCATCGGAACAATAAATGGCGTTGCACTAAAATCTGGTACCACAGAAAAAGAAAATGCGACTGTTCAATTAGTTAATCCTGCAGTTCCTTTAGATGTTAAACCACTCCCTTTTTCTCTTAGAGAAATCACTCTCCAGAACACCATAGACGAGAATCAACATGGAGTATTAATAGGAGTCAAGCGATATGGTTTAGTTTTTGCTCCAACAGACCTGCAAGGTCGAAGAGTCAACGATTATATATTTTTCCCTAATGGGGGTCTTCCTTCAAGCGCTTAATACGAGGCAATTCCTTTCTTCTAGAGATAGGGGTTATATTTATATCTTGATTACTAGTGTGTATAAGGTATATGATAGAATCGACTATCAAGACAATCATTGTTTCATGAAATTCAGGATTATTTTCATTGTACTTCTCATTCTTCTTATTTTGCTCATAACAGTTTTCTTTTTCTGGCATACCTTTTTTCCATCAAATAAAATCGGAGTAATAAATACAAACTCTTTTTTTTCTGCTGCATATAAGGAAACGTCATTATTCAATAAATATCTTAGTGATTGGGGCATATGGGGAGATAATACGGATAGCTTGAAGACATTTAGGATAAAAAAAATTGTGGTTGAACTTACAGACGAAAAGCAAAATGAGTATATTCTGACAGATGAAAAAGAGCCACCTATCGTTTTAAAAAGCGCTTCAACAGATTTAAGTTGGAATGGTATATACACGATTAAAATCTATATCGATCGTTATGCCACGACGCCAAAAAATCAAAAAAAGATATATCTGTATATCTTTTATACCGTTCTTGACGCACTTTATTATTATAGTCATCCTGATGAGTCGTTTTTTGAACAAAGACAAGCTTTGAAGGGAGCACACAAGGATTTCTACTATCAACCTGCAATGATCCCGTTTATTATCAGCAGAAAAGTACAGTAAATATATCTATATGAATATATTGAGGCCATTTATTTCATTCTTCATATTCTTCTATATTGCTATATATTTTTTGACAAATATTGTCTATGCACAAGGACCAGGTGTCAATCCTCTCCCACCGCCACCGCCGAGTGGATGTTATTTTGATGGTTGTTTAGAATGTTGTACTCCTGGAGGGAATCCGTGCGATCCTTCGCGTGATGGTACACCGGGATGTAGTTGTACGAATTTCTGTAGTTCGCCTCCACCTCCAGGTGGCGGCGGTGAACCTCCGCCCCAGGAACAACCACCACCCCGAGAAGAACCACCCCCCGATGATTCTGGTCCACCATCAGTACCAACGTCTGGAGCTCAGATGCCAACTAGCAACCCTGACGATAACCCGCAGTTACCAACGTCAAC
>CAYWEP010000080.1:0-4740 GCA_964457405.1 uncultured Gammaproteobacteria bacterium
CAGAACATTTTCCAGCCCAATTTTACCTATTTTGTCTATTGTTGAGATAAAGTCTCTAACATTTGTATCTCCGGTCAATCCTGCTTTTTCGACAAGGGCATCAAGTAGTCTTCTGTTATTAACTCTTACGACTGCATCAGCGCCTAAAGCATGCATGGCATCAGACATTGCTGCCGCAATTTCAGCATCTGCAATAGGACTCGTAGTCCCAACTGTGTCAATATCAAACTGAGTGAATTCTCTGTATCTTCCTGCCTGAGGGCTTTCACCTCGCCAAACCTGTCCAAGGTGGTACCTTTTGTATGGCATTGGGAGTTCTGTTCCGTGTTGAGCTACTACTCTTGCAAGAGGAACTGTGAGGTCATATCTTAGCGCAAGATTTCTGCCTCCATGGTCTTGCAGCTTGTACATAAGTTTTTCTCCCTCGGGCCCATATTTTCCCGTTAGGGTTTCTAGTTTTTCAATTCCAGGGGTTTCTAGCGGAACAAAGCCGTAACTTTCATATACTCCTTGGATGACTCCTATCATTCTTTGCCGTGGGATCATCTGATCTGCGAGCATGTCTCTCATTCCGGGCATTGGGCCTGCTTCTCTTTTTGCCATATTATTTGATTACTAGTGTATCTTTATATCTCATTTGATCGTAAATTGCAAATTTACTTCCCCTATGCTGTTGTTTGTTGAGTCTCTCGTAGAGCAGCAACGAAAGATCCATTTTCCCTCATGCCCCTTGGCAATCTATCTATTGCCCTAGTAGGTACACTCGTTCGGGATTGACTCTCAACTCTTCTGAAGAGTTCAATTGAAGTATTCATGCAAAATCTAGAGAATTCCCTGACTTTTTCTGGTGGGATTGATGCCCATCTCGTAGCATCTCCAAATGGAGCGAAATATGGCGCGCTTCTAATCTCACCATTTGAAGAATAAACGCTTCTTCCTGACATTGGTGCCCCAGCGACAAAATCTCTTTGACATACCTCGTCTACCACTGTTTCATATTCCCTAACACAGTCAACTTGAATTCCGATTTCGCGTAGGTTTGTTATTCCTGCTGGGTCCCCGTCAAGGGTTCTTATTCCAATTCCAGTAATTACTTTTACAACTGGTCTTTTTCTCTCCGCTAACTGATTTACCAACCAGCGCATCCCATCTCCGCTAAAAACAACGTCATCTAAGATAATCACTGGGAAATTATGCTCAGATGAGAAACGGTCTAGCTGTGCGTCAATGCTATCGGAGCCTGGTCTTGGCTTAAGCCCTGCACTAGCAAGACCATCGTCTACCCCTCTTGTTATGTCTAGGTGTCCTAGGATATTTGGTGTAGTTCTGTCAACGTATGCTCTATCAAGAGAAATGATCTGAAGTCTCTGGTGTGGATTTAAATTTCTTTGTGCTGCGAGATCGTTTAATCCAAGTCGAAGTTCTTCTTCATCGACTATCTCTACTGCTGTAGGGAAATATCCCTCCAGCACGCCTCTTAAGTCACCTGTTATTCCATGAAAAAAATCCTCTGTGGGTAGCTGATATCCTGTGTTTCTTCCCCACTGAGCCATAAGTCCTCTTACGTCAGAAGACACTATATATGGTTTTATTTCGGTAGCCATATTTATATTAAGTATGAATTATATCATCATGAATCAATAAATGATTTTATTCAACAATTCTCTGTAAAATATCCACGACTCCAGTAGTATAATTTCCTCTCGCAGTATGTTTCGCTATTGCTTTAAATTCATCTCGTGCGTTTCCAACAGCATAGTGGACAGCAATGTCATTCCCTAATATATCCGTTGTAGAATCGCCGATCATGCCAATTTCAGATAAGCCTAATTCTTTCATCAGTGCTAAAGCCCCATTCCGTTTGTTTACTGCTTGTGGTGAAACTATATAAACTCCATAGTCAGGATTAATATCCTCGGCAATATCAAACGGTGGATTACCCATCATTTCTCGTATTGCGCTTACCATCACCAAAAGCCCTTCATTGTCTATTGTCATCTCGCCTTCTGGGCCTACTCTCCTTGAATAGATTCCGAGACTACATCTTCGGTAGGCATTTACTAGTATTAAGCGTGGGTCGATCCTGTTTGGGAGCCTCGAGCCCGTTCTTAATAGTTGAACAGAACCTCCTTGATAAAAGGGAATTCTCTGTTGTGTCATGCGCTCTGTTAAAGAGCCTCTAAGTTGACTAAAGAATTGTTCCGATTCATGTGTAACAATTTTCCTGTCGTCGTCTATCTTAACAATCGCTCCGCGTTCTGCAATAATGGGTCCGTTTAGCCCAAAATCAGCGTTCCAATTCTCTAGTGTTTCAAGCGGTGTGTCAGAATGTAAGCCTATTTGCCATCCCAGAGATTGAACTCTAGATATTTCACCATGAATTCGCTCATCTGTAATTTGATAACCCACGTCGATTAAGGTTTTATCCAAGTCAACCATGAGAAGTCTGTCTTTGGGCAGAGGAAATTCGGATGGATTAACTGTCTCTGTCATTTATTTAAATACTTTAAGAAATCTGAGACAAAGTCTTCGCGATTTACATTCGTAGCTACATTAACGTTGGGTTTTCTGTCTCCCCAATTTCTTCTTTCTGCAACACTCATTCCTCTAGTTAATTCTCCCTTCGTTTCAACGCGAATGTCCATTTTTTCAAACCTGTAAGCTGTTGGATTTAGAAGATAGTAAGCAGCTAGTGGATCAAACATCATTGCTCCCTTTGTGTTTTCAAACTCGAGTGTTTTTTCAATATAACCTTTCATCATCTGGTAGATAATAGGATATAGGTTGGAATTTTTTAATTTTTGAAAATCTTTTAGATAAAGTGGGATTTTCATACACAAATCCAGAGGTATAAGCACTTTTTTAACTGAACTTTCAAAAACTATTTCTGCAGCATCAGGATCAATAAAAAAATTAAATTCTGCAACCCTGCTTTTATTACCAGGCTCTGTAATTGCTCCTCCCATGATTACCAGTTCCTTGATTAACGATGGAAGTGACGGGTCTTTTTTGAAAGCGAGCGCAATATTGGTAAGAGGTCCTATTGCCAAAATCGTAATCTTCTTAGGATTTTTCTTTACGATCTCAATTATTTTATCCACTGCTAGACCATCCAGTTTTACTTTGCTGGGCACCTCAACTCCTCCCAGTCCGTTAATGCCTTGGATATCTGAGATAATTAACTCTTTTTTTAACGGTTTTTCCGCTCCTGAATATAGAGGGCTTCTGCTTTTTACAAGATCAAGAATAAACCTTGCATTGTTAGTTACCTGCTGTAGGATATTATTTCCAGGGACTGTGGTGGTTGCTAAAACGTCAACTGCTCCACTTTTTTCCAAAAGCATTATAGCCAATGCATCATCGCATCCTGGATCCGTATCGATTATTAATGGTATTTTTCTACTTCTCATCTTTTTCCAGAGATTCCTCTGCCTCTTTTTCTATTGCCTGCGTATTCCTAGCAAGTAATTGTTTAGCAGCATTTAAAACATAAGCTAAGCTCATTTCCTGGGAAGGAACATCAGATTGTCCTTTAACTGCTTCAATTTTTGTTGTAGGTATGCCAAACCCATTTGCCAAAAGATCCTTAATGGTTAACTTTCTCCTAGTCGCTTTTTCAACAAAAACTATAAGTCTTTCGTTAAAGTCCAATAGCGCAACTGATGCTTGAAGTCTGTGATCCACATTAAAAAAACTCGGTCTAGGGATAGCAAATGGATAAATATGAGGATACGATAAGGCTGATGCGCCACTATTGTCAAGTGCTCCTCCGAATATTGTCATATCCCTAGAAGTTGGTGCACTCATACCAGAACTATATTTATTTTTCGGACTAACTTTAACGACTGTTTGTGCCTCTATTTCCACTCCCGTACCTTCTCTTACTTTTTCAATTCCTGACCATTCTCCTCCTGATGATGCAAGCGCAACAGCTGCTCTTATTCTAACATCAGGAAATTCTCTTTGTAGCGTTTTTATTATTGGAACAAGTGTTTTTGCATATGCCAAAACATCATCTATCAGTAATATTTCGCTAGTATTAGCTTCAAGTAAGGATTCTCTTAATCTGTCTAACTGTTCTGATGGTGTGTATTTTGAGCCTGGACGTGCCACTATGGAATCGTCTTTCCCTCGTGAAATATTTAGCCTGTGAAAAGGAGGATGTGTCTGCGTAGGGCCGATATATCTATCCAAATGCACCACGGCGATTCCTTCCCCCTGAGCTTCCCGTTCAGCAGTAGCTTCTAATCCTTTAACTAAGTCTTTTGATGAAATCGCAGTAAATGTCGAGTCAGGCGGAGCAAATGTGTCTTGAAGTCTGTACATTTCCATTTGGAGCTGAAGAATTTCATGGTCTGTTACAGTAGGAGCAAAAACTTGAACGATATCAACGAGATCCCCTATTGCAATTCTCGGATATAGAGAATCAATCAAAGGGGGTAATTCTTTTACAACTAAAGGACCGTCTGATTTAACTACATCTTTTTGTGGACGACCTGTTTTTTCATTTTCTTCTTTCATGTTTCCATTAAGGCCTTCCTGATTTTATCAAAATACAATGAGTACGTAGCATCTGATTTAAAGAATGGAACTACTTTTCTGATTCTCTTATAGACTTTATCCGTCTCATGTCCAAGCTTGTAGCCTTTTTTCAGTCTAAAGTCAATTCCCTGACATGCCACCATTGCTTCAATTGTCAAAACATTTTTTACATTTTCGCATATCTCAAGACATTTTCTT
>CAYWEP010000081.1:0-4682 GCA_964457405.1 uncultured Gammaproteobacteria bacterium
CTCCGCCTCTGGCTTTTTCCTCTGCATCAGCGCCAAATAACATTGAAAGGTTGACTCGACCCTGGTCATCAATTTCCATAACTCTGACTTTTACCGTATCGCCTATTTTGACAATTTCATCAGGACTTTTCACAAAACCTTTTGCCATTTGCGAGACGTGTACCATACCCTCTTTTCCGGGCAAGAATTCGACAAACGCACCAAAAGGCAAAATCCGCTTTACTTGTCCTTCAAATTCCTCACCCGGTGTTACCTCGCGCACAATTCCGCGCACCCAGTCGGCTGCTTTTTGCACTGCTCCATCGTCGGTTCCCGATACCGTCACAGTTCCATCGTCTTCAACATCGACTTCGGCACCAGTATCGGCGATGATTTGTTTGATGACGCGTCCGCCAGGGCCGATGACTTCGCCGATTTTATCAACAGCGATCTTAATCATTTCGATTTTCGGCGCGTATTCTGATACTTCTTTCCTGTATTGTGGAATGACGGAAAACATTTTTTCAAGAATAATCATTCGAGCCGCGCGTGCCCGCTCAAACGTCTCCTGAATTTGTGCGAGTGTCAGGGGAACCTTTACATCAAGTTGTATCGCTGTAACGCCAGTTTCTGTCCCTGCAACTTTAAAATCCATGTCGCCTGAAAAATCCTCAAGCCCAATAATATCGGTCAGTAAAACGTACTTCTCCCCTTCGGACATCATACCAACCGAAATACCAGCAACCGGACTTTGGATAGGGACACCGGCATCCATGAGGGCAAGGGTTGACCCGCAGACTGATGCCATTGATGTTGACCCATTGGACGAGAGAATCTCTGAGACAATGCGGATCGTATAGGGAAATGTGCCTTTTGTCGGGATGACTGGCTCAAGTGCCCGCTCCGCAAGTGCGCCGTGCCCTATCTCGCGGCGGGATGCAGACCCAAATCTTCCTGCTTCGCCAACCGAATATGGCGGCATTGAGTAATGATGGATATAGCGTTTGCTTTCTTCACCCTCTGCTGACTCAATCAACTGCTCAAGACGAGGGGAACCAAGCGTTGCGACAGTTAATGCTTGCGTTAATCCACGCGCGAAAATCGCAGATCCATGAGTTCGAGGCAGGACCCCAACCTGAACAGAAAGTGGCCGAAGTTCATCAATTTTTCTTCCGTCAGGGCGCTCTTTCTTATTAACCGCATTGCTTCTGATCTGCTTATACATGACATACTCCAGTGCTTGAGCAATAATCTTTTTATCAAACCCAGGATCGGCTTGCCCTGCTCGCCCTGAGTTTTCTCGAAGGGAGCCTGTCGAATGGGCGAGTTTTTCCTGGTCAAAAATTTTATCAACCAGCTCGCTTGTGGTTCTGCCCCCTGCTTCTTTTTGCGCGAGATCCTGTGAGAGCACGGTTAATTCTTCTTTATACGTTTTCTCAATTCTTGCAGCCATCTCAGCAAGCTGAGCATTCTGCATGACGGAAACTTTTTTCTGGCCAACTTTTTTTACTAAACCTTCAATAAGGGAGATGACTTTCTTTGTTTCATCCTGCGCGAGTTTTATCGCCTCGACCATAACCGCCTCAGGTGCCTGAGTGGCTCCTGCTTCAATCATATGTGTCTTGTCTTTGGTCTGGGAAACAATAATATCAATCTCAGAATTGGCTGCTTCGCTTCGTGTGGGGTTTGGTAAAAATTTTGCGCCACCTTCCCCTGACTCTTTTACATGCCCCATGCGAATAGCACCTATTGGGCCATTCCAGGGAATCGGAGAAATTGCGAGCGCCGCAGAAACTGCATTGAGCGCTAGGATATCCGGTTCATTTTCTCCATCGACTGAGAGAACAGTCACTGCTACCTGCACTTCGTTTTTATATTCTTTGGGGAAGAGAGGGCGAATCGAGCGATCGATGAGCCTGCCGATTAATACTGCCTCATCTGAGGGTCTCCCTTCACGTTTTACCCATCTGCTTCCTTTTATTCTTCCACCCGCATAGAGTCTCTCAACATATTCAACTGAAAGAGGAAAGTAGCCGAGATCTTCGCGAACATTGCCGGCAACAACCGTTGCCAAAACCATCGTATCACCAAGCCGCGCCAAAATTGATGTGGTCGCTTGTGGTGCGAGTTGTCCTGTCTCGAGTGTTAATTTTTTTCCTGCGAATTCTACTTCTACAGAGGTTTTTTTATCCATTAATCTTTGAGTCCTATCTTCTTCACGATCCCAGAGGCTCGTGTCGTATTTACTTTTTTGAGAAAGTTAATTAATCTTCTTCTTTTGGCAATCATTGATAACAGTCCGCGTCTGCTGTGCACATCATGTGCATGTCCTTTGAGATGATCTGCTAATCGAGTAATTCTATTTGTCAGAAGTGCTATCTGTACTTCAGGGCTTCCGGTGTCACCGTCTCCCGTCTGAAATTGTTTGATAATCTCTTGTTTCTGTGTCGTTGAAAGTGGCATAATGTTCGTATTATAGCAAAAGTACCACGGGTACCACAAGTACCACGTGCGCCTTGTCATTCTGAGCAAAGCGAAGCCCCGTACCAGACGGTACAGGGCGAAGAATCTTTCTAGCTTGCCCTGAGCTTGCCGAAGGGTCATTCTGGCTTGTCCAGAATCTCTTATTCAGTAAATTTAAAAGTAGAAATAACTTCGCTCGCTCTTTTTGATATAGGCTTTTCGAAGAACCTCAGAGTCAGAAATGCTGGGAAAATCTTCAGTAACTGTGATGACATCAAATGCTTGCTCCCTTAAATAAGTTACAATACCAAATTCGACGCTTTCATCAACGAGAAACTTGAGGATTCTTGAGCGGGACATAGGTTTCCTTTACAAGATCATTTGCGAACGCTACTGCCGCTTGAATATCTTTTTCACTCAGACGAGGATAATCTTGCAGAATTTCATCTATCGTTTGCCCAGCTTCCAATTTATCCAATATAATTTCAACCGGTATTCTCGTTCCGGCTATCACAGGTTTGCCAAACATAACTTTTGGATTAATTTCAATCCCCTTTGCTTTCTTCATATCATACACTATACCATATCTTTTTCTGAGACGAAAGTAACGAAAATATGTACTTGACCTACTCGTCATTCTGGATTGCCCAGAATCTCTTATATTGTCATTGCGAGCGAAGCGCGGCAATCTCTTATCCCGTCATTCTGGTAAGGTGCCCAAGGCGACCGCACCAGAATCTCTCATCAGTCAGTAAATTTGAAGGTAGAAAGCAACGTCTCGGTAGAAAGCTCCTTGATAGGATTTTTGGTCTCACCAGTAGCCTCATCAACTATAATACAAAACGTGCTTGTTATTTCGAGAACGAGTACCCTGCTAGGATGAGGAATAAGCACGCTTTCTCCACTGCACCCTCCATCACCAATTCCATATTTATATGCTTCAAATGGCGTATTCGTTTTAACAGGACTATTAGCACTGTCGCCACCATCATTTACCCACTGTTTTTTATTAGCATCGAATCTATGTGTAGTCCCTCCCACATCCATAAATGAATAGTCTTTCAAGGAAACAGGCCTAGCTTCCACTGAAAGGATTCCTCCTGATTTAGTCCTCGCATAAAGAATCGTATTTTCTGAATCAAAGGACTCATAAGAGGTCGGGTATTTGAATATAAAACCATACTTAGTACTGTTATACGTTTTCCAATTCGCCGTATCCCCCGCTTGCCCTTGATCTGTGAATTTAAAAGAGGAAAGGATCCTGTCATACACTGCTTCAGCCTGCTTGCTATCGCTATCCTGATTTGCCAATGCGACAACAGCTATATTATTTTGTCCATCAATATTAAACTGCTGAAATTTATCACCCTTCCATTCAGGTTTAATTAGCTTACCGTTCAGTAGATATTCGTTAATCTGCCATTTACTAACTTGGATCGTTTTTGCTGGAGAAAACGATGTGATAGTACGTGTACTATTATCATAAAAATTCCCGACTGACCAGCAGAATCCTCCATCAGACTGCTTCTCGATAAGATCTACTGCAATGATAGTCGTCGGAACATTAGTGTCCTGCATAAAAAGATCGCAGTCGCCAAACATTTTACTATTCTCGTGTCCGGGTTGATCATACTGAATAACAGCAAATTGCTCAGGAACTCTCGTGAGAATTTTCCAAGTAGAGGGATATTGCACTGTATAACCGTATGTATTATCTGAGTAAGTCTTCCATTCATCCACAGGAGTTTGCTGATAACCCGTTGGCGAAACTGCGACTTGTGTTTGCACTGGTTGATTATTCTTCGTCCCCAAAACATACGCTCCACCTATTCCTAAAACAAACAAAACACCTAAACCAATGAGTAATAGTTTCGTTTTTGAAGAATGTGCATGACCAACCTGTGACTCAGGCTGTGGATTTTGTATTGGTTGATTTGTATTATCCATATATTGAGTATTTCAGTGTTTTGGAGCGCTTGTCAATCTGAGGGTTACTCGAGCTTATCTGATCCTTTATACACCTTTGGCGTAAGCCAATCAGATGGCGGTTTTCTGTTGTCACGAGCCTGCTGCTGTGGCTGAGATGTTGCTGTTGGCATTGACATCGGCGGTTGCACCGGTTGTCTAAAAGGTGGTCTTGGCATTTGCGGTGGAGCTGCCTTCATGGTCTCAGGCATAAAGGTTGAAACGCGATCTTCGTTTTGCTGTCGCAGTTGCGGCTGTTGCATAAAACTATTTCG
>CAYWEP010000082.1:0-4615 GCA_964457405.1 uncultured Gammaproteobacteria bacterium
GTAAGTAGCGCTTTACATATCCGCTGACAAATTCTTGAATCAAGCTATTCCACGCCAACGCAGCGACCAACCCAAACCCGCTTGTTGAGAGGGTAATCATTTGCTTGATAAGCTCAAGTTGCAACGATTTATTCCGTTTACTCTCAGCCATAACAATAGTATAGCACGAGTTTAATTTCCGTTGCGTTTCTTCGGGAAATGTGCGAGAATTACTACATTACTTAGGTTAGTTAAGTCACCTAGGTTACCTATGTACTCTCCAAAATACCAAATCTCAAATCGCATCCTCAAAAATATCGGCATTGTTGAAGCCTCAAAGGAGGTAATAGACCACGCTCCGCTTCTCCCCTACTATGAGAAAAAGTTTCAAAGAGAAGCTATGGTCCGAACAGTCCACTTCGGCACGCATATTGAAGGAAATGAACTGAATTTAACCCAAGCTGAGAAAGTAATTGAAGGGCAGGAGGTCGTTGCACGTGATCGGGATGTGCAGGAAGTAATCAATTACCGCCGCGTCATGGATTTCATAGGCCAAAGCCCAACTGAGAAAAAAGAAGTTTCAGAAACACTCGTCAAAAAAGTCCACGAGATCACAACCGATAAGATTTTACCTCCTGAAAAATGCGGCGAGTACCGCATAACGCAAGTGGTTGTTAAAAATAGCCAGACCGGTGAAATAACATTCAAGCCGCCTTTGGCTGTGTCTGTGCCATTTTTGATGCAAGACTTAATCAGTTTTATCAATGCGGCAAATCCAGAAGACATCCACCCTGTGTTAAAAAGCGGCATTGTGCATTATGAATTCGTCCGTATTCATCCGTTTATTGATGGCAATGGGAGAGTGGGGCGATGCCTCTCTATCCAGACGCTTTTTCATGACGGATATGATATCCGAAAATTCTTCTCTTTGGAGGAGTATTTTGACAGCAATGCTGAGGACTACTACGCGGCGCTCCAAAGCGTTGGCAGAAAAGACGGAGACCTCACTGAGTGGCTTGAGTATTTCACACACGGCCTCGCAATTGAGCTGACAAAGATCAAAGAAAAAGTTGAGAACATATCAATTGATGCAAAATTAAAAGAAAAATTAGGCGGTACCCCCCTCATGCTCACAGAAAGGCAGCTCAAGATCATTGAGTATATTCAAAAGACAGGTTACCTGCAGAATAATGCATTTAAACAGCTTTTTCCATTTGTCTCAGAAGACACCGTCCTCAACGAATTAAAATCCCTCATCATTCATGGTATAATTCGCAAGCAAGGAAAAACAAAGGCCGCAAAATATATTTTGAGTAAATGATGCAGAATAGTCCTAAGTCCTAAGTCAAAAATGAAAGAGTCAATAGTCGCAAAACGGGCGTTTCTATTTGGATTAGATATAATTAAAGTAACAAGATTCCTGCCGAAGACCTTCGAGAACATTATTTTTATTAGGCAAATAATACGATCCGCAACTTCAATAGGAGCAAATATCGAAGAAGCCCTTGGAACAAACTCCAAAAAAGATTTTGGGTATTGCATGAACGTTGCCAAGAAAGAAGCGAGGGAAACTCGGTATTGGCTACGATTGCTTGTTGAACTTAATACTGAGAAAAGGGTATTTTTAACAAACCTCTTGAACGAAAATATTGAACTTATTAACATGTTAACAAAGATTGTTAAAACAGCCAGTGCGAAATCTTAACTTAGGACTTAGCACTTGGGACTTGTGACTAAAATTATGAAGTTCACTGAACTTGCAAAATATTTCGAACGATTGGAGGAGACTTCGTCCCGTCTTGCGCTCATTGATATCCTCGCCGACCTGTTTAAAAAGGTCTCCAAAAACGAGATTGATAAGGTAATCTACCTGACACAAGGACGAATCGCGCCATTTTTCGCGCCAATTGAAATCGGCATGGCAGATAAAAACGTTGCAAGCGCTCTAGCAATGGCTTACGAAAGCGACAAAGAAAGCGTACTAAAACAATATTCAAAGCTTGGAGACATGGGGTTGGTCGCTTTGCAACTAAATTCAAAATTCAAAATTCAAAATTCAAAATTAACCATAGTAGAAGTTTTCGACACGCTCACACAGATTGCAAAGACTGGCGGAGAAGGAAGTGTTGAGAGAAAACAAACTCTTCTGGCGGAACTTCTC
The DNA here is from genome assembly GCA_964457405.1 of uncultured Gammaproteobacteria bacterium. Taxonomy (GTDB): domain Bacteria; phylum Patescibacteriota; class Microgenomatia; order Levybacterales; family UBA12049; genus CAYWEP01. The sequence goes on from CAYWEP010000082.1 coordinate 2,141, forward strand.
AAAAAAATGGATCCAATTGCAGCGAAGCACTTAGTGCGTATCCCTCTTGGCAACACGCGTCTTGGCATCGGCGACCCAACGATCTTAGATGGGTTAGCGCTCGCAATGCTCGGAGATCGCTCAAACAGAAAGCTATTGGAAAAAGCCTACAACGAAACATCAGATCTTGGTTTGATCGGTATCAAATTGCTTGAAGGTGGCTTAAAAGCCGTTCAAAAACTCTCCGTCACTGTTGGTCATCCCATCCGTTCAGAGCTATGTGAGCGCTTGCCAAATGTTGAAAAAGTACTTGAGAAAATGGGCGGGAATGTGCACAGTACTTTCAAATGGGATGGATTTCGCGTACAAATCCACAAGGACGGCGATAAGGTGCACATGTTTTCCCGCAACCTTGAAGACATGACGCATATGTTCCCGGAGCTTATCGAAGGCACACGAAAGCAAGTGAAAGCCAAGACTGCGATTCTTGACACGGAAGCGCTTGCATATCAGCCAGAGTCTGAGGAGTTTTTACCATTTCAAGAGACAACGAAGCGAAGGAGAAAGCACAATATTGAAGAAGTTGCGAAGCAGCTGCCCTTAAAAGCATTTGTTTTTGACATCCTCTATGTTAATGGCAAGTCCTTAATTGATACACCGCTTATTAAGCGAGTCGAGGTATTAAAAAGAATCGTTCAGAGCGATGACAGGCTTATTCCATCTCCGGGCGAGATCGTCTCTGATCCCAAAAAGCTCCAACTCATGCTTGATGACGCAATATCCAAAGGTTTGGAAGGACTTGTCGTCAAACGCGTTGATTCGCTCTATGAAGCAGGCGGACGGAATTTTAACTGGGTGAAACTGAAGCGTCACTCAGCAGGTGAGCTGCATGACACGATTGACTGCGTGATTTTAGGATACATATTTGGTCGGGGAAAGCGCACGGCATTTGGCGCAGGAGCATTGCTTGTTGGTATTTATGACAAAGAAACTGATGCTTTTGTCACTGTCAGTAAAATTGGGACAGGCTTAACAGACGAGGAATGGCGAAGCATCAAAGAAAAAACCAAAGGGTTAGAGCTTAACCACAAGCCAGCCCGTGTTAATTCTTTGATCACGCCCTCTGTCTGGGTCAGGCCGGAAGTTGTTATTGAAGTGTTGGCAGATGAGATAACTCGAAGTCCGCTGCATACAGCGGGAATGGAGATAACAGATGGAGCAAAAGGCGTCGGCTATGCCCTCCGCTTCCCACGGCTGATAAAATTTAGAGAAAAAGACAAAAAGCCAGAAGATGCAACAACAGTGAAGGAGTTAATAGAAATGTTCAAGGAGCAAGGGGGAGCATCGAATGGTCAGTTTCACGCTGTATCTGGATGAGCCACATGATCTCATTCCAGCTTCGTGGATCGCCATTTAGCTTTTGGTCATACGCTGCCAGTATATCCCATTCGAGAATAACTCGTGGTTCTAAATACATGTTTGCCAATTGCCACAGCTCAAGAATTTCCGTGGGTCTAAAGTCGTCATGGAGGAAATCAGGCAGGGTAACATTGGTGAGAGGAACGCCCTGTATCCATGGTACTGTTTGTGACTCTGTAACCCAGAGCTCAACGCCAAGCTCATCCGCCAATGCTTTATACTTCTGCATCGTCTCCACATGCTCCTTACATGATACCCGAAGTAGCCCGACCTGATTATACAGATCAAGCCCGACTATATCTGCATAGGCTGCTGCTTTTCGAAAGCCTTCTTCATCAAAGCCTCGTGTTCCGACCAGGTGGGTAACGATAATCTTTTTATTATACTCCCGCATCTTCGCGTAGATAGCGTCCAGCACGTGCGGTTTTTCAGGCGGCATTCGCCAGCGTGAGAAAAAGTCAGAGAAGAAAGGTTCATTACTCAATTGGAAATACTCAACGTACGGATCATCGCCGAATACCTCGATAACGGCAGAGGCTTTGGCGATTTCTTCTTCCTCGTTGGCAGGATCAATATACCATTCAGGATAATGCGGCGCTTTTCCGCCCACCTCCAGGATAACCGATCCGCCATATTTTTTGACAATCTCCAGTTGTTCATCAAGCTCTGTGATGATCCGCTCAGTCGGTCTATCCATATACGTCCCCAGCCGTACTTTCGTAAATCCCTGCTGCATCAGTGTTTCAAGGGTCGGAATCGGTTCAAGGCCATGCCATTCCGCTGCGCCAGCACTAAAGGTGAAGCCGATATGTTCGGGTGCGATTTGTTGTTCGATGTGAGAGCTTGCAACTTTCTGTTCGCACGATTGAGGGAAAGTAAGAAAATTGGGGGAGACAGGAGTGAAGGTAACAGCAGCTGCTAATGCTGGTCTGACGAGTATTTCTCTGCCGGGAAGATGTCTGAGAAAGGATGCTCTCTCCACACGCGTCTTATAACACTAAAGCTTTCTTTTTGCAATGAGGTGTACAGGAAGAGGACATCGGTAAGACTTTTGTTTTTAAGACTTGCTCAATATAC
>CAYWEP010000083.1:0-4402 GCA_964457405.1 uncultured Gammaproteobacteria bacterium
TCATACGGCGTTTTATCGCGGTTCATAATATTGGCAAACATGATGACTTTGCCAGAACCAAAGACATCTGCTGGCAACCAGAGGAAAGACGTCCAATCAGCATCAAGGCGAAGGTCTGATTCATGCTGCGCGGTAAATCCGCGAATAGATGACCCATCAAATGTCAGATTTTCCGAAGATTCAAGGAGAAATTTCTTATCGTAGTCAAGCATATGGAAGCGGCCTTCGATGTCTGAAAAGCAAAGCGTTACTGCTTTTATCCGTTTTTCTTTTGTTAAGTACTCTCTGTACTCTTTCTCTTGCGTTTTTGGATCGACGGTATCACGTTTTTTCTTCGCCTTAAGATTCATCATTTCCAGCTCATCGTAGGGGATTTCGAGGAAAGTTTTTAGCGGCTTATCTGTATTATCCATATTATGGATTAATTTACCATAAAATTATCATTGATAATATTACTTGTCAATAGGGAAAATATAATTAAACTGATAAATAATAATTATTCATAAAATATTTTATTTCAGATAGCTTAAGATAAAAAAGTCTTGACATGGATGAATTTTGGGGAGTATTATTTCTCTGTAATGATTATCGGTACAGTCAAAGAAGTAAAAATCGGTGAAAGTAGAGTCGGTTTGACCCCTTACGGCGTCCATGCATTGGTTGCTGCCGGGCATTCGGTTCTGGTTGAGAAAAATGCCGGTATAAATAGCGGATTCCCAGATGAGATGTACAAAAAAGCAGGCGCAAAAGTAGGACTTATGGCAGCAGATGTTTATAAAAAGGCGCAGATGATCATCAAAGTAAAAGAGCCGCAGAAAGGTGAATTCAAATACTACAGACCGGGGCTTATTCTTTATACGTATCTTCATCTGGCTGCTGAGGAAGAAGTGACAAAAATGCTGCTTTCCAAAAAAGTGACCGGTATTGCGTATGAGACAGTGGAGTTACCGGATGGGTCATTGCCGCTTTTGACACCGATGAGTGAGGTAGCAGGAAGAATGGCAATACAGGTTGGGAATTGGTTCTTGCAAAAGCCAAATGGCGGTGAAGGGAGACTGCTTGCCGGCGTTCCGGGTGTCCTGCCTGGGCGCGTTGTTATCCTCGGGACAGGTGTTGTCGGTACAAATGCAGCGAAAATGGCGGTTGGTCTTGGAGCAAAAGTTACGATATTTGGGCGAAATCTTAAGAGGCTTCGCTATCTTGATGATGTTTTTTCCGGCAAATTATATACAGTTGCATCAAATCCAATGGCGATTGCCGAGGCAGTAAAAGATGCTGATCTGGTTGTCGGAGGCGTACTCATTACTGGTGCGAAAGCGCCAAAACTTATCACGCGGAAGATGCTGAAGACAATGCAAAAAGGAGCGGTACTCATTGACGTCTCGATAGATCAAGGTGGTTCATTTGAGACTTCACGGCCGACCTCCCATGCGGATCCGGTCTACGTTGTTGATGATATCCTACATTATTGTGTGACAAATATGCCAGGTGCAGTGCCATATACCTCAACGCTTGCGTTGACCAATGCGACGATACAATATGCATTGGACCTGGCAAATAAAGGAGTAGAGAAAGCAATGCAAGATGATCCTGCGTTGGCAAAAGGTATTAATACGATTGATGGGAAGCTTGTGTATGAAGCGGTTGCGCAGGCATTTAAGCTGAAATTTATTCCTCTCAGCTCTGTTTTATAATTCATGTTACGCACTCGTCATCCTGGTAAGCGATCCTGAGATTGTCGAAGGAGAGCGCATCTCGATTGATTAAGCAGGAAGTTAATGAGGTAATGCTTTTCGGGAACGAATTAGCGAGTGGGAGCAAAACTCTTTAAAAAATCTTGCGCTTTTTCGAGCGCTGCTGGTGTATTATTTTCAACTAGTCCTTGTGGGTTGTCTCCCTGAAATGATGAGAGGTTTACATAGTGAATTCTTGTTGGTACATGTGGTATCTGACGACCCCCAAAGAGGTCTTCAAATCGTTTTGACTTCAAGAAGATACTTTCATGCATCCTCTCAGCTTCTGAGATACGAGTTTCTCTTTCAATACTCAACTCATGGGTGTCATCTGTAAAACTGTAGTGGATACCCCAAAATACCTTTCCTCTCCATACTCCCACTCTTCTTGAAGAGTTGGGGTCAACTCGGTATCCATAGTCAAGTTCACCGATATATGTGGCAGCAGCAGCGCCTTGGAAGTCTCTTGCTTTACGGAGAGCGCCTCTAAAACTATTGATTAACTCAAATGCATTTTTCTGTAATTCCGTTTCAGGTAGTTGTTGCGTTTCAACTTGTGATGTCATTCCGCCTTCTTTGCCTACATTACTCATATTGTTCAGTATTATATACCAGATAGTGCAAAAGTCAATACTATGGGAGTAACCGTCCACGAGTTTCCAAAACACCTACCATCTCGAGCCTAAGCGAGAGATCCCCTGGGGATTTTTCACCTACTTCGTAGCTTCGGAATGACAACCCTTTGTCAAATCGTGAACAGTTACTATGGGGAGATGCGCAAATTTAATCTTCTACGTCGCATTTCCAATGTTGTGCGACACGAAAACAAGTAATGGTTGACATGTATGTGTAAGTAATATTAATATAAAACTATGGCTACTAAGAATCTTCCGATAATAGAGCCTTTTAACTTTAAAAAACACCTACCTCAGACTGCTGCAGATAAGACAAGCGACTTATTTTATATATTGTCTGCAATTTATATAGCGAGCGAAGAAGAAAAAGAGGTGTCAAGAATAAGCTTAATTAAAGCTCTATTTAAAACCGAACAAATTGAAGCAGAAAAAAAAATCTCTTTTTTAAACACCTTTTTTTACGTTAATACTCTGGGTCCGTATAACAATATTGTTTTTAAATACTTAGAAGAACTCGAGAAGGCAAATCTAATTAAGACGGAGGGCGTAAAGATATATATAACGCCAAAAGGGTCAAGAGTATTCTCTGAACTAATCAATACATTGTCTGATAATAAACAGTTAATTGATGTTCTCCTTACCCTAAAAAGCAAGATCATAGATTACGCTGGGAATGTATCAAGGGCAATTAACGATACTCATAGCCAAAAAATTATTGATACAACCGATGGTAATAAAGAGAAAACTATAGAGAGCTTGATAAAAGAAATTAAACCTGAACAGCAGTTTAAAAAAGCCTCTCAGTTTAAATATATAAACCCTTTTAAAGATCATGATTTAACTAAGGTAAGTTTACCAGCGGAATTAATAAACAAGCTAGAGGTTGAGTTAGCCAATATTGAACCCAACGACTACGAGAGAATTGAAGACATCACTTCTCTATTCGCTTGAGTTTCCACTTATGGCATGTAGGTTGACATCTAATAGAGCCTTTATCCTCAAGGTAAAGAACTTTTGCAAATATTATCCTTTAACTTCAAGAGACCCAGAGGACATGATAAGAGAATCTATAAACGCCCTCAAGGAATTAATCGATAATTCAAACAGCGCCTCTTCTCTAGATGTATTAAGTCCTGAGGTGGAAGCAGTGATTGAGCATTCTAAGCCAGATGAGCTTTTTCAATACAAAGTAATCGGGGAGAGCAATAGGTATATCATCTATCGAGCGTATAAATTCTATGGAGGGGAAGACGTTCTTGAACTATACGATTTACTTTATATCCCTAAACCTATTAAATAATATCAAATTTGACTTATCCTCTTGTTCCTGTTAAATTCTTCTTGGAGGCGTAAAAATACCTTTTATTAAGCGGTGTTTGATAGGGGGAATTGAAGCTATAAAGGGGCTTTGTCTATAAAATCCCCGTATTTCTAAGGCAGAAGAATTGATTTGGCTTACGTTGGAGATTCTGGAGTCCTCCTCCACGCTTCGCTCTGAGTCGTTCCCAGAATGACGTACGTTAGCTTATTTTATTGTTATTCCTAGGATCTTGTCTCCGATTTGTATTTTGTTGACAACGTCCATGCCATTTGTCACCGTGGCGAAGTTGGTATATTGGCCATTCAGGTGATCTGCGTCCTGCTTTACAATAAAAAATTGTGAATCATTGGAAACTCTTTGGCCTTGCCCGACTTGCATGGCGCTTGATGCCGCATAGCCGACAGCGCCGGCGGTGAGAGGTTTATTATTAAGCTCCGAGACAAATGCGCCTCCGCCTGTCCCATCGCCTTTTGGGTCGCCTCCTTGAATAACCCAGTCCTCAACGCGGTGGAATTTAAGGTTGTTGTAATAACCGCTTTTCGCTTTGGCTAAAAAATTTTCAATTGCTTTTGTTCCATCTTTTAATGCAAGTGAAATTGTTATTGTGCCTCTGGTTGTTCGGAGCGTTGCGCTATATGATGCCCGGGGTGGACCTTGTACCTCATTTGATTGTTGTGTTTGTTGCTGCTGTTCTGTTCCGGTGGGAGTTATCA
>CAYWEP010000084.1:0-4351 GCA_964457405.1 uncultured Gammaproteobacteria bacterium
CCCTTTATAAAGCATGCCGCTTTTTGGCGCTTTAATAAGCGAGGAGGACTTGGATTCCATATCTATGCCTGTATGAACGCCGCTTGGGTAAAATGATCGGGCATAGCCGTGCGATCCAAAACCTTGATTGATAAGGATTGTTTCGTCAAGTGGCCAATTCCAGCTACCGCTTGGGCTAATTGTACCATAGTAATCGTACCTATCCGATCCATAACTGTACTCCATTGATATCCCACCCCGTAGATAGTTGCTTGGATTATCAATTGCGCCGTTTTTCCGCACCTCAAAGTGCAAATGGGGTCCTGTCGAACAATATGGTGCACCAGTATTCCCAACAACCGCGATAACCTGCCCATCAGATATCGGTGTCCCGTCTTTTAACTGAATTGATGAGACAACGCCTTCAATGGCGCTTCTTTCGGCAAGCGCGGATGCCAAAAGACCTTGGTATTTCCTCTCATCATTTTTTGTGACTTCAAGCAATTCTTGCTTGCTTTTTTTATCATTATTCAGCTGATCCGTGTATGACAGCAGCTGTACTTTTAAATCCTCCACTTTTTTCTTTTTTCCTTCAAAAATCGCCTTTTGATTTTGATAATCGTTTTTTGCTTGCTGGGTATCAAAAATCATCCGCTTATCATGATCCTGTACGATTCGAAGATAATTTGCCCGCGATACAAAATCAGTCGCGTCTTCTGACCCCAGTAACACTTCAAACGGCTCTACGTTCCCTATCTGATACGTTGCAACAATTCTATTAACGAGTAGCTTTGTTGTATCATTCAGTGATTCCTCAAGGCGCTTGATCTTTGTTGACGCTGTTTCGATATCGCTCCCTAGCTCCTGTATTTCCTCTTCGGTCGCGTCGATGCGAAGCTGTGTCAGCTTAATCTGACTGTCCATTACGGCGATTTGCGAGTTGAGTGTCTTCTCTTCCGCCTGAATTGAAGCAATTTTACTCTCAAGGTCTTTTATTTTATTTTTGACGTCATTGAGCTTGCCTGAATTATCCGGAGTCGGCGTTGGGGTCTCGGTCGGGGTTGATTCTTGGGCAAAGCTTTGGCTGTTATAGAACAGAATGCACAGAATAAAGAAAAGTAAAGACGACAAAAGATCAATTCTGCGAAAAAACTTCATACGCAATTCGGGAAAACTACTTCAGATAACGAAGCACTGCAAGGAAGCTCGCGAATATTCCGAGCACCACAGCAACAACAAGCTCAACGCCTAAGAGGCCAAAGATAAAAAGCGGTGTTTCCGGCAAAAGTATAATCGTTTTAAATACTGACAGTGATTTAAACATCGGGCCAAAATAGATAAGCGCCGCTGTTGAAAAAAGCCAGCCAAAAAACGCACCAATCAGGCCATAAAATATGCCCTCAAAAAGAAACGGCCAACGAATATACCAATTGGTCGCGCTCAAAAGCCGCATAATCTCAATCTCTTCGCGTTTTTGTGAGACTTTAAAACCGATGATGATTGCCATGACAAACGTTGAAACCATTATAAGTACCGCGATCACGCCGAGTCCTGTTTTACGAAGCGCGTCGGTCACCTCCACTAAATTTGAAACGACATCCTTGGGGAGCGCGACATTACCCACGATAGGCGATGTCCTCAAAACCTCAGATATCCCTGTGAGATCGTTGATATCATATGTCCGTACATCAATAGAAGCCGGCAAAATATCTGCTGTAACAAGCTCCAAAAGCAGAGGGTCTTCTTTAAACTGACTCTGATAAATATTGAGCGCATCCTGCTTTGAAATGTATTTTATTTGCGAGACTTTTCCCGTTGCTTTCAGTTGCTCCTGTAGCGCATTGATTTCTTCCGGTTTTGCTTCATCTCTGAAAAACGCGCTCACTTGCGGGATGGATTCAAAATAATTGATAATGCTCGTTGATCCGCCAATAATAAAACTGAAAATAGAGATGAGGAAGAAAGTCTGCATCATTACAAGGACTGCCGCAAACGCCTGATACGGAGAACGCCTGATATGGTTCCACGTGGTTTTTAACGATTTCATTTATTTATCCTTCTCCTCCCTATGTCCTGAGCTTGTCGAAGGATTTTCATGATGTTCCCTTTTCCCATGGTGTTCTTCCTCCTTTTTATCTTGTATCTCCTTCCCCTGTTCCCTTTTTTCATCTTTCACGAGCACTCCTTTATCAAGTGTTACCACTCGCTTTAACAGACTATTGACGATGTCATTGTTGTGTGTCGCCATAAGGACCGTCGTTCCAAGCTTGTTAATATCCTGCAATAGTTTCACAATTTCCCAGGAGGTTGTAATATCCAAATTTCCCGTAGGCTCATCCGCAAGTAAAATGTCTGGTGAAAAAACAAGCGCTCGAGCGATTACCGTCCGTTGCAGCTCTCCGCCCGAAAGCTGGACTGGGAACTTCTCCTTATGTTCGAGGATTCCGACTTGTTGTAGTATTTGCTCTGCGCGTACTTTTGCTTCTTTATGCTCGACATTTGACATTTCAAGGGGCAAGAGGATATTCTCAAGAATCGTCCTGTCCATAAGCAATTTTAAGTCTTGAAAAACAACGCCGATTTTCCGTCTGAGGTGTGGGATTTTACTGTTGGGAAGCTTGGCAATATCCCAATTATTAATAATAATTGAGCCTTTTGTGGGCGTTATCTCGCGAATTAAAAGACGAAATAGCGTCGTTTTCCCCGATCCCGATGGTCCGACAACAAAGACAAACTCACCTTTCTCAATCGCCAAGTTCAAATCGGTAAGCGCTGAAATACCGGTGCCGTACGTTTTTGTAACGTTATCAAGCTTAATCATATTGAACTCCCCTGTTGAGGATGTAAGAAGGCGTCTATAACACTTCCAAGCGGCCAACATCCATGAGCCACCCTGCCTTCTGCGCTTTTTGTGTTTGCCCCCATACCTTTACTTTTTTATTGATAAATTGCGAAAGGTCAATTGTGAATGAGGTAAGATAAACATTCTTAATATCCCCGCCTGGACGTTCAAGATGAAATGCGCCTTCGCCCTCAACACCGCCTTCTTTCATCACGCCCTCCGCTACATCTTTATACGTCTTCAGATCATCGGAGCCGAATACTTTTCCTTTGAAAGTAGATCCGGATTTCGTACCGTCTCCACCCCCAAGACCTCCGCTTCCGGTCTTTGCGAGCAGGTATCCGGTACCAACACCAAGCCCGGCAACAACGAGGAATAAAATAAAAAGTCGCGGTGAAAACATGGCAGTTTGCTTTTGTCCATTACCGAGATCGTGCATCAGGCTTTCATCCTTTCTCGACTGGTCCATTGCATTTCTTAGTAAAGCATATTTGTGTGCTTTTGGCAACCCTAGACCTCTCTCTTATGAGAGTTGTCGGAGTTCTTCTTCAATAAATCCATCAATATCGCCATCAAGCACCGCCTCTGTATTTGAGGTTTCGAAGTTGGTACGGAGATCCTTAACCATTCTATACGGATGCAACACGTAGGATCGGATTTGGTTGCCCCAGCCCGGCGTTTTGTAGCCACCTTTAAGCCGCATTTCTTCTTTTTTCCGCTCTTCTTCCTGTTTGGCCCATAAAAGCGCGCGGAGATGTTTCATTGCGTTCTCCCTATTTTGATTTTGATACCGCTCAGATTGGGCGGTAACGACAAGTCCCGTCGGTATATGCTTCAGTCTTACGGCCGTTGATACTTTATTGACATTCTGTCCTCCATGACCTCCCGAGCGAAACGCTTCAAACGCAATCTCATCCTCCTTTATATGGACATCTGCCTCGTGCTCTATTTGCGGTAATACTTCAACCATCGCAAACGAGGTTTGGCGAAGTTTATCGGCGTTGAATGGCGATTGCCTGACAAGTCTATGCACGCCTCCCTCATGTTTCAAGAGCCCATACGCGTATGAGCCATTCACAGAAACAGTCACACTTTTTAACCCCGCTTCCTCCCCCGGCGTCTCATCAATAACCTCATACTGCCATCCCTTCCGCTCAAAATACCGTGTATACATACGAAAAAGCATTTCTGCCCAATCCATCGCCTCAGTGCCCCCTTGTCCTGAATGGATAGCAACAATTGCACCTGATTCGTCATGTTCACCTGAAAAATATAAAAGCATTTCAAGTTTTTTGAGAAGTTCACCCGCCTCTTTCTCTTCTCCTTCTTCTATCCACATTTGCAATAACTCAAGCTCCTCAATCTCTTTTTGCAATGCAGACAGTTCTTTCATCTTTTTTGCGGCTGTCTCATGGTCCTGCCAAAAATCAGGCTTCATGCTCTCCACCTCAAGGAGTCGAACCCGCTTTCTTTTTTCATCAACTTGTATTTTTTCCAGCAATCTCTTTGCTCTATTTCGAATATCTTCCA
>CAYWEP010000085.1:0-4159 GCA_964457405.1 uncultured Gammaproteobacteria bacterium
CATAAATCACGTATACAATAATCCAATTTCTATTCTATGTCAAGTGAAAATCACGACTTTATTCCAACCAAACTATTTGCAAGCCGATCAGCCCGCTCATTATTGATATCCCCCGAATGCCCCAAAACCTTCTGGTACTGCACCTGCAAACCATGCTCTTCGATAACGCCATAAATCTTCGCAAAAATTTCTCTATTTTCTTTTATTTTTTCAAGCGGTTTTTTAAAATTGTTAATCGTAATCTGACTGTCTGAATGAAGCTTTATTCGTTTGTATCCATATTTGCCCGCCCATGCTAAGGCATGATATATAGCAAATGCCTCAGCAGTATTGTTTGTCTGTTTTCCAATTACCAACCCCCGTTCCTCATGCTTCCCAGACACAAACGCCCAAGCCGCCTTGGCAGAATGCTGGCCGTTTCGCACGCACGCGCCGTCCGTCCAAATCTCAACATCCACAGATCCAGTTACTGGCTGTGTTCCGGAGAACAAATCGTGGTTTTCATTTACGACCTTAAACTTGTCATCGTGATACATCCGATGGCAATCGGGGCAAAAATAGTACGCGGTGTAGTAGTATTGTTTTTTTAATTGCTCTGCAGTGCGTCTTGTCTTTCTTATGATGAGCTTATGGCCACAGTGTTTGCAAACAGTCATACTTTCAAGCATTATATACCTACTTTCGCTTTTGTCCACCGAATACAATGTCTACGCTTATTCCCGAAACACCAACGCCCACGTGAGTAAACGTTGGCTCGAGTTGATTTACATTATGATCTTTGCTGTTTGCGAAATACTCATTGATGATTCGTTTTGCAGATGCCTGAGAACCTAAAAGATAGGCTGAGTTTTCCGCTACATCGTCAAATCCCAACAGTGCGAATCCATTTTGTTTCCGTAAATACTCTTCAAATCCTTTGTGATGATCGTCTCCGCCTCCCGTCGCAAATGTGGCTGCTCTGCTTTGTGCAAAATTTGCCAAGCGATTATCCCAGATGAGCGTATGTAATCCGTGGGACCGTCTGTAGCGATTCAACTCCTCATATATCTCACTCTGCGTCCCCATCTGCTCAGGCGGACGGATAATGACTTGTGTTCCGTTGTCTTGCTCCTCCTCCTTTTGCACATGTTGCAAAGGCGTTGTGTCTTCTCCGTTTTCTTCCTCATCAGATCTTTCTGCTTTATCAAGGATAACTGTTGGCGGAGCAAACAAGCTTCGCAAGAAAGAGACAGTATCAATTGTCTGCGCTATAGCTTTTTGCTTAGAAGCTAAAACCTGGTCAAAAAGATCAATCCGAATGAAAAAAAAGAGAAGCAGAAATACCAGAATGGACAGGAGAACCCGAATAGTTTTTGATAATGGAATAATGTATCCCACGTATCGGTAGCGGAAATGAAAGATCAAAAAACCGACAAATCCTCCGATAGCGGCATGCAGGAGATGAAAATACAAACGCAGCACTATACCGGTTGTTTTGGTATAAGAAGCATCAGAGATCCCAAGTAGCTGCTCTAAATCTGTATACTGCTCAAATTCCCAGATTAAAAACAAAGGAAATATGTTTTGCAACATGTATCCGACAAGTAATCCAAAAATAAGACCCGGCAGAATATAGTTTCTCACCACCAAAAGTATAGGGAGTTTCCAGACAGTGTACAATAGAGCCCATGCAGCATGTCTTACCTTTGTATAAGCCACTCGGCATGACGCCGCTTGGACTCATTGAAAAAATGCGCGAATGGGGCGAAAAATCTGCGTCAACTGTAATTCGATAGGTTAGGTAATCTTTTCTTCTATGTCCGCCCTCCCGCGTCCGAAACCATCTGTGTCAAAACCATATCCAATAACCCATGCCGAGCTCTTCATGGTAAATCCTATATAGTCAACCGGTACGTTGACTTCCCGCTTTTTTACTTTATCAAGCAATGTAACGATCTTCAGCGATAACGGATGCTTGCTCAAAAGATGCGTACGAATAAATTGCAAGGTGTGACCCGTATCAATAATATCCTCAACAATGAGCACGTGTCTGTCTGAAATATCTGTTCGTATATCTGCAATAACTTTTGAGGATCCTGAGTAAGTATTTCCATGTGTGTAACTTGATACTGACAAGAAATCTATCTCAGCATCAAGTCCTGATCTATACAGCGCGCGAAGCAAATCTGACATGAAAATAACTGTACCATTGAGAATACCTATAAGAAGCGGGTTTTTATCCTTGTAATCTCTTGCTATTTGTTCTGCCAGCTCGCTGATGCGTTTTGCAACCTGTGCTTTCGGATACAAAATTCTCGTTTTCATCTGTCCGTTCCACATGTATCAATTATAACACCTGGTGAGAAAAGGAGGGGTTATTTATTGTAGTTATATGGAGATATCTGTTGCGAGCTACCACCAGCGTTATAGCTATATCCACCTTTTTTTGCCAAGACAAAGTAATAAATTGCAGCGTAAACTATACCGCCGATGACAAGATAGATAACAATCCATTGCAACAACTGATACGTTTGCAGTATGCTGAATTTGATTCGTGTATGTGGTTTTTTGTTGCGATTGTTGCTCTTTCACTATTGTTTCGAGTTTCCTTCCTCCAGGCAATAGAGTTTAAGGCAGATGAGGCAACCTCGCTTTTTTTGGCTACCCGGCCGCTTTTCGGACACCCGCTCCCTCCTGCCGCATCGAGCTCAAGCATCGGCATCCTTAACCCACCGCTTTTTCTTTACCTCCTCTTCCCTCTCACTCTTCTTTCGATTAACCCACAATTTATCTCAGGCGCTATTGGAGTTCTCAATGCGATAACTGTCGGATTTTTCTTTCTTCTTTTTAAACGATACTACACCTTGCGTATAGCACTTATCTCCTCGCTTTTTCTTGCCGTTTCTCCCTGGGCGATTCTTTATTCGCGAAAAATCTGGGCGCAAGATATTATTCTCCCGATTCTTCTTATTCTTCTCTACGCATTGCATAAAACTCTAAACGACAAGGACAAACGCTTCTGGCTTCTTTATGCTTTTTCTTCTTTGCTTTTACTACAAATCCACCAAGCGCTCATTTTTTTTCTTATCCCGCTTAACATTTTTCTCTTTCTTTCCAAGCCATGTATTAGCATTCGTCACCTCTTACTTGGCATTCTCATCGGTCTTATTCCGACTATTCCATGGATTTACTACGAATTAACACACGGGCTACCAACACTTGCTGCTACTCTCCAAGTAGGTGGCAGAGTGGAAAACGAATTGACAATTACCCATCTGTTACGACTATTTCAAATACTCCATACAGGAAATTGGTTTTTCCTTATGGGGAATGATATTGCTGAATTTGCAGCCAAATATCCACTCCTTTTTCGTTTGCGCCCGATCTTCTACCTGTATTATCCACTACTTCTTTTCGGCATGTTCGTATTTTGGCAAGAATACAAACAAGCGCGCCTTCTTCTCTATGCCACAATCTGTCTGCCAATTCTCTACGCTCTCTTACATATCCCGACCCACATGCATTATTTTATTGTACTTCTTCCGCTCCTTTTCTTGTTCATTGCAGTTGGCATACAATTCCTCATTCAAAAGTTTCCAATTGCAAAATCCGCGATTATTGGGACAGTATGCCTAAGCCTTGTTATCCTTTCTTTTTTTAATATCTTGTTTCTTGAGTTTGCTGAAAAGAAAGGAAACCTCAGTGGAGATTATGGGTCGACGTATGGCGCAAACGAAAAACTCGCGAGAACACCACTTGAGAAATACAAACATACACAGGAATATGATGAGATGCTCCTTGCAACCTATGTGCCACTTGGTTGGCTTCGCGGAGATACACTTATTGCAAAGATGCTTTATGATCCCGCAGTAACAAAAAAATATTTACCAACACTTGAAGAGCGGATAAAAGCTGTTCCAGAAGACGCTCGCATAACGCATCAGCTTCTTTCTTACTACACTGCATCCAATCCGACAGAGGAAACGCTCCTGCAGCTTCGGCAAAAAAGTAAAACTATCCCATCGTACTCTCCGATATACGCTACTGCCTATGCTATGCATCTTGAAAAAACGCTTCGCAAGGCATTTGAAGACCCCATGCTTGGCATTGCGCTTGAATACCCTCAGCACTGGGATATACAAAAAACCAAGGGGCAAACTGCCATAGCAGGAGATGGATT
>CAYWEP010000086.1:0-4155 GCA_964457405.1 uncultured Gammaproteobacteria bacterium
AATACCCCATACTATACTCATGAAGAAACCACTATTAATTCTGCTACTTGTATTTGTTTCCCTATTATCTAGTATCTATTATCTAGTATCTATAGTAGGTGCGCAGGGTGATGAATTTTCCCTTGGTATTTATCCGCCAATACTTGAAATCAATACTCAACCTCCGGCAAATATAGAAGCTAATATTCACCTCCAAAACTTAAGCGATTTCCCTCAGAATTTAAAAATTATCCTTAAATCTTTTAGACCATCCGAGAGGGGAGACGGAACCTTAAGGTACATAAGCAAAGACCTGCCTGCCGGCAGGCAAGGTACAATCGAAGGGCCTGATCCTCTCATTCTTCAAAAAATAAAGGTTTACGATAGAGATATTGCCCTGGATATTCTTTCGCTTGACCCATTTGAATCCCGTGAGCTTACCCTTAAAATAAACCTTGACAGTGACGACCCACTTGGAGATTACTATTTTTCAGTGATCTTTGTATCTCAGGAAACGAAAAATAGCAACGTATCTCAATCTCAAATTCCCGGGGGAATAGGCACAAATGTAATATTGTCCGTTGGGCAGAAAGGCGTCGCGCAAGGAGAAATCAAAGAGTTTAGTATCCCACGCATCTTAGGAAGCGGTCCGGTGCCAATTACTCTTCTGCTGCAAAATAACAGCACCCATTACGTAGTACCAACAGGCAGAATAATTATTCGGGATATGCTTGGGCGGGAAGCGGGTCAAGTCAGCATTCTACCCCAATATATTCTGGCTAACTCTGCTCGTTTTATGATTGATATAGATCAAGCTTCGCCATCGGCCTCGCTTGAAGAGCAAATCTTGAGATTGTCGAAAAAGCATGCTGTTCTTATCTGGCCCAAGAAGTTTCTTTTCGGACCGTATACCGCTTATGCCCACATTAAACTCTCTGAAAATGGCCCAGTATTTGAGACTAAAACCAGTTTTGTAGCTTCGCCTGTTTATATGCTATTTGCGATCTCCTTTCTTGCCTTTGTGCTTATGGGAATATACCTCAAGGTGAAGAGAAAGATCTAGCTTCAGTAAAGCAGTAAGGCGGTAAAGCTGTAAATCAGTATTCTGTAAATCAGTAAAATTACCGTTTCACCGAATACAGTCTCACCGGTATACTGTTTTACTGTTATACCGAATTAATAATTTCTGTGGAAAGTTTCCTCTATACTTCTGAATTCAGATTTCACGTTATTTCACTAGTGAGATAAAATATATCATAATATATCTATGATAAACTACAAATTACTCTAGGTTATTGACATTGCCTATTAGGATAGTCTACTCTTTAAAGATGGACAATATAAATCGTATAATCTGTATAATCTCGTGCGTAGACATATTACCGCATTGTGCAATAAAGATTTCCACGGATTTTAAACAGATTTTCACGGATAGGGGCAGAATCCGTGAAAATCGGCTATAGATCAGCGAAAATCATAAAAATGAAACTGCCTGAATTATTTAGAACTTATCTTTTGTCAAAAAAGCAGCTTTCTGGCGTAACTGCTAATAACTATGCATCGGACATTAGAAAGTTCATGCGATGGTTTGAGGAGTCCTTTAGAAAGCCGTTTCAAAGCCGCGACCTGAGCCTTGATATAATTACTCTATTCCAAAAAACCGGCGGCGAGACAATAACCGCTGATACTCTTGGGACTCTTCCCATATCTCCCCGCTCCTTTGAGCGCTACTTTTCTTCTCTTCGGAAATTTGCTGCTTTTCTTTCAGAAGAAGGATATATTGATAAAAACCCCTTCGATAGGCTAACAGCTAACAGCCAGCAGCCAATTGCCAAACAAGACCCTTGGTTCCTTAAAGATTTCAAAGACTATCTTTATGTCTATGGCGCTTCCAATCTGACAATTAAGAACTACGTAGTAGATATCAATGCCTTCACTGGCTGGTTAGAAGACACTCTCAAAATAGATCGAAATGTATCAAAAGCCTACATTGCGAATATCACACCGGAAATTATAGATGAATATAAGCAGATGCTCATCTATTCTCTCAAGCTCTCGCCAAAAACCGTAAACAGAAAGCTCTCATCAATTAGAAAATATCTTGAATTTTCCAAAGCTCATGGATATATCCAGGAGCAACTTATAACTTCTAACTTAAAACCTAAAACTCGAATGGGTTTAAAGCTTCAAGATATAGATGAAAAACCTCTCGCTTCTCATCTCTCACCCCTAACCTATTCGAGGATGCCGCCTGTCAGATTATTCCAGAGACTGCTAACCCCCTATGTTCTTTTTGAAGATTTTATTGCCGAAAGATTAGCCCAATTCATCAAGAACAAAAAGCTGCTGCGTAAAGCCCTCCGGGCCAGAGGCCTCTCCGGGCCGGCGGCCGGGATCAGTGAGAATCAGCTATTAATCCGCGAAAATCTTAGAAATATTCCGATACATATTCCGTGGCATAAGAAGTTAATCCACCACGCAAAATATACACGACCTAACTGGTACAAAAGGTATCATAGTTATACATTCACCCATTACTTCCATTTGGCAATTCTTATTATTTACGCTTCCGCCGTAGGATTTATGCTCTACACTAATCTTTTCGCAGAGCCTCGCCAAAAAGCTCTCGCCGGCCCAGTTGCTCCAAAGAGAGTCCTGTCTTTTCAGGGAAGACTTACCGACACAAATGACAACCCAATCACAACTGCAACAGATATAAGATTTGGGATATATGAAAGCGAAACAGCTACAGGTTCGGCTCTTCTCTGGCAAGAGGTACACAGCGCCGTTACGCCTGACTCTGATGGCATCTTCTCAATTCTTCTTGGAACAAAAAATGGAATTCAGAGTAGCGTGTTTCGTGACCATGATCTTCTTTGGCTTGGGATTACAATTGGAAAAACTCCAGAATTAACCCCTCGTCAAAGACTTGCCGCAGTTGCCTATGCGGCAAATTCAGAAAGTCTTCAGGGAATGCTGCCTATAACTGATTCGGCTGCATCTACAACAAATGTTGTTCTTGCGCTTGATTCTTCCGGTAACTTAACGATTGCAGGGACAGCCGCTCCCACTTTTGCCGCAACAGGAGGAAGATTCAGGCTCTCGGGAACCACGCTTTTACTTTCAACTCAGGCAAGTTCAAACGGTGATGTAGATATCTCACCTGATGGGACAGGCAAAATAGATGTACACAAACCAATTATTAACGACACGGCCACGGGAAATCTTATAGGCGGAGCGGTTGAAATTAATGATAAAGTGGCGATTTTGGCAACTGAATCGGCAGTTGCCGCTTTTGTACTAAACAATAACACAACAGGAGGGGATATTTTCACTGCTTCAAGTTCTGGAACAACTCGCTTTACAATAGCAAATGATGGAGACCTCACTCTAAATGGAGGAGACACTGTATCTGCGTCTTCTCTTGCAACATTTACAACTGCTGCAACTCTTGCATTTTCAGGAGACATTACAATATCCGGTAATGATATAACAAATACTACCTTAAACCTTGGAGGGGGATCAACCGCGACTATCGGAACTGTTTCAGATGACAACTTAACAATTACTCCTAATGGCAGTGGAACATTAATACTTACATCTGACTTTAATACCGCAGTACTAGTAGGATCTAGTTCGAATACCGCTGCGCCACTCTCTATTTCAGGAGGTATTGGTAGTAATGCTGCGTTCATAATTAATCAAACAAACTCGGGAGATATCTTTACAGCCTCAGCCTCAGGCACAACAAGATTTACACTAGGCAATGCTGGTACACTTACTTTGAGCTCTGGTGTTACGCAATCCAACACAGGACAGTATCTCTGTGTCAATACAACGAGTTTTGAAGTCGGGCGCAACAACACCGCCTGCTCGGCATCTTCCGCACGGTTCAAGGAAAATATCAATGATCTCTCTTACGGCCTTTCGGATGTTTTGAATCTTCATCCTGTAACTTTTACTTTCAAACCGGAAATGAATATGGGGGACGATCATCAGGTTGGATTTATAGCAGAAGAGGTTGAGAAAGTTATTCCAGAACTTGTTTCATATGATAGTCAAGGCCGCCCATCCGGCGTCAATTATCCTAATATGACGGCTCTTTTGACGCGCGCAATACAAGAACTCGCGCAAAAGCTAGAAGCAACGTCCGACTCAGTTACTATTGCCGGCCAA
>CAYWEP010000087.1:0-4134 GCA_964457405.1 uncultured Gammaproteobacteria bacterium
AAAGCGCACCTTATGGCAGCCCTCATTGGCGAGCGACCAGAAGAAGTGACAGATATCAGCCAGTCAGTCAAGGGAGAAGTCATTGCTTCAAACTTTGACGAACCACCAGAAAATCAAACCCGCGTTGCCGAGATAGCACTTGACAGGGCGAGGCGAATGGTTGAGCTTGGCAAAGATGTTATCATTCTGCTTGATTCGATTACGAGACTCGCGCGGGCGTACAATTTATCAGTCGCGCCTTCAGGTAGAACGCTTTCGGGAGGATTTGATCCTGCAGCGTTGTGGCCGGCCAAACGCTTCTTCGGCGCAGCTCGAAACTGCAGCGAAGGAGGATCTTTGACTATTATCGGCACCGCGCTTGTTGAGACAGGGTCACGAATGGACGATCTTATTTATGAGGAATTTAAAGGTACCGGTAACATGGAGTTGCATTTGGATAGAAGACTTGCCGAGCGGCGTATTTATCCGTCAATCAATGTTGAGCGCTCTGGCACTCGCCAAGAAGAACTGCTCTTATCTGAAGACGCCTACAAAAAGATCGTGACGATGCGTCGGATGATAGACATGCTTAACCCTGAGGAGCGCACACAGATTTTGGTTGATCGCCTCGCAGCAACGGAAACTAACGACGAATTCTTGGAAAGCCTCGGGAAAGCGTAAATAGTTACACCCCTCACGTTTGACATCCCCTGGCGAATCTGCTACTCTTTCTGGCAACTCCGTTCAATCCCTGCTTATGCGTAGATTCATAGTACCTAATCCATTAAACAACCTCCGTTTTTTGGGGAAAGAGTTTGTTGCGTTTTTAGCTTACCTCTTTTTCTACGCACGGAAAAAAATAGTCACCGCTTCTGTTCAATTTGAGAAGAATAAGAACAGACTGGTGAAGTTTTTTCTCATGAAACGCGGCCGATACAACCGACCGTTTTTACATCTGACAACCATGGGTGTTTTGGGCGCCGGTGTGTTGCTTGCACCGTATTTGGCGGATACCTACCCAGTCTTCACGAGTAATGCCCAGGCATTACAAGATGTGTCTCAGTCCAAAGAACAGTCAATTGTTGTGGGTGAGAACGTCTTTGAAACGGATGAGTCAAAAAAACCGCGTGATGAAGTCATTACCTATACGGTTCAGAAGGGAGATACGATTAGTACGATTGCCAGAAAATTTGGCATTTCAGAAGATACGGTAAAATGGGCAAATAATCTGACCAATGATAATCTCTCAATCGGGGATACATTAAAAATCCTGCCCGTTTCAGGTATTGCGCATAAAGTTGCATCGGGTGAGACAGTGCATTCTATTGCCAAAAAGTATGATACTGACGCGCAGAAGATCGTTGATTTTCCTTTTAATGATTTTGCCAATCCCGAAACCTTTGCCTTAGTTGCAGGACAGATGCTTGTTGTGCCTGACGGAATCAAACCATCCGAACAACCCTTTATCAAGCGCCAAACCTACATCGCACAAGGCCCAACACAAGTATATGCCTCTGGCTTTACCTGGCCTGTTCGGGGTGGAGTATCACAGTTTGCAACCTGGTACCATATGGCAATTGATATTACATCAAATCTTGGTACACCGGTTGTTTCAGGACAGAATGGTCGGGTTGTGGCCATTAGCGCCGGTACTTGGGATGGCGGATATGGCACGAATCTCTATATTGAGAATGGCGATGGGTTCAAGACGCATTATGCGCATATGTCAGGGGTAAATGTCGGAATAGGACAAAGCGTTACTGCAGGAAAAACAGTGATCGGGTGGGTTGGGATGACAGGAAGATCATCTGGCCCCCATCTGCATTTTGAAATCATCAGAAACGGCACACTCGTCAACCCGCTCGCATATCTGCAGTAGAGGGCCCGTGGTACCCTCCTTCGTCCCGCTTAGCGGGACTTCGGAAGAGGGGGCAAAGCCGGTAACACAAATGGGCCGTTAGCTCAGCTGGCTAGAGCGCTTCTATGGCATAGAAGAGGTCGTCGGTTCAAATCCGATACGGTCCACAAAGGAGGGTTCGACTTGTCCCTCCGTAGCTCCGATATAATCGGAGCGAAGGGGGATTCCCTTCTGGTCCACAAGATACTTGGGCCATTAGCACAGTGGTAATGCGCCGCATTCGCATTGCGGAAACGGGGGTTCGATTCCCCCATGGTCCACCCATTTTTCCTCTCTTGACAAGCTATTTTCGTTTGCTCTACGATGTATTTATCGTGAGAAAAGCGAAGAAGCACGTAAGAAGGTTGACACGGCGGCACAAAAGCAGAAAACCCCTCTTTCATAGCTCTCTTCTCCTTTTTGCAATTATTGCCGCACTTATTATAATTGTATTTGGTATTGTACGCTCTCAGTACTTTGATAGAAAGGTGATGGGAGATACGAGTCGTCCAAACTTCATCGTGATTATGACCGATGACCAGCGTTACGACTCAATGGACGCGATGCCTATTACGACATCCAGACTGGGCGGGTCAGGAATAACTTTCACCCATGCTTACTTAACCACGCCGCTTTGTTGTCCCAGCAGAACTTCATTTTATTCAAGTCTTTATGTCCATAATACCAATATCTGGCGCAATAATACAGGCTATGATATCTTTCGCAAGAAGTTTGATAATGATTCCATTGGTCCATGGATGCACCAAGCAGGCTACCGGACAGGAGTGTTTGGTAAGTACCTGAATCAGTATAACGTCAGGCAGACGCCTCCTGGATGGGATCAATGGTTTACAATCGCTGACGGTCGATACTTCGAATACTCTGCAAATGACAATGGGAAAGTGAGAAACTTTGAAAAGAAAACAGATCAGTATTCAACAGATGTCATCAGAAGGAAAGCGATAGAGTTTATTAATACGTCGGGAAAACCATTCTTTCTTGTGATTACCCCACAGGCGCCCCACGGCAACCATGATGGTCCCGATGAAGATAAAGCAGGCGAGGCAATTCCTGCCCCGCGCCACCGGCCCTGTCCTGAGATAACACCGTTTCGACCACCCAACTTTAGCGAAGAGGATACTTCCGATAAACCACAATGGGTTAAAAAGCTAAAGAGAGTATCAACAAAAAATGTAGATGCCTTCCACAGGGCGCAAAAATGTTCGCTCAAGGCAGTTGATGAGCTAGTTGGGGAAGTCCTCGATGCGCTTGAGGCAAAAGGAATACGGGAAAATACCTTCGTTGTATTTTACTCAGATAATGGATATATGTATGGCGAGCATAAATTAGAGAAGAAGAACTGTACCTATGAGGCCTGTGCCAAAACACCCTTTATTGTCAGCTATCCAGCACTCGCTCCACAGGGTGTAACCAGCAACGCAATGATATCCCATATTGATATCACCGCGACCATTCTTGATCTTGCCGGCGTAACCCCAAGCAGAGAAATTAACGGAAAAAGCTTCCGGTCAGTCCTTGAGGATCCTCAGACAACTGTTCGGGACGCTGTCCTCGTTGAGGTGCGAAATACTTTTACGGGCAAACAGGACTTTAGTATCAGGACTCCGGAGTATCGCTATACTGAAGTGGGTACCGGCGAAAAAGAACTCTACGATATGATAAATGATCCATGGGAACTTGATAACCAGATTAATAATCCGTCCTACACAACAACAATAGCAGAACTAGCCGCCAAGCTAGCCAGCCTCAAAGCAGAGTAAGCTTGACAATGTGGAATGAGTTTTCTACGCTTATAGTACATGCCCCGCAGCGCCAAGAAAACATCTTTCCGTAACAAAATACTTCTTTTTGCTGCGATTTTGGTCCTTATCCCAGTTGCGCTCTTTGTCTACCGCCAGCAACAGACTCGCCTTTTGGGAAAACCAAATATCATTCTTATTCTCACCGATGACCAGCGGGCAGATACATTGCAATATATGCCTATTGTTCAGGATCGTTTGGGGGGACAGGCTATCACCTTCACCAATGGGTATGCCACAACGCCGCTTTGTTGTCCAAGCAGGGTAAGTATTTATACCGGTTTATACGCGCATAATACAGGTATTTGGACAAATCACATGCCAAATAACAAAGCTAATTTTCCATTAGGCGGATTTGATGCCTTCGGCGGATCGGCGGGGAAAGGGAAAGACGATGAGACAATTGCGGTCTGGCTCAAGCGAGTGGGTTATAGAACT
>CAYWEP010000088.1:0-3993 GCA_964457405.1 uncultured Gammaproteobacteria bacterium
CCGGCGGACCGACGTCAACACCAATTCCCCTGCCGGATACAACAAAGGGCGGATTGCCTGTTAAGCCAGAACCGAATGCCAAAACTTCGCCCAAAACCGGCCCCGAGCTATTCGCGTTAGTTGGGCTTATTCCCGCAGCTGTTACAGGTTTTTTCCTCCGCAGAAAATCAGGTAATAAATCCCTGAATAGACTGAGCCGAAGGGTTGACATCTAACAACTAGTATGGTAGATTTCTGTTTTCGCCACCAAACTGCTCCCCGCCCGCCACGCAAGGAAGCCTTGCTGCCATTGCGGGCAGGACTGCCACTTTTTTCTGCCTAAACAAAATTAACATACATGAAATATTCAAATGCAGCCGTTTCTATTTTGCTCCCTATTTATAATGAGGAATCCCTTATTCCGTCCTGCCTTGAAAGTCTTTTTCGACAAACCTTCAAAGATCTTGAAGTAATCGCAATCGATGATGCCTCACGAGACAATTCCTACTCGATCTTGCGGCAATTCGCCAAAAAAGACAGAAGGCTTAAACTGTACCGCAATAAGAAACGATACGGACCGGCAATCTGCCTCAATCGGGCTATGAAACGCACGAAGGCTCGGTTTATTGCTTTTATGAATCCTCACGATACTGTCTCGCTCCACAGAATAAAACGACAGGTAAATTTCCTTCTCATACAGTCAAAAGTCGTCGCCGTTGGCACACAGTGTATCTTTATTGATAGCAAAGGGAGAAAGCGCGAGAAAACAGCTTTCCCGACGAGCCATGAGGAAATCTACCCTACGCTTTTACATAACAGTACAATGCGCTATGAAACAGCTGTTATTGACCGATCTATGTTGCCAAAAGATATTCTTTCCTTCACAACAAACACCTACCCATTTATCTACAGCGAGGTATTTATGAAGCTTCTCCAGTATGGTCATGTTGCCAACCTCAATCAAAACCTCTACTTTGTTCGTGAGACGCTCGGAAAGACATTCAAAGCTCTGACAAAAAGCGATAAAGTCATTTCATTCTCAAAGCTCTTTTTCAACGCATTTGCCGAATATGATTACCGCCCGTCCATGCGTCAGTTCCTCCAACCTTTTTTCCGCCCAATCAAGACCATATTTGAGTAGTTGTCAAGACCCAATTTTTTTTCCCAAAGTTATCCACATTTTTCTTGATATAAAATTTGTGTTGATGTAACAGTCTAATTCTTATATATTTTACTCTAGGTCATATACATTAATCCGCTTAAATTGCTATAAGTTGACACTATTGACAAGCTATGCTATTATCGCTTCGCAGTATGAAAAAGTTTCTTGCCCTGTTTAAAGCGAGCAGACAAATCCGCAAACACGTTCTTTCTGATAAAGAAGCACTCATCATTCGCCAAGGCCGCGAGCAACTAAAGAAATTAGTTGACAGAGGATTAACTATTCCGGTAGCACTTTTATAGAATAGGAATGTCTTGCTTTGCAGGACAAAAAAAAGAGCATCGCTTTCGTTACGCTGATAATAAGTTCCGGTACGATAAGCAATGCTCTTAGGGTAAACGGCAATTAGTTCTTCAGGCAGGAATAAAACTAAGTGCCAAATATCATTTATTGCAAAAAGCCAAAGTATTTGTCAAGACAAATGTCTAAGGCTAGAATGTGGAAATGATATTGTTGCAGCAATATTTTTTCACGGAGATTTTTCTTACATTCAGAGGCTTTTTACAAAGCGTAAATTTACAGAATCGCTCTGCGAGTCGTGAACGAATAGTTCTGGAAAGCCGAGCAGGAAGATAAGGCGGGGCAGGCTCCGTACAAAGTCACAGATTGTAGATTACAACGAGGTAGGAGTGTAGGGCAGGCACTCTTACCTCTTTGGAGTTTACAAACAAACTTTGTACGGAGCTTTCTTATATCTTCTTTGCAAACAGTATTCTTCCTGTTGCCGTCTGAATAACCCGAGAGATCACAACATCGATTGTCTTCTCAATCGCATCTGCACCCTGTTCAACGACAATCATTGTCCCATCATCCAAATAACCAACACCTTGTGTCGGGTCTTTCCCCTGGTGTAGGATTTTGATATGCAGCGCTTCACCGGGAACAGCAGTAATCTTGAGCGAATTTGCGAGCGCGTTGACATTGACAGCCGGCACATTTTGTATACTCGCCTTCTTCTCAAGATTGTAGTCGCAGGTGATGATTCTTCCCTTATTCATTTTTGCCATCTGAATAATCAGTTCATCAACTTCGGTTTTTTTCAACCCGTTACTATTTTGCGTGCCGTCTGAAAGAATCTCTACTTTGACATAGCGTATTTTTTTTAGCTTTTCCAAATACTCAAGTCCTTTTCTCCCCCGTTCACGCCTTACCGTATCCTGCGCATCGGCGATGTGCTTTAGCTCCAATAACACGCTATCGATGACGACAACGTACCCGCTGAGTAACCCAAGATTGATAACGTCAAATATTCTTCCGTCAATAATTGCCGACGTATCAAGAAAAAAACCATTCTCGAGTTTCTTGTTTTTGTTGGGTTTTGCCTTTTTCCTGCTTTTTGGATGCGGGATGAGGTTTGGCAACCGGGTCACCATAGTTTTTGCTATCTCATCAGCCAAAAGCCCAACGATACGGGGAGTGAAAATAGTGGGTAACCCACCATGTTGCTTTTCTGGTTTAACAACTTCCTTTTTAGCCATAAATTAAAATTTTTAATTTTCAGTTTTTCCTTCGATATACTCAGGATCCTGAGCTTGCCGAATGGACAATTTAAAATGAAATCTCAATGTTTTAAATTTAAATTTTTAAACATTCAATGAAAATTGTAAATTTCAAATTGAAAATTTAACGTTTCTCCGTTTTGTCCAGTGATTCTAGCACATCTTTGAGGCTCTTATGCGACTGCGAGCTCAAAATGTGCTTGAAACCCAATTTCTCAGCTTCGCGAATGCGTTTTTTTAATCCGGAGACTGCGCGCAACTCGCCGAGTAGCCCTACCTCTGCAATGCCGACGGCATTCGTCAGCGCAATATTTTTGACACTTGAGTAGAGCGCGAGGCAAACCCCAAGATCGAGTGCAGGATCGGAAAGCCGCATGCCGCCCGCAACATTGACAAAAACGTCCATTGTGTCAACCGGCACATTGCAATGCTTACCAAGCACTGCGAGTAAAAGCTCAACGCGTTTGGCATCAAGACCCGAAACAACACGACGAGGCATTGGTAATTTTGAGTAGATCGCAAGAGCCTGTAGTTCAACTAAGAATGCACGCGAGCCCTCCATGGTCGCAACGAGCACGCTTCCGGGAGCGCCTTTGTTTTCTTTCGTGAGAAAAATCTGATCAGGATTTCTGATCTCTACCATTCCCTCCTCTTCCATAAAGAAAAGACCAACCTCATCGACAGGACCGAATCTGTTTTTGAGACTGCGAAGAATGCGCGTTTTTGAAAATTTTTCTCCTTCTAAAAAAAGCACTGTATCAACCATATGAGAAAGGAGCATTGGTCCTGCGACCATGCCTTCTTTTGTCACGTGCCCAACAAGGAGTACCGGAATATTGAGTGTTTTGGCAGCTTTTACAAAGTGCAAAGTCCCATATCGAATCTGGGCGATCGACCCGGCAAGACCCGCGACATTTTCTGACTGGAGCGTTTGGACCGAGTCGACAACGACCAACTCCGGCTTTACATCTTGTATTTGTGCGATAGCTGCATCCGGATCGGTTAGCGACAGAATCAAGAGGCGTTCGCTTTCTTTTTTCTTACCAATAAGCCTTGTCGCCCGCATCTTGATCTGCTCAGCTGATTCCTCGCCTGATATATACAAAACCTTTTTATTGTCATTCTGAGCGGAGCGAAGAATCTTTCTTTTATCTTTGTTCTGTAGTCCCATGGGATCCTTCGCTTCGCTCAGGACGACTTTATTATTTAGATTCAGAGCTAGCTGTAGTAATAAAGTCGATTTTCCCACCCCTGGATCTCCAGCAAGCAGAATAACACTGCCTGGAACAATGC
>CAYWEP010000089.1:0-3824 GCA_964457405.1 uncultured Gammaproteobacteria bacterium
TTGCGTTGGCGTCGTATTTTTTGAGAAGATCAGAGACCATAACGAGGTTGCCGAGTGACTTTGACATTTTTTCTCCTTCGTACATCACCATGGCTGTATGTATCCAGAGTGAGACAAAAGGTTTTTTGCCTGTATAGTTTTCAGATTGCGCAATTTCGCTTTCGTGGTGAGGGAAGATAAGGTCCCGCCCGCCGCCGTGGACATCTACCTGTTCTCCAGGATATTGGTGGATCATGGCTGAACACTCGATGTGCCATCCCGGCCTGCCCTTTCCCCATGGACTGTTCCACGATGGTTCATCAGATTTAGACCGTTGCCAAAGAATAAAATCAAGCGGATTCCGTTTGCGTGGATCATTGGGATCATTGCCACGTTCCTTGGAGATAAGCAGCATCTGTTCTCTGTTTAACCGAGACAGTTTGCCATATTCTTTGGCTTTTTTAACATCGAAATAGACATTGCCACTACTTTCATACGCAAAGCCTTTTGTTATAAGTACTTGAATAATTTTTATCATCTGAGGAATCGAATCTGTGGCTTTAACATAGTGCGTTGGCATTTGGATATTAAGGGATTTTAGGTCGTTGAGGAATTTTTTTGTCCAGTACTCACCAAGTTCTTTCCAGTCGCGGTTGGTTTCTTTGGCTCTTTTAAGAATGTCATCGTCAATATCTGTGACGTTTTGGACGTAAGTCACTTTGTACCCTTTGTATTCCAGGTAGCGGAAAAGCGCGTCAAAGCAGATGTAGGTAAATGCGTGTCCCAAGTGCGTTGTGTCGTAGGGAGTAATACCGCATACGTACATCTTGACATCTTTTTTAGACAACGGGCAAAACGGCTCTATCTGCCGTGACAGTGAGTTGTAGAGTTTCATCAAGGGTTTATTTGCGTATCCGTGTCACGCGGATGATGATAGTAAGGAGTATTATAACACCAATGATTTGCGTGAGCGAGAGAGATTTATGAAAGTAGAAATAGTCAATGAGAATTGCGGAGGCAGGCCAGACAAGCTCGTACAGTGTCGTAACACGCGCAGGCGTACGTTTAAGGCCATAGTAGTATACAGCAAGCGCAACCATACCGGTTGAGAAAGTAATCAAAAGAAGGCTTTGCCATTGTGGTACTGTCAACGTAAAAAGTGTCCCTGTTTGCCCAAATCCTAGGATAAGCAAAAAAGCAAAGACCGGCGCGAGGAGAAAGCGAAGTGCAGTCGCTGTCAGGAATGAGACTTTATTTAGCACATATTTACTGATTGCTGTGGATGAACCCCAGAACAGCCCAGCAGAGAGAGCCAGAAGCGCTGCGATAACTGTTCCTTCACCGCTTTCAAGGTTGACTCGCAAGTCCCGAAAAGAGATCATGTATGCTGAAACAAGTGCTATCAGCGCAAGGCTGCGATCGCCCACAGAGGTTGTAGCTGTTGCAACAGAACAACAACTGAATACTGAATGTACTGCACTTTTCCCAAAGCCGCGGTATACAGTATCGTTCCCAAGGCGCCTGAGAGGAGCGAAACAACGGCGATGGCGATCCATTCCTTTCTGCTCATTCTTTTGACATCCGAAAGCCACTTGGGAGCAATAAAGAGCAAAAAGAACGCACCCAGGAGGTGTTCGTAAAACACAATGACAGAGGGAGGGAGCGTATAGAGCCCACGCCGAAGTAACCCATCAAAGCTCCAGAGAAGCGCAGCAATGATAATAAAGAGTGGGCCGAATTGTTTGAGTTTTTTCACCATTAAAAATACCCCTTTCGGGGTACTTGCACGTGCTGTCATCCTGAACGAAGTGAAAATCTTTCTTATCAGAACAAAAAGAGATTCTTCGCCCGTACGGGCTCAGAATGACAACTGCTATTCTTTCTTTTACCGCGTCAAACGCGGTTGTTCCACATTGCAACTTCTGCTTTGCAGAACATCCCGACTGTACGGTCGCTGTCTGAGTTTCACAGACTCGTTCCGCCAGCTGGCGGATCGTGGAGTATCACCACCGATTCTGACTTACACAGAATCCCCGAAAGAATTGTTGAGTACAGAATAGCAGTGAAAGAATAATCTGTCAATAGTTTCGTGTAACAGTGGGTTTGGAAGAATTACGGATGGAGTATGTCATATACAAAATGACTGACGTTTTGCATTACGTATGCGATTGGGGAAAGACTGATCCTGCCGTTTTGCAGCGGTAAGCTTCTTGTCATAAATTGATCAGTATTCATTGCACCACTCATAACCTCATATGGATCTGCGCTATATGTCTTCATTACATTAGCGTAGCCACTGATTTGTTCATCTCCTTTGGCTTTTATAAGAGCCCATCTGCCTTCAGCAAGAGAATGTTGAGGAAGCTTGCTAAGAAAGTATTCGTACCGTTCTAATTTTCCTTCTTTATAATACTCTGTAAATACATACCCATGCGCCATCTCGCTTATTAAATGGAAAGCTGCCGGAAGCGCAGTGGGTGATCCATCCATTGCCATTGCACACAGCGCGTTCGCAGTGACAAGATCAGTTGTCCCTTCAACCATATTCATATCACCAAGTAATGGGTTAATAGGTTGGCATGAAGCTTTGTTTGAGTGAGAGACTTCGTGTGCCAACGTGGCAACCAACGCTGCATTTCTGTCTTTTCGCTCAAGTACGCTGTATTTGCTAAAAAATCGTTCATTGATTTGGACTGTTCCATCGCCAGCCTCTCCTTGTGGTCCTGATCCGCAATTTGACCGACCGAGCAGGTAGAGAGTTCCTACGATTCCTGCTTCTTCAAAGTCGACTTCTTCAACTCGAGGATAAACAAGGTCACCTTCGTCAACCATGCCAGTCAATGCAAGATAAGGTACAAATGCATCAATAAACACGGTTGCGTCTTGGGGAGAATCGATAGTTGGACAGGAGTCTTTTACTGCATTCTTAGCCTCAGCGAGTGTCAGGGCAACTGTTTCAGCTTTTTCTGGTGTATGAGGGGGAAGAAGATATTCATATGGCTCAACTGTGCCCTCTGCATCATGTGCCTGCGCGCGGTCTGGAAGAAGCAAGACAACTCCAACTGCTAAAGCGGACCCTACAAACTCTCTGCGATTTAGTCTTTCGTAAAACATGAGACTTACTTGCTATAACATATTAACTTAGGAATGTCAAGAATTGTTTTGACTGATACCAAGGGAATAGTGATAAATTATTTATGAACTATAGGTGTCCTTGATTCTATCTTTACTTAGTGTGCGTTTGGATGTGGAAGGTCATATGACTGACATTTGTGTTAGTATAAACCTATGAAATCCAGACAGGTACAAACACTGCCGCAGTTTACCTTTACTAAAGAAGGGTATGAAACAGCAAAGGCAAAGTATTCAGTACTTCTGGATGAGCGGAAGGTGGCGGTTGCGGATTTGAGCAAGGCGAGAGATATGGGGGATTTGAGCGAGAATGGGTGGTATAAGGCAGCGAAGTTTAAGCTCGGGTTTATTGACCGACAGTTACGAGAACTGAAGCATCAAATAAAATATGGGAAAGTAAGTGGTGAAAAAATAGCAGGAGTAGTGGGCGTTGGTAGCAGAGTTGTTTTGGTGAGTCGAGGCAACGAAGAAACATATAGCATTGTCGGCGAATACGAAGGCAACCCTGGTGAGAAAAAGTTATCGAGCGTTTCTCCTTTGGGGCGATCATTGATCGGGAAAAAAGTTGGAGACACTATCGGGATCTCGGCTCCCGGGGGTACGAGCTCATACACGATTTTAAAAATCATATAATTATTTACTACATATGGAAATTCTCATGTGTCGGCCGGATTATTTTGACATTGAGTATGAGATCAATCCGTGGATGCGTG
>CAYWEP010000090.1:0-3793 GCA_964457405.1 uncultured Gammaproteobacteria bacterium
GAAGCTCTTTTAAGTATTTCTGAAGCCCTTTGTCGTCTTCAACAACGAGGATGGTCTGTACCATAAATCGAAAGCATTATAGCACAATTGTAAGAAAGTCAAGATCCCTAATTTATTGAGGGCAAGAGGCAAATTCGCAGTTGGGTCCGGTTCTGCCAACAGAAGACCCATCAGGACATACTTTTGCTTCTTGTGTGCAGAGAGTAGGTGTTAGTGCTTGATCTTGGTCTAGGAATTTGAAGGTAGAGAGCACCTGGTTTAATACTCCTGTGTATTGTTTTTTATCATCGATAAATTGGATTGAGAAGTAGTCATTTCCTCTCTGGAAGTAGACTAATTCTTGTGATGGATTCTGTCTTCCAATAAGGGAGCGTCTATAGCCTTTAATACCCGCAATTGAATAGTTTTCTGTAAAATCTGGCTCAGAAAATGCGTACTCGTTACCAATAGAAAGATTCAAAATGATGAAATTTGTGGGATAATCCGGGTGTTTTAGTTCAACTAGTTCCAGTTTTCCAGGACGACTTTTACTTTTATCGATTGAAATTGTCCAATCCGACGGAAATCCCATGGAAAAGCCATACTCCTTATCTATATAAATACTCCATCCCGGTTTTATTTCATCTTCAGTGATGGTATATGCAATTGGTGTTGGGGACGGGGAAGGAACGACTGTAGGAGTCGGGGTTGATCTAGTTTGACTGGATTGATTAATGTTAAGGTACAGCGTTACAATCCCAACTAATACTGCCATAAGTCCCACTGCCAACCATTTAAGGTAAGGATATCTCTCTGCCAAAGTTGGAGCACGCAAAAGCATATCGTGTGGCTCCGGGAGTTCTTTTTCAGGCAGCGGTGATTTCTGTTCGTCCATACTATCATATAGTATCAGGGAAGAAAATTTTCATGTCAAGTTTTCAAAAAAATGTGAGAAAGCATAGGGAGTTATTTGCGCGGGGATGATGCGATTGTGGATGCTCCGTGCGTCTTCTCAACGACTGACACTTTTTGCTGGATATAGGTAATTGCATTTTTGATATCGTCCAGATCTTTCTGAATATCAGCTACGTCTTCTTCCAGCTCTTCCTGTTCTTTTTCTTCTTCCAGCTCTTCCTGTTCTTCCTCGTATTCCCTATACGTATCAACCAACGCCTGTCTGTTCTGTGAAATCATGATAAATGTCGCGAGAAAGAT
Source organism: uncultured Gammaproteobacteria bacterium (assembly GCA_964457405.1). GTDB lineage: Bacteria > Patescibacteriota > Microgenomatia > Levybacterales > UBA12049 > CAYWEP01. Next base: position 1,195 of record CAYWEP010000090.1, read on the forward strand.
TGCTTCAAGAGAAAGAAGGATGTTGAAAACGTCGACCGGGAAGGGTCTGATAATAAAAAAGCCGGTGAACAAGAGGATGTGCACGTAAACAAAGTACATGCTCCCGGCAAGAGTCGTAATAATATCTGCAACTCTTCCTTCAAAGGAATGCAGGTTTTTCAGAAGCATATCCGGCCGTCCGGGGTAAAATGAGTGGGTTTTTGTCTTATTATTGTTCTGCATATGTCCATTTTAAAGGCTCAAATATATTTGTCAACCCAGGAAAGTATGGTACTTGACAACTAGCAGATGGTGTGATAGAGTGCTAAATAGAAAATTATGGATAAAACTTCAATAACTCCGATAGTGAGAATTGTCCCGGTTATTCCGATTCGAGACGGAATTATTTTCCCCAATACTGATTCCGTATTAACCTTTGGCAGACCAAAAAGTCTTGCAGCACTCGAGTCCTCGTTCCAGCATGAGCGGGTAGTCTGCTTTGTCTTACAAAAAAATGGGAGACTCAATGATCCGAGCGTCGAAGACCTCTATAAGGTAGGAACATTATCCCGCATCGAGCGAATGATTCGCGCAGACGGTGAAATAAATGCCCAGGTCCGTGGTATTTCGCGTGTTGAAATTCTTTCTTTTGAAAAACACGAGAGCTTTTTCATGGCAAAAGTCGTTGCATTACCCGATGTCGTTGAGAATACACCTGAAATTCAGGCGCTTTGCAACCATTTAACAAATGAATTTAGAAGAGCGATGAATTTCGGTAAGACCGCGGACTTCCTCGTCTTTATGAATATTATGTCTGAAAATTCCTCTTCTGAGTTATCTGATCTTATCGCCTCGGCACTTGATCTAAAACCAACAGACCGACAAGAGCTGTTGGAAATGACTGATGTAAAACAACGACTGCAAAAACTGGTTGAACTTTTGGGTAAAGAAATAAAGATTCTGGAGCTTGAGCGGCGCATTGCTAGCAAGACGCAGGAGCGCTTCGAAAAAGGCGCACGTGAAGCAATGCTTCGAGAACGGTTGCGAACAATTGAGAAAGAGCTTGGGGAAGAGGAGGGCTCCGAGGTCAAAGAATTGATGTTGAAAATAAAAGAAGCAAAAATGCCTGAGGACGTTGAAGAAAAGGCCAAGAAAGAGGTAAAGAAATTGGGTAACATGAATCAATTCAATCCCGAAGCAGGCTATATTAGAAATTATGTTGATTGGCTCATTGGCCTTCCTTGGAGTATAACCAGCAAGAGCACTGTTGATATTAGAACCGCAGAGGATATCCTCAATGAAGACCACTATGGGTTACCCAAAGTCAAAGAACGAATTGTAGAATATTTGGCAGTGCATAAGTTAGCTGGAAAAATGAAAGGGCCGATTCTTTGTTTCGTCGGACCACCCGGCGTCGGAAAGACGTCTTTAGGCAAATCAATCGCCCGCGCGTTAGGTCGAAAATTCTTCCGGGTATCTTTGGGTGGTATTCGAGATGAAGCAGAAATACGCGGACATAGACGAACGTACGTGGGTGCTTTGCCTGGACGAATTATTCAAGGCATTAAAGACGCAGGAACCAAAAATCCAGTCTTCATGCTTGATGAAATAGATAAAGTTGGTGCAGATTTTCGCGGCGATCCGTCAAGCGCGCTTCTTGAAGCACTGGATCCCGAGCAGAATTCCGAGTTTTCAGACCACTACCTGGAAGTAGCATTTGATTTGTCAGACGTGATGTTTGTGACCACAGCCAATGTGCTTGATACCATCCCTCCGGCGCTTCGTGATCGATTGGAAACTATCCACTTTGCCGGCTACACCCAGGATGAAAAATTCCATATTGCACGCAGTTTCTTAGTTAAGAAGCAGCTTGAGAGCCATGGACTTGACGAGAAGAAAATTGAAATAACCGATGATGCACTAGCGTATATTATTACTCACTATACCCGTGAAGCAGGCGTTAGAAGCCTTGAGCGAAGGATAGCAATGATTATGCGTAAAGTCGCAAAGAAGGTGGCACAAGGAAAGAAAGAAAAAATAACAGTTGACGTAAAGAACGCAACGAAATTCCTAGGCCCTATCAAATACAAGGGTACAATGCTTGAGAAAAAAGACGAAGCAGGGATGGCAACTGGACTTGCCTGGACTGAAGCGGGTGGTGACATTCTCTTTATCGAAGTCGCCTTGATGCCAGGTCGTGGCAATCTGATACTTACCGGACAGCTTGGTGATGTGATGAAAGAGTCATGTCAAGCCGCCATGTCTTACATCCGTGCAAGGGCGGACAAATTCGGTCTACCTGAAAAGTTCTATCAGAAATTGGATGTCCACGTTCATGTTCCTGAGGGAGCGGTTCCAAAAGATGGTCCATCTGCAGGAATCCCGATAACGACGGCTATTGTTTCAGCTCTCACGAAAATTCCTGTTAACAGAAAGGTTGGTGCTACTGGCGAGGTAACTCTCCGGGGGAGAGTGCTCGAGATTGGTGGGATAAAAGAGAAAATTATCGCAGCACACAGAGCCGGTCTTAAAACAATTATTCTTCCAAAAGACAACGAGAAAGATTTGGAAGATGTTCCAGCAGAAGTGATTAATGATCTGAAGTTCAAGTTTGTCGAGC
>CAYWEP010000091.1:0-3790 GCA_964457405.1 uncultured Gammaproteobacteria bacterium
CTTTGTAGCTTCTTGTTCTAAATCTATAGAGCAGTGTTGATTCAGGGCAATTCATCGGCTTTAAGGTATAGCTAATTGCAAGCGAATCAGTCGCCTTCATTTCTTCAGGATTGTCGGTAATAGTAAGATTGTACATATTGTGTTCCCCAAACTTAGTCCAGTGGCCTGACTCTTTAAATAGCTGGCTTTTCACCATGATTGGTGTAGATGTTTCAAGATAGCCTGCTTTTTGGGTAAGTTCGCGGATGTATTTTTCAAGCTCTTTAAATATAACCATTCCTTTGGGCAGCCAAAATGGAGCTCCCGGTGCGATGTCGTGTGTAAAAAACAACTCAAGTTCCTGACCAATCTGTTTATGGTCTTTTTTCTTGTTTTCCTCCTTTTGGCTATCCTTACTATTCATAATAGTTGTACTATAGCAAATTCACGATTGGTTATAAAGCAGAAGTTGTTTCCTAGGAAGTTTTTGCAGTATGCTCAAGTGAACTGACGCGGCGCGATAGATTATCAAACTCTTTTTGAGTGACCATCTTTGAGAGTATTTCAGATGAAGTTTCAATTAGATCATCAACATTCTGTCTAATCTTTTCAACGTCAATTTTTGTTATTTCAGTATTCTTCTCAACAGTATGTAGTCTGAGATTTACAAACTTTAGGTCACGCTTCATCTCATGAATATCAACGGTTGCTTCCTCAATTCTCCGAGTAAGCCGATTAAGGACATCAGTGAGTTTCTTATCTTTTTCATTACTCTGTGCTTTATTCATGTTAATCTACTTTATTTTCTGTACGACCTCTTTGTCAACAGCACTAAAAAGATCAAATGAGGTCATGGTTATGGAGATAGTTGGGCAATTTACGATCCTAAGTCTGACGATATATCTTGCATCTCGGCAAGTACAATTGCGACGAATTCTGGAAGTGGGATTCCTAATTTCTCATCACAAAGAAGAATGTATTCACGCATAGCGCCTTTGGCAAACGATTTTTTCTTCATCCGGAGGAGATTTCTGGCGGATTTAGTTTCCTATAAATCCCCTTCATCGCTGCTTCTGCAGCAAGCGAGTGCTTGATGAGGTTTTTGTTATGGAGATGCTTAGTAAGAAGCGCATGCGCTTCGTCACGAGTCATAAAAAGTAAGTGACATGAATTTTAAGTGAGCCCAGATGGGATCGAACCATCGGCCTCTTCGATGTCAACGAAGCGCTCTACCGCTGAGCTATGGACTCAAACTTTTAGCAAAGTACACATAATACATATCTTGCAGTGTCTGGGCCAAAGTCCCATCGTCCTTTGGACGAAATGCAACGCTCTGGCCAACTGAGCTATGGATCCGGGCACTGGCGGGCAGGTCTAACCAACTGAGCTACGAGCCCGCGTTGGGATATTATAAGGAAAAGAGAATGTTTGCGCAAGGAAATTGGCGGTATTGACAAAATTACCCTGCTATTGTAAGCTAATTTCAAGTCCCTCCCTGGAAACTTTTTGTTTTATGGTTAGAGAAGTACTTGGTACGCCGGAGTCAGCAGCTGGTACAGGAGAAGTCCTCACGGAGCCTGAGATCTATGCTGTGAAAAAAGTAGATCCGCACCGTTTTGCTAGGGTTATAGGTGGTTTTGCGCAGGTGTTTGAACGAGACAATTCTGCTATCATCCGTCTACCCGGTGAAAGAAGGATTTTCGCATTGCATGTTCTCAGTTGCAATAGGGGCAAGGAAGAACGAGTAGGAAATCATCGCACATTTAGATTTAAAGGAACCGCATATGATGGAGGACAAGATTTTGCATTTGGTGCGGTCGCTTTTTGGAATAACAATAGGGAGGTAGATTTGATCGCTGAACCATACTTCTCAGAAACACATCCACATGGCGTAATTACTTGGCAAACCATTACAAGAAATCCCGCAGGCAGCGGCGAAACAGTAGTCACAAGAAGATTGGACTATAACAGTCCTGCACTGCCTCCACACATCGCGCAAGGAGCAAATCTGGCGCGGGTAGCGTTTGAAAAGGCTCCGCCGCTTGAACCAAAAAGATATACAAGGTAACGCTTTATAAATCTATTGCGAAACAGGGCTCGCGCGTAAGCGACGCAGCACTTTGTTTTTATCAACCAGTTCATTCGCGGTTTCGCGCTACTATCCTGTTTGTGTCGCGACAACCCGCTCGTTGGAGAGGCCGAAGGTTGTTCCGTGTTTTTTGAACATTGCCCAGTACTGCCGTTTGCTCTTTTTGCTTGCCAGCGCCTTAAGCCAGCTTCCAGAGTCTTCAATTTTTTCCCTTGCCGATCGGATAACGCTTAACATCCATTCAAAGAAGCTCAAATGATATTTACCCGCTTTTGCCGGCACTTGCTCTGTCGCTACCTCCTGAAACTGCGCTTCAAGGACAGCTGAGGTATCGACAAGCCGTTTTAGCTCAGCCATAATCTCCTCTACTCTCTGTCTCAATTCATGTGATTCTACGCGTGTTGCCTGCTCCCGATAATGAAGAATGCTTCTTGTGTATTCTTTGCCATACTCAAGGCCGGGATCAATATCGACTTTCTGTTTAGACTTTCCTTCAAGCGAGGCCACATCTAGCTCCTGGCCTTCGCTCAACTCGCCTTTGAGATCGTTGAATTTTTGTTCGGTTTTAAGCAGTTGGTTCCAGAAATCGTGTGCACCTTCCGTAAGGAGGTCTGATTTGACCGAAGAAATTGCCCCTCGCCCAAGGCCGGTTATTTCTTCTTTGAGGGTTTCAACAGAGCTTTTTTCGCCGTATTTTTTGATTTTCGTTTTTGTTTTTGCGTCCAACATACCCTTTGGCCGCAGCCTATCACAAACTTCTCAAAAAATCAAGCGTTTTTTGCTGCCGTAAAATACTTGCCAGAAGGTAGCGATTTTGTTCTAAATTAGCACGCTCCTGAGGATCTTTGGCTTTTTGCAGTGCCTCTTCTATCTCTTTTTCCGAAATCGTGATCTTCTCAGTTTCTGCTACTTTCTGCAGCGCAAATTCAAACTTCATCTCTGTAGTCGCTTTCGTTTCGTATTCTGCTCGAAGCTGCTCCGGAGTTTTCCCGGTTGATGAAAGGTATTGATCAAGGGTAAGTCCGAGTCGCTTTATCTCATCAAGCGTTTGCGCAAGAAGCCTGTCTGCTTCTTGATCGATGAGTACTTTCGGAAGCGTTACATCGACCTCTTGCAAAAATGCCTTCATAATCTCATCCATACTTGGCTCCTTTTGCTCTTTTCCCGGGATAACAATTTTGCTCTTTGCTGTAACGCCTCTTATGGCCTTTTTATAGTCTCCTAACGTCATCTGTGGCATTTCGGCAGTCGTTGCAGTGAATACCCAGTCCCTGCCACCTTGTCCTGAGCTTGCCTGCCCTGAGCCAGCCGAATGGGTCGAAGGATCTTCAAGCTTCTCTACGTGGATTTTAGGGTTCATGACGGGTCGAAGGCTGTGTGTCTTGACAGCTTCCATGTAGGCTTGTGGCAAGAGTTGCTTTAAGGTCTCCTCCGACAATTTCTGCGGGTTGACACTTCCCTCTACAAGTTTTTTCGGCGCTTTTCCTTTGCGAAAGCCAGGGAGGGCGGCATTTTTTACCACACTCTCCATGACCGCTTCCTGCGCCTTTTTCACCTCAGCAGCGGGAATGGTGATCGTAAGTATAACTGTTCCGTCCTGCTCTCTTTTTATTGTTGCACTCGTCATATTCGATCGTATTATAAACGAAACGTTCTATCTTTAAAAGGTCAGGGATCAATAATGCTCTATTTGATTTTTTTCTTCAGAAGGAAGCCCGCCAA
>CAYWEP010000092.1:0-3749 GCA_964457405.1 uncultured Gammaproteobacteria bacterium
TATCATTCATGGGAAAGTGCATAAAAGAGCGATCATTGTTGATGACATGATATCATCAGGCGGGACGATCGTCACCGCCTGCAAGCTGCTTAAGAAAAAAGGAGTGAAGGAGATGTATGTCTTCGCAACTCATCCTGTTTTTTCCGAAAGAGCGCCGGAGTTATTGCAAGAGTCATTTGCAAGAAAAATCTATGTGACTGATACGATATTCGTCTCCAAATTCTCGCAATTTCCAAAGCTTGAAATTTTATCAGTCGCAGATGTGATTGCAGAACAGATAAAATATGAGTAAATTCATAATATGAAAATACCCCGTGCAGTACAGAATGTTATCGACAGTTTCGAGCGTCTCCCTGGAATCGGACCCAAGACAGCGCAACGATTAACTTTTTATTTGCTTCATGTTCCACAAGGTGAGTTGGATCGAATTGGTGAAGCGTTCCAAAATCTCAGAAAAGAGACAGTTTTATGTTCAATCTGCAAAACCGTTGATGAAACTGATGCGTGCAGTATTTGCTCTGATCAGAATCGAGATCAGCGTGTTATTTGCGTGGTTGAACAACCATTAGACGTTCTTGCTCTTGAAAAAAGCGGGAGATACAAAGGCGTGTATCACGTTTTGCACGGCAGGATTGACCCTTTGAACAATATCGGACCCGATGAAATATACATCGGACAACTCCTCGAGCGGGTAAAAAACGGAGATATTAAGGAAATAATACTATCTACAAATCCGACGATGGAAGGAGAAGCGACTGCGATGTATATCGCAAAGCAGTTAAAAAATATTGATCAGGATATAAAAATTACACGGATAGGACGAGGACTTCCAATCGGCAGTGATATCGAATATGCTGACCCAACGACGCTTGACCGAGCGATTGAGGGAAGAAGCGACTATTAAATCTCGAATTCTATAGATAATCCCAGGTGGTCGGAGATGTTGAGGTCACTGAGAGCTTTGAATCCTTTTACGGTAACTCCTTCAGTGACATAGATATAATCAACCGCGATACCTGAAGGGAAAAGGCGCGGAGCTTTGTGTGTGCGGGGGTTAAGGGTGTTTGTGATATGGTTCTCAGTCGTCAAATTCCTTGCTTCAGAATCAATCATTTTTACAATTTGCGAATCTGGATTCACATTGAAATCGCCAGTTAGGATGTATGGTTTTTCGATTGTTTTTACAAATTCAAAAAGCTTTTTCCCTGGCTCAAGCTTGTTTGGATCATCGTCACTTGTCCGTCCCCAGGAGAGATGAGTTGTGATGATTCGTATGCGTTTGTCTTCCTTTTGCAGTTCAAGATAGAGGGCAGTACGTGGATCATCTTGAAAGTTCCGCGTTTCGTACTCTGTTGGCTCTGGGCTTTTTTTCAGCCATTCAGCGTGTCTTTTGACAACAGTAAATACCGGTTTGAAAAAAATTGCATTTGATTCATTTGAGTTTTTATCTCCTGCGAGATTCCAAGAGACTATTTTTTCTCCATGATATCCAAGCCGCGTTCTTATTTCATCGAAATTATCTGTCCCGTGTGCGCTGACGCGACCACTACCAACTTCTTGAAAACAGAGAATATCAAAATCTTCGTGTTTTAGATAATCGATGAGCTGATCAATATACCTGCCGTAGAGGATGTTGAGGTGGAGGAGTTTTAGAGTCATAGAGCTAATTATACAATTCCTCTTCTGTCATTGCGAGGATCCTGAGTTTATCGAAGGGGACGAAGCAATCTCCATCGCATTGTCATCTCGAGCTTCAGCGAGAGATCCCATGGGTTCACCCTGAAGGGATTTCTCCTCGTTTCACTCGTCGCAATGACAATTTTAAACAGGTATAATATCAAGCATGATTACAAGAGAAGCGCTGACGGAGCAGCTCAAAACCATCATCGACCCGGAACTTAACTTCAATATCATCGACCTTGGGTTAGTATATAACACAACTATCGATCAAGATGCGGGTTTGGTCACAATCACAATGACTCTGACCACACCCGGGTGTCCTCTGTCTTTTGTTTTTGAAGAATGGATTCCTGAAGCGGTAAAGAAAGTAGAAGGAGTGAAAGGAGTGAAGATAGACCTCGTCTGGGAGCCTGCATGGGATCCTGATAAAATCTCCGACGAAGCGAAGGAAGAACTAGGTTTGATAAGGTAAATCCTGAGGTGGCAAGAGAAAACCACCCTAAGGGTGGTTTTGTAGCTGCACCCCAGGGGTGATCAGCTTTATCGGAGTTTGGTGGGCGTCTAATCTTTTCTCTCAGATCGTTCTTTCGCACGCACTATAAACCTAAGACTTCCAGACATAAAAACAACAACTCCCACTTCTTTTACAAAGTTTACATCATACTTGGTACCTAAAAAAATAAGTCCGCCGCCAAGAGCTGTCGCGCTGCAAGTAAGAACAGTTGGAGCGTCTATGCCTATACGTTTATGTGGTGGCAAATTATACAAATCAGCATACCCTTGTTGACGGCCAAATCGCGGGTATAAATCCCGATGGTCATGTTCCAGTTTTGCCATGCGCAAATAATAGCACATACATATTTGTTTAACAAACTTTTTTGCTACACTAGAGGTATATGCAAGCAAAGTCAGTACTTGGCAGTTTTGAAGAGGGAATAGAAAAAGGCGTGAAGCGGCAGTTTAAGCATACGGCGCAAGCGGTGAAAGGGCAGTTTTCTTCACAAAAAACCCAGCAGTCACAAAGCGGACAGACACAGGACAGCGGCACCAATGAACAGGCCGCTGGTGCAGCCCAACAGGGTCAGCAACAGCCAACAACCGATCAATTTGCCAAAGAGTTTATCGAGGATATGTACGCGTCTACTGCGAACAATCAACAACCAACAAACGACGGCCAACAAACAGGAAATAAACAGCCAAGTGCGTATTTTCAGCAATTAACGCAAAAAGGCTATACGCCTGAGGAAGCGCAGAAGCTTGAGAGCCTTCGTAAAAAGCTACACGATGAGACCTATTACATCCCGCTCACCAAGCGCCAGCCGCAGCAAGAAGAGGAACGGCCAGCCGAGAAAGTGGAGCGCGAGAAAATGGAAGAACTGCAGCATGAGGATGAAAAGAAGAAAAAAGAACCACCACCGCTCGCAGTCCAGATGGCGAGTAACAAAGCCGAACGATTTCCAGGAGTGAGTGGATAGTCTGTTATTTCGCTAGCCTCGGATTTATGGTATAATCCATAAAGGTAAAATCCGCAGTTGAGATTCTGGAGTCGTCGTTTCACTCCTCCCCAGAATGACGTCATTCTGGTAAGTCGAAACGAAGTGGAGACGCATCCAGAATCCCTTTCGAATTTATCAAGCATGTTAAAACTTTACAATTCTTTATCACGTAAAATAGAGGATTTTAAGCCACTCAACCCGCCACTTGTCACCATGTATACATGTGGTCCGACTGTGTATGATTTTGCGCATATCGGGAACTTTCGTACCTATACGACTGCAGATCTTCTCGTTCGTACTCTGCAATACAATAATTTTGCAGTGAAGTATGTGATGAATCTGACAGATGTCGGACATTTGACCGGGGACAATCTCGGTGATGCGGATACAGGTGAGGATCGGATGGAGAAATCTGCCAAAAAAGAAGGCAAGACTGCGTGGGAGATAGCAGAGTTTTACACAGACGCTTTCTTGAAAGATTATGATCTCTTGCATTTGACCAAACCCGAACTGTTTGTCAAAGCCACGGATCATATTAAAGAGCAGATTGAACTGATTAAAAGGCTTGAAGAA
>CAYWEP010000093.1:0-3733 GCA_964457405.1 uncultured Gammaproteobacteria bacterium
TTTCCAAAGACTCGGTAACAATTTTTATTGTCTGATTGAGTCTAGACAAAATCCAACGGTCTAATACGCTTTGCTCCAAGCCATTTGCGCTTTGCACTTTTTTTGGACTCCATTTATCAACCAACGCATATGTTACAAAAAAGTTATAAATATTCCACAGCATAAGATGAAACTTCCTTCGCGTTTCATCTGCCTTTTTATACCCGAACAGTAAATTATGCTCTGGATCATTCGTTACGTACATCCATCGCATAACATCAACACCGATTTTATCTGCTCCTTCGTTAAATTCAATTGCATTCCCCCATGATTTGTGCATTGGTCGTCCATCCTCACCAAGAACCGTAGCAAACCCCAAAAGGTTTTTCATCGGCGCTTCATTCTTCAGTGCAGTTGCCATGGCGATGAGTGAGTAGAACCAATTCTTAAACTGACCAGGAAAACTTTCGGTTATAAAATCTGCCGGATACCAATCAGGAGGCATTGTTGAGAAAGGTACAATACCTGCGTCAAGCCAAACATTACCCACATCATTCACCCGAGAAATAACTTCTTCACAAGATGAACACTTTATTTTCACTTCGTCAATAAATGGCTTGTGCGGCGTATGTCCTTCAAACGCCTCCCATCCCTCAACCGCTCTTTCTTTTAACTCTTCTTTGCTCTCGATTACTTCAAAGTTCCCGCATTTCTTGCACTCATAAATAGGAAGTGCCAAACCCCAATATCTATTCTTTTTACTTATCAACCAATCATGCATATTATTTAACCAGTCAAGTTCGCGCTCCAATCCCCAACTTGGAATCCAATTGATTTGCCTTGCAACCTCTTCCATCTGTTCTCTAAACGTTTTACCATCAACTTTTGAGTTTTGAGTTTTGCCTGTCCCGCTTCGCTTGGCGAGGCCGGGGAGTTTTGAGTTCGATGGTTTATCCATCGATACATACCATTCATCCGCAACTTTCCAAACAAGTTCTGTATGGCATCTCCAACAGGAAGGATACCTATGTGTATACCTCATCTTTTTAAAGAAATATTTTCTGCTTTCATGTTCCTCAAGGAATTTAACAATAAGCTCTGGATGTTTCTTCGCGTTTTTACCGCTAAACTGATCCATACCTTCAAGATATGTTGCATCATCTCCAATCACAGAAATAACTGGTAAATGTTCTTTTTTTCCTAGATCAAAGTCTTCTTTTCCTGCTCCTGGAGCAACATGCAGAAGTCCCGTACCTTCTGTCGCAACGACAATTTCAGAACCTTCAACAACAGTATGAAAGGTCTTGGGGTTCTCTTCTCGTGCTTTTTTAACTCGCGGCAAATGGTCGAAAGGCCCCTCGTACATTAGTCCCACAAGATCTTTACCTTTAATATCTCGTACTCCCTCCCAATCACCTTCTGTTCCGGTAAACAAAACATCTTCGATAATCTCCTCTTTTCCTTTAATGTTCCAAACAGCGCGATTTCCGTTTTCATCTTTATTTACTATTATTACCTTATCCCCACTTTTGGAGTTCCTAAACTCTCTGTAGTCAAACTCTGTATTTATACCTACCGCGACATTGGCTGGAACAGTCCATGGTGTTGTTGTCCAAATTAGCAACGAGGTGTTTTCCCACCCTTCTGTCGCAATCGGTAACTTCACAAAGACTGTCTCATGCGTCAGTTCTTTATAATCTTCAGTCAGCATCTCGTGCTGGGAAATTGCAGTCTCGCAACGCGGACACCATGGCACACTGTCGCGTCCTTTATAAATCCATCCTTTCTCATGAGCGACTTTGAGAAAATGCCAGATTGCATAATTATTTTCATCTGACATTGTGTAATAGGAATTATCCCAATCCATGAAATAACCAAGCCTCTTGCTTTGTTCTGTCTGAATCGCGCTGAATTTAAGGACTCGTTCTTTACAAAGCTCAACAAATTTTGCGATACTTGCTTTCTTGTCCCCTGGGACAAGATTTTCAATATCTTTTTTATTTCTGATGCCAAGCTCTTTCTCAACTTCTACCTCAACCCACAATCCTTGACAGTCAAAACCGTTTTGAAAGCGCTGTTTTCTGCCTCGCATATTCCAAAATCGTTGCCAAAGATCCTTGTATGTTCGCCCCCATCCGTGATGAACACCCATGGGGTTATTGGCAGTGATCGGCCCGTCAAGAAAGGAAAATTTCTCTTTTGCTGAATCGTTACGATGTAAGTATTTCTCCACAATCCCACTGTCGTACCATTTTTTGAGTAACTCCCGCTCTTTTGCAGCAAAATCAACTTTGGGATCAACAGGCTTAAACCCCGTATAGAATTCTTTTTTATCATCTGCCGATGTATTATTGTCGCGATTCATATTGTCTTGTCAAAAGAAACTCCCCACGTAATTTGTACGGGGTAAACATATGCAGTAATTGTAGCTTAGTGAGGGTATTTCTTCAATTGGTTTTTTTCTTAAGGACAATATTTTTTACTCTAATTTTTTCCCGCTCCTGTTTTGCTAACTCCTGCTCCGCTCTATGCTTCAGGCGCAGAGCAGTCTTTTTGTCGGTTTCAATCTGGCACGCCTTATTTGAACAGTTATATGTAGTGATAGTAACCGGAAAACGGTGATTTTCAATCCTCTCCGTCTCAACTTTGACAACGATAAGAGCGCTGTGGCACCGGGAGCATCTCGCAATAGTGATGGGTGGGGTTATAACCGGCAAAGTAATATCATTATACCACAAATTCGTCATTTTTAAAAACTTAGTAAGAAGGAGTGAGAAAAGACGCCTTTCTGATGCGAAAAACATGAAGGATATACTGCCCGAGTAATTGCAGGTTTTCTATGCCATGCCGTACAGACTGGAAAAAATTCGGAGAACTCGCTTCTTGAAGATAGTCTTTTGTTACCGCCACTTCAGAAATGCGAAATTTAAAATACACGGCCTGAATAATCATTTGCGGATCGAAAATATACCCGTTACCATTTTTCTCAAACGGAACTGTTTCTAAAAACCTTCTTGTGAACCCTCTATAGCCCGTGTTTACTTCTGTAAGTCGAGTTTGTAAAACAAGATTAAATAATAGCGTCAAAAACCGGATGGAGATAGATTTATAAAACGGCGTTCCATGGTATTTTCCCAGGAATCGTGAACCCAGGATAAGATCGCCTTTTCCTTCTTTTAGTGCTTGCACAAATGCTGGCAGGTCCGCTCCATCGTACTGTCCATCCGGATGGAGCATGATGACATAATCTGCGCCTTGTTTCAATGCATACTCATAACAGGTTTTTTGATTCCCTCCATAGCCTAAATTTTTTTTATGGACGATTGGCTCGATCCCAAGCTTTCTTGCCAGCACAACAGTTTTGTCTATGGACCCATCATCAATAAGGAGTACTTTATCAACTATGCGTTTTGAGATATTCTGATAGACCCCCTCAAGAGTTCTTGCGGCATTGTACGCGGGCATCACGACAAAAACTTTTTTCGCCATACTCTCTACTCTGCCTCATCTTAACAGAATCTGAAAAGACTGTCCAGGACGGCAAAAAATAAAGACGGCTCGTTGACAACGCATACGCAATCTGAAAGAATAATTCCAGTGAATTTCAAGGCTGTTATCACAAAACCGCTTTCTATAGCACTCCTGTTATTTATCATTTCCCTTTTTATACGAACTCTTTGGCTTGACATAATACCCATCGGAATCGTCAATGACAATATGATATTTGTTCTGAATGCCCAAGCGGTATTTTACA
>CAYWEP010000094.1:0-3677 GCA_964457405.1 uncultured Gammaproteobacteria bacterium
CTTTTGTCACTGCTGGCAACTCATCCATCAGATCAAAGCGTTGATCATCAGTCATGATAACGATAATATTCGGCTTGCCGCCGCCTTTGCCTTTTGCTTCTTGACGAAGATTTTGCTCCTGCATCGCAAGGTACACGGTAAGGATAATGGAAAAAATGAGTACAATAACCCCAATCCGTATAAAAAGAGGGTCTTTGTGTAGTTTTTTCAATGTTTTTATCTTGGTAGAGAAGGCTCGCGTAAATTTAGGTATGTCTAAAGCGTACCATGGGTAGGAGAGTGTATCAAGCCCTTGACTTTTTTTACACAACAGTCTCATAATCAAACTATGTCTAGGAAGTCTGCCATTGTCGGAGGATTGCTGCTTGTTGCAGTATCGGCTGCACCAGTTTTCGCAAATCATGTACGAGACGTATTAGACGATCAAACAGCAGCAGGTAGTGTCAACTTTCCGCCTGTTGCTTCGGGTCCTGGATACTTTCTCCCAGACAGTCCACTGTATGTCATCGATAAAGCATTTCAGAGTTTTCGTCTTGTATTTGCCTTTACGCCTGAACGTCGGGTTGCCATGCATAATTTGATACTTGGTGAGCGGTTAGCAGAGCTTCGAGTCATGGTAGAGCGGGGTAATAGGGAGGCCATCCAATCAACTCTCAATGAGATAGCTTATGAATCGGAAAAAATCTCTTCCGACCTTGCCGACGCTGCGGCGCAGGGGAAAGATGTGGGTACATTAGCCAAAAACACCAACGATCTGATGAAGTTATATCGCGAGATCTTAAAGACCGTTGCCTTACAGGCAGATAGCTCACTTGCCCTGCAAATAGAATCTACCCGTCAAACAATGCTTGTGGCAAAAATACGGGTTGAGGATCAGTTGACAGAGGAGGAGATGTTGGAGGCAATGGAAAATGACCTTGAAGATGAAGTCGATACGCAAGTCCTGGCTGCTGAGACGCACGTGATCAAGTTAGAACAACGCCTCAATCGACTGAATACAGTGACAGGATCAACAGATGACCAAACCACAACTGATCTTACAGTAACAACAATACCAAAACCGACGCCGACACTGGAGGAACTCAGAAAGAAAAAGCAAGAAGTAATGGATAAGAGAAAAAAGCTTATCGAGGAGTTGAAAGCACGAAAGAAAAAAGCGAAAGAAGAGCGGAAGAGAAAGATGCTAGAGGTACGTCAGAAAGCGCGGGAATTGAGGAAAAAACTCCAAGAGCTGAGGAAAGCAATAAGAGCAGAAAAAAATGGCGGAGACCTCTCGGGATTCACTGTTGCTGACTGTGGCACAGAAAAAGATTGGAAGAATCATGGAGAATATGTTTCCTGTGTTGCTAAGCTAAAACAAAAAGGGAAGACATCTGAGGCTGCAAAATCAGATATTGGGAAGAAAAATGCAGCAAAGACGCCAACGTCAACAGTCACCCTTGTGCCCACAATAGTTGTAGAATAGCTCAGTTGTTGTATAATATCCTCCGTGATAAAACTCGACGCGAAAGAGCTTCGTTTGAAACAAGCATCCGAAGAAGAACTAAAGCTAATTAAAAAAAATCAGGTCTATATTGTCTTAGATAATGTCTTGGACACGTATAATATTGGCGCGATTTTTCGCTTGGCTGATGCCGTAGCAGCGACAAAAGTGTATCTCTGCGGAGAGACAGAAACTCCGCCTAATCACCGCATTAAAAAAGCCTCGATCAATACAACTGAGTGGGTAGCTTGGAGCTATGCTTCAACGGCTGCTGAAGCGCTCCAAGAACTCAAAACTCAAAATGCAAATCTCAAAATTTATGCGATAGAACAAGACAGAAGAAGTGTAAAATACGATAGACTTGAGTATGTATTTCCACTAGCGCTTGTTGTAGGACATGAGTCGGAGGGAGTATCAAAAGAGGTTCTCGATATGACAGATCAAATCGTCGAAATTCCGATGTGGGGTGTAAATAAGAGCTTAAATGTTATGGTTTCGCTCGGGATTGTTTTGTTTAAAGTTATGGAAGGATATCCCTTACAATAAATCATTGTGGTAGAAGCAGGAAAAAGCAGACACGTCGGATTTGCTTTAGGTTGGCCATATCTGAGAAAACATGGCCCATGGGTGATAGGAAAAGGAATTGACGTATCTACGTATGGACTTAACTGTCAAACACTTGTTCATCTGTATTACAATAATAGATTCGGTGTGAAGCTGCCAATAGGCATGTGGACAAAGGAAATCTATGAAGATGAAGGGTTACTGTTTGAAACGCTTCAGTCAGAAGAGTACGTAGAGGGCGATATTTTCTTTTTTGGCAAAAGCGAAGCAAAGCCTATAAGCCTTCATCTCGCAGTATATACCGGAATCCATGATCCTACAGGAGATATGATCCTTCGACATGCAAATAGCGTCGATAACAAGGTGTCTGATTGGCCGCTCGGGAAGTTTTTCCAGCATAAGCGATATCAGAATTTGCATAGAGTAAAACGTCTTGTTCCTGATCTTTTTGCTATTCATATAGGATAGAAGAAATAATGTAACAGTTCACACTTCTGATACGATTTTGTCATCTCGAGCACGTTCGTTTGCACTAAGTGTAAACTCCGCGAGAGATCCCCTTGGAGATTTCTCAGCTACTTTGTAGCTTCGAAATGACAATTTTATGTTAGAACTGTGAATAGTTACTGAAAGAGGAATTCTGGATTGTGAAAGAACTTCTGCGGGATTGAAGAAGAATATTCAACATTATCTCCTAGCTTCTTATTTCTTCGCTGGAGTAACGCCGTTTTGGGCTATAAATTTTTTAATCTCTTGTAAAGTACCTGTGGCAAGGTCCCTTGGATGATCAGGAAGGCTACATCGAGCTCCATTCGGCGCGACAAGATGCTTGCCATGATTCGCTCCTGTGGTTTCAGCCACAATACCAAATTGCATTGCATGAGCCTCAACTTCTCGAGGGTTCATACGTTTTTTTGGCTGTCGTCGATCTTTGCTTCTGGTAATTTCTCCTCTTTGCGCGACACGCTCTGCTGCTCTACGAGCTTCTTCTTGTTTAAACTGCGCGATCATTTCTCGCGCTCCATCAGGAATATTATCACCCATGATATTAAATAGGTTTATCGGGCATTTGCGGACTACTTGCAGTCGGAATTGGAATCTCGACTTCGGTTAAGAGGAATTCTGGTTGTTGTTGGACAGCTTCGAGAGCAGCAGGGTCATTACTAGTAAAAAACTCTATTTCAGGTATAATCGCTTGGGCCGCAGCTTCAGGTGTAGGCGCTTCAGCCAAGCATCCAGGAATAACAGGAATGCTTGCCGTCCAGTTCTCCTCGCCCTCATAATGTTCAAGTAGCACAGCTACTTTTATGTTCTCAGTGTTCATTAATACCAATCTTAGTACGAAACTTGCAGAATTACAATAGCTAATATAAATTCGAATACCAAAATTCGAAATCCGAAACCCTCCTTCGCTAAAGCTACGGAAGGACACAGCAAATTCATATTACTTGCTCCGCGAAGTTCTTTAGAACGAAGTGGAGTTTCGAATTTCGTGCTTCGAATTTCGGATTTTCAAGAGAAAGATGCTGAACTGAATTCAGGATGACAATTTATATTGGGGGCAAAATATTACAGGTAATCCCTCAGGATTTTCCAAAGGAGCCACATAATTTGCAAAGGGACTAAAGTT
>CAYWEP010000095.1:0-3633 GCA_964457405.1 uncultured Gammaproteobacteria bacterium
TATTGTTTTACCCTTTTTTTTCTGGAACAAAGAGGCGTTTTTAGATAGTACGGTCTATTACCTTTCGGGGAATACAGAGCACAGTTATCCCATATCCGGGTATGGATTGGGAAGTTTGCTTCATCAAACTGGCTATATACAAAACCTTCAGGAGAATTACCCTTTTATTATTTGGCAGTTTGTTATTGGTGTGCCATTGTTATTTATTTTGATTCGTTATCTGAAAAAAAATCCGGCCATACCGACGCTGATTCTGGTGTATGGGATATTTCTTTTTGTCGTCTGGTATTTGTCCCGCTATTTTAACAACAGCCATTTGTCATATCTCTCAATGGTTTTTATTACCGCATACTTCTGGCCGGAAATAAAAGACAGGAGTCATGAAAAGACTTAGTATTTTTCTCCTCATTTGTATTTTTCTCTCAGCTTTTTTTGTGCGCGTATATAAAGTAGGAGAAGTTCCATCAGGGTTTCATCGCGATGAGGCGTTTTTAGGATATAATGCCTATTCAATTCTTCATACAGGTAAAGATATAACAGGAAACTTTTTACCAACCCACCTTGCATCATTTATCTACACTCCAGCTGGGTATTCATATGTATCAATTCCTTTTATTGCCATTTTTGGGCTCAGTGAATTTTCGGTTCGTTTTGCCTCTATATTTTTCGGGAGCGCAACAGTCGTATTGACATTTTTTCTGGCAAGAAAATTATTTCAGTATTATGGCAAAGGAGTAAAAGAGAGCGAAGCAAACTGGCTTGGATATATTTCAGCAATACTCCTCGCTCTCTCTCCATGGCATATTAACCTTTCCAGAGCAGCAAGCGTGAGCACGATTGTTGTTTTCTTTATAACGCTTGGTGTCTTACTGTATATACTATTTGTTCTGAAGGAAAAACTATGGATTCTTTTTGCGTCATTTTTTTCTTTTAGCTTGAGTCTTTCCTTTTATATTGCACCGTATAGCTTCCTCCCTCTCTTTATTCCTTTTATGCTGCTTCTTCTCAGCGGCTTAAGAAAAAAAGGAAGCAAGGTCAGCATTGGATTATATGCGTTTTTCGTCTTATTCCCTTTACTCATAACAATTCTTCTTCCAAGCCTTTCGCTCCGAGCAAAATCGTTAAGTATTTTTACATCTCCATCTCCGCAACTTGTAATCGATGAGCAAATCCGCAATGACGGTGTCAGTGGCGTACTGCGATCTGTTACCAGGGTGTTTCATAATAAGCCGGTTGCCTACGGAAACATCTTTTTGCAAAACTATTTTAAGCATTTTTCTTATGACTTTTTATTCACTGATCAGGGGTTTCCTGACCGGTATCGAATTCCTTTGCATGGGCTTTTGTATATTGTCGAGCTGCCTTTCTTGCTATTGGGAGCATGGGTATTATTGAGTAAAAAAAGCATTGCGGGTTTTCTTCTGGTTGGTTGGGTATTGCTCGTTCCAATTGGCAGCTCCTTAACATTTGACGATGTCCCAAATCTGCAACGGACTTTGCTTGTTTTTCCGGCCCTGAGTATCTTAACGGCATATGGTGTCTGGCAGTTTATAGTGAGGATACGACACAGCGGGATTATTATAAAAGGCATTGCAGTAGTATTTGTCGTTGTTGCTTGTTACCAGGTATTATTTTATTTTCACCAGTACTATATCCATGCCTCTTTGTATAGATCTTGGTATCGGCATGATGGGTATAAAGCACTCGTTGCAAAAGTAAATGACCTGCTGCCACAATACAGGAAAGCAATAATTACCAATAGAGAGTCAGCGCCGACAATCTTCTTTTTGTTCTATAGCAAGTATGATCCGAAGACATTTCAAGAGCAAACAAGAAATACTACTATGCGAGATTTTGATAGAATTAATTTTGGAAAGTATGAGTTTTCTCAAGAAGAATGTCCATTTCCAACGCCGAAAACGCCACCTGCTAAGAAGAAAGCAATAATAGAGAAGGACGTGTTATATATCAATAGCGGTCTGTGCGATAAGGCAGAAAAGGCCAAATACCTTGATATGATAAAACGAGAAGACAATTCTACTGTATTTGAGATTCTCTATAAATTGTAGCTTCGTCAACGTCTTTTAGTCTTAAGATAAAAAAGGCCGGTAGCCCATCGGGTGTTCTAATTTCGTGAAGTATCTCAGCATTCTTCGGAAGCTTACAGTTTGGTTTGTTCACATATATTAATCCTTCTTTTGCCGATGTGCTTTTCTTTGGATTCCCTTCAAGCGGGCAAGGATGGTATGTGTATTTGATGGTATCAAAAACGAGATTTTCTTTTTCCTTCGGGGATCCTCGGCGCTGAAACTCTGCTGGATCGAATTTATTATAGAAGAGATAGAAAATAAAGTTATTGTTGCTCTCTGTGGTCATAACAATTTTTTTATTTTTCTTCACATAATTATCTACGGTGAATATAAGCTCTGCCTCCGCCGCACTCCTATGCCAGGGTTCGTGGGTTCGTAGATGATAAAAATAATTGTGAAGAAATGAAGCTGCATTTTGGGAAAAAATAAGTATACCGACAATGATCAGGACGGTCTTGACACGGCCTCTCGCAATTTGCAACGCTTCGGATACACCAAACGCGGCTAGCATTACCAAAGCGGGTATCATAAGGTTTGCGCGTATTACATTTGGGAGATCTTCAAATGTCAGCGCTGCAGGTATCACTCCGATGAAAAGCCAGACGATTGGAATGAGCAATAGGTATTTTTTTCCTTTAATCCCTTCGGATAGTAAAATTGCAAAGCCGAAAACAAGAAATGGAGCAACAATAAAATAGAAATTACCTGTCCAAGGCATTTTATAACGGACAGGATTCCCGTTGTTTACAAATAAAAAATCCCCTGATAAATGTTCAGAAGAAAAGGTAAGGAATAGCCTACCGAAATGATATAGTTTATTATGGTAAAAACGTGTAAGGAGAGGGTTTTGTATCCCATCTTCATTCATTGCTTGCTTTAACTCTTCTGTCCCTCCGGGGATGTTTAGTAAATTTATTTGGGATATTCGTCCGCTTCCGCTCCCGGCTGTCAGAAAAAGTACAAATCCTAAAACTAGGGCAAGGCACATGGTAATTGACCCTATTATCTTTGCTTTTGAAGGTCGGTATACGAGGAAGCTAAGTAAAAAAAGAAAAGGGAAAAAGGTCAGAACAAAAGGTCCAGCCGCATGGTAGAAGAAAAAGCTTATGAGAAGCGAGAAGAAACTGAGAAAGTATAAAGCGAAAGAGAAGGCTTTCCTCATAGTTGCTTTATATATAAGATATGTGCCAAGTAGGACAAGAAATGAAGAGATGACACCTTCGGAGCTTGCCCGGGAGATATTAACGTGCCATGGAAGCGTGGCGAGGAGAAAGGACCCAATCAGTGCCGTGGTCTTATTTTTGAACAAATCAGCGAGGAAGAAATAAAAAACAACAATCGTAAAAGAACCAAATAGTGCAGCTGGAAGTCTCACTGCAAGCGCATTAAGACCAAGCAAAGCAACAAAGGGTACATCAATATATTGGTAACCGGCGGCACTGAAATTGACACACTGGTCAAAAGCAACAGGAAGAAAAGCTCCGTCTCGATCTCTGGCAGTTCTAAGCAATGAATCCGATTTGTATCCGCTGCTTGCTCCATC
>CAYWEP010000096.1:0-3607 GCA_964457405.1 uncultured Gammaproteobacteria bacterium
TATAAGGTCAATACTGTTCCGAAACGGCGCGTGGATTTTGCCGGACGAATAAAAGCCCTGCTTTTTGTTCCGGCAGATTTGGATATTATTGTTGGTTCACCCTCGCTTCGACGATCGTTTTTTGATAACGTGTTGGAGCTGACAGACCGGGAGTACAGACTCGCCCATACCGGCTACATAAAGGCATTGCGGCAGAGAAATGCGCTTTTGGAGCAAGCACGAGAGACAGGGAAAAGAAATGAACGGCTTTTTGAGTATTGGGATGAATTGTTAATAGGGTATGGCGAAACAATAACGACAAAAAGAGAAGTGTTTTCTGCGCTTATCAATGCTACTCCCAAGGAGCTAATCAACTTTACCTTTGTCTATGATAAAAGCACGATTTCAAAGGCGCGGTTGCTGCAGTACAAAGATGCGGAATTAGGCGCAGGAGTGACATTGGTTGGCCCACAACGCGACGACTTTGCAGTATTGCTGAAAAACGGGAAAGAAGAACATAACGTCAAACTCTTTGGTTCTCGTGGCCAGCAGCGTCTCGTTATTTTGCAGCTAAAACTGTTGCAGCTAGCATACGTTTCGCAGACCGGTGAAAGACCACTCCTTTTACTTGATGACATCTTCTCAGAGCTTGATACAGGCCACATTCACCATGTAATGGATATAGTCAAAAATCAACAAACAATCATCACAACAACCCACAAAGAATTCATAGACAAGAAGCATTTGAAAGATATGGAGGTTATTGAACTGGGAAGAAAGGATTAAGCAAGAGAGGGAGCGTTGCCGTTTTGAGCTGAATCATTTGCGTTTACTAAGTCAACAAGCGAACTAACTTCGGCTAAACCGCTAGCAGCCACCATTATAACACCCATGCCAGCAATAGCTTTTGCCGCATCCTCGCCTCGTTGAGCTGCTAGGTCAACAAATAACTCATGCTTTTTTGCATCTTGTTGCAGAACCTTTCGCGCAGCAAGCGCGTCTGGCCACCGTGTGAGTGACCCAATCTCCTCATATGCGCCCGGTTGACTTAAGTCACCAGCAACTGCGGTTTGTAATAACGATTTCGATTGTTCAAGCGTTTCATTTGCTTCCGCAGCTTGACGTTCTGTTGGTTCTGGCATAATCCTTTCTGTTTCAACCGCCGCGACAGTACGCGCTCTGGCATCTATGATGCCTGCAGCGCCAATTGTGGTCAGGCCAACAAGGATGACCCCCTTCCTGGTTCGTTTAAAAACTTCTCTCCGCGAAAGCTTCTCGTCCCCGCGTGTACCTTGCTCAGCTGACATAAGCTTATTATGAATTTTTTTCCAGTCTTGTCAAGGCGATCAATATATATCAACCTCTGTGATAAAATGGTGGGAGCATGCAAGAGTTTAATCCAGAAGAGCTAAAAAGGCTTTACATCCCACCAGCTGATTCGCACAAAGGGCAAAACGGGAGGCTGCTTCTTATCGGCGGGTCGCATTTGTTTCACTCCGCTTCCCTTTGGGCATTAAAAATCGCAAGCCGCATTGTGGATATGGTCTTCTACTCCTCAGTTCCTGAGAACAATGAGATTGTAAAGATCGCTAAGCAAGAGTTTAGAGATGGCATTGTTGTACCAAGAGAGCAGCTGGAAAATTACATAGAAGAAGCGGATTGTGTATTGCTGGGGCCGGGAATGGTCCGAACCGATAATTCAAAAGTCAAAAGTCAAAACTCAAAAACACAAGTTAAAATTCAAAACTTAAAGGACGTAAGTAAACTTGAAGACGAGGGGGAGCAGACGTACCACTTAACCAAGTACCTATTAGCGAAATATCCGAGCAAACGCTGGGTTATTGACGCAGGGGCGCTGCAGATGATGGAGGCTGAATGGCTAAAAGGCTTAAACGGCAATGTGGTACTCACTCCCCATCAGAAGGAATTCGAGAGACTTTTTGAAAACGTCATTCTGGGGACTCAGAGCGAAGCGTGGAGGACTCCAGAATCTACCAAGGGAAGAGATCCTGGACACCCTTCGACTTCGCTCAGGGTAAAAGCCAGGATGACGCGGAAAGATAATGAATATGTACTACGGGTAAAAGAGATGGCCAGAGAGTACAACTGCATTATTTTGGTCAAAGGACATGAGGATACTGTCTGTTCACCTGAGAAATGCGTTAAGGTAACAGGCGGCAATCCGGGTATGACAAAAGGCGGGACAGGAGATGTCCTAGCAGGCCTCATCGCAGCACTTGCATGTAAAAATGACCTATTCCTTGCTGCACAAGCAGGCTCATACATCAACAAAAAAGCAGGAGACAGTTTGTACGAAAGAGTAGGTCCGTATTTTAACGCTTCAGATTTGGTAGATGAGATACCAAAAGTAATGAAGGATATAGTAGCCAATCGATGAAAGATACAGAATCTACAGCTTGATTTCGGCTTAGTTTTAAAGAAAATATATTGAGCCTGTAGAGAAAAAGGCGGGCAATAAAGGGGAAAACGTTTCCTTTAAATACAAACGAAGAGTTTTCCCTACTAGTTCGTTCATAAATGATTGTTTCAATACTCCTTTGAAAATTATCTGATGCCTCATGCTTGAGAAGGTCAGCAAACTTTAGCGGCGTTGCGTATCCTGCCTCCTTACCGCTTGCCTGAAATGGTAGATACAATCTTCTAAAAACTCTACTTTGCCAATTATCTTCATCATGCCAATCTTCATAGTAGAAAGCTATAGCGGGAGACTTTTTTCCATCTTGCGCTGTCTGCATAGTCCAAAGCGGGATTTTTGCGTCTTTTTTCTCTGCTTCAATAAGCTCTGCTATCACTGCAGGGTCAGACGCATCTTCAATACATGAAGCAATAACGTCTGTGTACTTTACTCCTGCTCTGCGAAATGTATTTTGCCAATATTCATCTCCTGCGAGTTTTGCCATTTGCCTTGCAACTCCTTGGAGGAGCGATTCCCATGCATACGGGGTTTGTAAGATGCCGCGCTGCGAGACAACTGGCCGTATTGGGTGGCGGAATGTGTGGCGTTGCCGAAGTGCTTTTCCTGCAGTATCCCAGTAGTCATGCATCTCAAGAGTATCTGAGAGGTCAATGCCGCCACGCGTCTCCGCTTCAAAATAGCATTGGTGGGTGCAGCTTGGACAGCCATGCTCTGGATCCTTCATTGCCCCAGCTCGCCAGGCAAGATATTCTGAGGTTTGCAGCCCACCATCACTGAGGAAATCTTCGATCTTTGCTCCATCTTCTGGTCGCACCTCAGAACAGACATTTAATTTTGGTTGTAATTTTCCATTGATAGGTTCAATACTCAAATGTAAAAAATCTGTTGTTTGATCGCAAACCCAACGCCGAAGATACGGTGCTGCTAAAAGATAAGGGAGGGTGGTGCGTATATGCCGATCAGCAAAAAGCTTGCGGGCAAGCAGCCGTCGGAAAACCATTTTCAACTGCGCGTCAGTTGGCTCTATTGATGTTTTGTTAGTTGAGAATGATCCACCCCGTGCGTTGGCAATGCCAACGGCAAAGAGCACATCATGGGCTGTTACGTAGTCAGAAAGAGCGACAAACGTATCTGCGTTTTGACTTGTTAGAACGTGGGTGATTGTCGGGATAACGCCAGCGTCAATCGCGT
>CAYWEP010000097.1:0-3571 GCA_964457405.1 uncultured Gammaproteobacteria bacterium
TCAGTAGCTCATACCGCCCGCAGATTACCGATAGTCTCACAAAGCACTGTGTGAGCACATTGCTAAAAAAAGGGTTAGCAAAAAATCAAATAAAAGTATTCCATGTGCCGGGTGCATTGGAAATTCCGCTCGTTGCAAAAAAACTCGCCAAACAGAATACATATGATGCCATCATTGTCTTCGGCGCTGTCTTTAAAGGAAAAACCTATCATTTTGAGCAAGTCGCAAATGAATGTGTAAGAGGCTGCATGAATGTTTCCTACGAATACGAAATTCCTGTAGTCTTTGAAGTTCTTTGTGTCTATAACCAAAAAGACGCACTCGATCGAAGCCGCGGAACCGAGGATAATCGTGGAGTTGAGGGAGCATTGACCGCGTTAAGAATGGTTGAATTACTAAAGACATTATGACACCTTTTTGCTCCATACCAGAGGCTATATCGGAATTGAAAAAAGGCAGAATGCTCATTGTCGTTGATAGTCCTGATCGGGAAAACCAGGGAGACATTATCTTTCCCACAGAACTTGTAACACCAAAAAAAATCGCATTTCTCCTGAATAACTGCCGCGGCATGATCTGTGTCGCTACTACAAAAGATCAGGCGAGGAGACTTGACCTTCCCCTCATGGTGCCGCATCAAAACAATACCGAAATAACAGGTGTACAATTCACCGTTACAGTTGACGCACACAATGTTACCTCATTTGGCATCTCAGCCGCAGATCGAGCCAAAACAATACAAATCCTGGCAAGTAAAACTGCCAAGCCGAGTGATTTGGTAAGACCCGGACATGTTTTTCCGCTTCTTGCACGGGATGGAGGCATACGGGAACGGACAGGCCACACTGAAGCGACTGTTGAGTTGTGTACGCTCGCCGGTTTTTCCGGAGCCGGTGTGCTGTGTGAGATGTTGGATGATAAAGGTAAGGTATTACGACTACCGGAGTTAAAAAAGTTTTGTAAAAAAACCAATCTCAAATTAGCATCAATTGCAGATCTTATTCAATATATTGAGAAGAAATCACTGCCAAAATCACACTCTAAAAGCACCATACGAACTGCCTCAACTAACATCCCTACCAAATACGGAACATTCCGTCTGTTCGTATATGCTTCTCTTCTTGACAATCGTGAACACGTTGTTCTGCAGATGGGGGGAAGCGCTGATGAACCAGTCCTTACAAGAATTCACTCACAATGCCTAACCGGTGACACTTTTCATTCCCTAAAATGTGACTGTCATGCTCAACTGCAGAAAAGTCTTAAGGTCATAAGTAAAAACGGTCACGGTGTACTCTTGTATCTCAACCAGGAAGGAAGAGGCATTGGTCTGACAAATAAAATAAAAGCCTATGCGCTCCAGGAAAAGGGGTTAGATACTATTCAAGCCAATAAAGCACTCGGGTTGCCTGCTGATGCGCGAAACTACGAAGTGGCAGCGGAAATTTTACATGATCTTGGTGTTTCTCACATCACTCTTCTTACCAATAACCCGACAAAAGTCAACCAACTTGCTGCATACGGTATTACTGTAGTTAATCAAATGCCTTTGGAGACCTCTGTACATGAGACAAATAAAGAATATTTACGGATCAAAAAACAAAAATTAGGACATCTTTTAAAAATAGTGTAGGTATGAACAAAAATGCTGCAACCGATGAGTATTTTATAAATGAAACGCTCAAATTAGCAAAGCAAGGCATGGGGTGGACAAATCCCAACCCCATGGTTGGAGCTATTATTGTAAAAAGCGGCAAAATTATTGGCAAAGGCTACCATCGCCGAGTCGGCTCCCCGCATGCTGAGGTTGAAGCGATAAATGCTGCAAAACAAAATATAAAAGGTGCAGCGCTTTACTGCAATCTTGAACCCTGTGCGCACTTCGGACGGACTCCTCCGTGTAGCGATGCGATAATGTGTTCAGGGATAAAACGCATCGTATATGCAACAAAGGATCCCAACCCAAAAGTTAGTGGAAAAAGCGAGGCGCTTTATAAAAAAGCTGGAATAGCGGTAAAGGAAGGAACACTGGAAAGTAAGGCACGGATACTGAATGAGGCGTTCTTTGCTTTTCATGAAAAGAAGCGCCCATTTATAGCAATCAAGTTCGCCGCAAGTCTTGACGGAAAAATTGCTACTTACACAGGCGACTCCAAATGGATTACAAATGAAAAATCTCGAAAGCGAGCAAGAGAATTGCGAGGAGCATATCAAGCAGTTTGTGTCGGAATTAATACAGTCATAAAAGACAACCCCCATCTTGGCGTGCGAGAAAAAGGAAAACGCGATCCGCTAAGAATAATTCTTGACCCGTCATTAAAAATCCCCCTGGGTGCAAAAGTACTTCGTGACAAAAATGTATTGATTGTTACAACAAAAAAGTCCAAAAATAAAAAAATGCGTCAACTGGTCGATAAGGAAATTTCGTGTATACTCTTTGACGAAACTATTTCACTTAGTAGTCTAATGGATGAGTTGTACAAACGCGAGGTAGTAAGCCTTCTTGTCGAAGGAGGCGGAGAGACGCTCGGCCACTTTGTTGATGAACGACTCGTTGACAAGATGTATATCTTCCTTGCGCCAATTATTATTGGAGGCAAAACTGCGATCTCAAGCATACAGGGCATGGGGGCAAAAAACATCACCTCGGCTCTACGATTAAAAGATACAAAACAATATACTCTCGATAGTGATTATCTGATTGTCGGGTATGTATAAGTCTTGTTATAATGCTCGTCGTAATCATAAAAAACAATGTAGCAATATAACAATTTAACAATGATAAAGCTATATAACTCTCTCACGCGGAAAATCGAGCTTTTTAAACCTCGCTTCGGAAGAAATGTTACCATGTACGTCTGCGGAATAACTCCCTACGACACAACACATTTAGGCCACGCATTTACCTACATCTGCTTTGACGCGCTTTTCCGCTACCTGGAATACAAAGGGTACAAAGTGACTTACGTCCAAAACGTCACAGATATTGACGATGACATTCTTAAAAGAGCCAAAGAAACCAACCGCGACTGGAAAGAACTTGGTGAGTACTGGACAAAAAAATTCCTCAACGACCTAAAATCCCTCAATGTCCAAATGCCAACGCACTATGTCAAAGCCACTGACTCAATCCCCAAAATGATTGAAATTATACAAGTATTGCAAGACAGAGGTTTTGCATATGAAAATCAAGGCAATGTGTACTTTTCAGTCGACAAAGACAAAGAATATGGCAAACTATCAAGATTCACCAAAGAGCAAATGCTTCTTATCGCAAAAGAGCGCGGCAATGACCCAAGCGATCATCGTAAGAGAAATCCTTTAGACTTCGTACTCTGGCAATCCGTAAGCGTGCGGACGCAAAAAGATGAACCCTTCTGGAATAGTCCCTGGGGCAAAGGGAGACCGGGCTGGCACATCGAGTGTTCTGCAATGGTATATCAGTATCTTGGAGAGCAAATCGACATACACGGCGGCGGTCGGGACCTCATCTTCCCCCACCACGAAAGCGAAATCGCGCAATCTGAAAACTATACCGGTAAAAAACCATTTGTCTCACTCTGGATGCATA
>CAYWEP010000098.1:0-3450 GCA_964457405.1 uncultured Gammaproteobacteria bacterium
GGCATTGAAAGAATGTTGAATGTGCTAAGCCTGGGGGGTGGTGGCTGGGAGGATTTTGTCCGCGATGATGACTGGTTTGTCGTTTTTGTAGTCTAATCTTCCTTCGATGACAATGACACTGTCGCTTACGAGAAGGTTTCTGTATTGTTCGAACACTCGTGGGAAGACGACGCATTCTATTGTAAAGCCTCTTTCATCTCCAATCGATAGAAATGCCATTTCGCTATTTGTTTTCTTGGTAAAGATTTTTTTCGCCCCCTCAATAATCCCGCCAACTTTTACAATCGTTCCTTCTTTTTCCGTTTCAAGTAGTTCAATCTCGTGGGAAATAATTGATTTTACGTAGGTGAGTGTGTCCAAATAGGGATGGGACGTGAGGTAAAATCCCAAGAACTCCTTTTCAAAAGATAATTTTTCTTCTTGTGAGAAGTCCTCGATATCTGCTGAGGAGACTTTTATTTCGGGCTCACCTTCTGTATCGCCAAAAAGGGATCCTTGTCCTTCTGATGCTAGCTTTTTCATCTGATTTGCCTTACTTACCATTTCAGGAAGAGAAATAAGCAGTGTTGCACGATTGCCAAAAGCATCCATAGCGCCAGCCTTAATGAGGCTTTCTACAGTTTTTTTGTTCACCGTGCTCAGGTTAACTCTATGTAAAAAGTCTTGAAGACGTAAGAATGGGCTATTTTTTCGCGCTGTCAGGATTGTTTGGATTGCAGCGTGACCGACATTTTTAATTGCCGATAAGCCAAAACGGATTTTGGTTTTATCCTCAATTGAGAATTCACTGTCTGATGTATTGATATCAGGTGGCAAGACAGGGATGCCCAAACGCTTGCATTCGGCAACAGCTTGGGATATCTTTTCATTTTTTGTAGGCCCGGAAGTCCCACGAGATTCTGCGGTAAGAAGTGCAGTCATAAACTCGACTGAGAAATGCGCCTTCAGATAGGCGGTGCGAAATGCAATCGTTGCATAGCAGGCTGCATGCGCTTTGTTGAATCCATATCCGGCAAATGGGGCGATAAGATCAAACATCTCCTCAGCTTTTTTCTCTGTGAGACCATTTGATACAGCGCCTTTCATAAATAAATCGCGTTGCTTTTTCATCTCCGCTGGAATTTTTTTACCCATAGCTTTGCGGAATTTGTCTGCCTCAAGCCAGGTATAGCCGGCAAGTGCTATTGCGGTCAATAAAACATCATCCTGATACGTCATGATGCCATAGGATTCCTTCAGAATATCTTTGAGTCTTGGGTCAGGGTAGGTAATAAGCGAAGAGTCGTGTTTTCTTCTGACAAATTCAGGGATAATAGCCATGGGACCCGGGCGGTACAGAGCGACCATTGCCTGAAGATCGAAAATCGTTGTTGGCTTAAGGTCTTTGATATATCGTCGCATTCCCGCAGACTCAAGCTGGAAAATACCTGTGGTTTCACCAAGAGATAATAACTCATAGGTTTTTTTATCATTGAGCGGTACTTGCGTCAAATCAATTGTTTTCCCCTGGTTTTGCTTTATGAAGTTGAGGGATTCCTCGATGATAGTTAAATTTCGAAGGCCCAAAAAGTCCATTTTCAAAAGCCCCACGCCGTCTTCGCCTGCCGTATACATATCGTACTGCGTGATGATTTTATCGCCATTGGTCTCCCGTTGGAGCGGTGCGTATTCTGTCAAAGGCTTATCGGCGATAACAACTCCTGCTGCATGTACTGATGCGTGCCGAGCAACACCCTCTAATTTTTTTGCCAAATCCAAAAGGCGTTTGGTTTCTGGCTCAGTGTCATACGCCCTTTTCAGATCAGGGCTTTGCTCAAGAGCTGAATCAATCGTCATTGCGTGTCCCTGCCAGCCAGGTGGAATCATTTTTGAAATCCTGTCTGGTCCGGCATAGGGCATACCAAGGACGCGTCCGACATCACGCACAGAGCCTCGCGCCTCCATGGTACCAAAGGTAATGATCTGGGCAACTTTGTCTTTTCCATACCGCTTCGTAACGTACTCGATTACCTCATCACGTCTCGTATCGGCAAAGTCAAGATCAATATCAGGCGCAGATGGACGGTCAGGATTGAGGAATCGTTCAAATGGGAGATCAAAATAGAACGGATCAACATCAGTGATATGTAAAGCATACGACACAACAGATCCAGCTGCCGATCCACGACCGGGCCCGACCGCAATACCGTGGTTCTTTGCCCAATTGACAAAATCAGAGACAACCAAAAAATACATTTCATATTTTTTCTTGAGGATTATTGACAGTTCATAATCGACTCTTTCCTGGATCTTCTTTGTTATTGTTTTGTATCGTTTTTTTAGTCCTGTCAAAACTTCCTGCTTTAAGTACTCTGCAGCAGTCAAATCATTCGGTACTGCAAAGTGAGGCATGATCCATTTGCCAAGCGGTATTTCCAAATCACATTGATCGGCGATCTTTGCCGTATTTTCCAAAGCTTCGGGGAGATCTGCAAAAAGCGCTGCCATCTCGTCTTTAGATTTCATATAGAAATCAGGGGAGGCAATCATAGACAGTTTTCTGTCCTTATCAAGAAGCGTTGTTTGTGTCTGGATACACAGCAATGCTTCTTGTGCTTCTGCATCACTTTTTCGCAAGTAATGGTTATCATTGGTCGCAATAAGCGGAAGGCCTAGTTTTTTTGAGAGTTTTATGAGTTTTGGATTGATGATTTCTTGGGGAGGAACGTCAATATGTTTTTGCAGCTCAAGATAGAAATTCCCCTCTCCATATATTTTTGCAAGCTTTAACGCTCGTTCCTCTGCTACATTTTCTTGGTTTTGCAGCAATGGGTCAGTGATAAAACCATTCACACATGCAGAAAGGCAAATGAGTCCATCGCTGTATTTCTCCAAAAGCGGTAAATCGGTCCGCGGTTTGTAATAGTAGCCATCAAGCCATGAGATTGTGACGATCTTCAGGAGATTCTTATAGCCTTTTTCGTTTTTAGCAAGGAGTATGAGATGGTTGTAGTTTTTATCAACACCTGCTTCTTTATCAAGCATTGACCGTTTGGCAACGTAAATCTCACAGCCAATAATTGGCTTAATACCTGTTTCTTTGCAGGCTTTATAGAATTTTATCGCGCCATAGAGACTACCATGATCTGTTATGGCGAGAGCCTTCATGTCAAGCTCTTTTGCTCTTTTTACCATGTCATTCACTTTGGAAAGTCCATCCAAAAGTGAATAGTCTGAATGATTATGAAGATGTACAAAATCAATCATCTGATCTACATTAAGCGATTGTGGTTCTCTTTCAAAGATGAAGCGAGTCTATTTTTAACGAGTTGAACATCTACCATCTTTCCTAAACTTCGCATCACTTGTCCTACAAGAAACATTATGACAGATTCCTTGCCCTTTTTGAAGTCCAAAACTGCTTTTTGGTTTTCTGAGAGGACTTGATCGATGACCTTTTGCAGTTCGTCG
>CAYWEP010000099.1:0-3133 GCA_964457405.1 uncultured Gammaproteobacteria bacterium
AGCCAACCGATATTTTTTTTGATGCTTCCCAACCTAAAAAAAACATTCCTATAACCCCAAGTGAACCTGAAAGGACGGAGACTAATCGTCCGGCAATGAGAGGATCATGTATCCATTTCATGGCTACCATAGAAAACCAAATAAATAGTGGTTGTTTGCCATCTATAAGAGAGATGAATCGCATCGATGCGTCGCCGAGAGCCAGTTGTGCCCAGCGAAGATAAATAGCCTCATCGGTAAAGATAGGAATGATTGTTAAATTGAAAAGACGGGTAGTAAAGTATGCGGCCGATAAGATGAAAAAAATTAGTATTTCTTTTGCGTATTTTGATAAGATTTTCCTCATGATTTGTACCTGGATTCTATCTTACCATTTACGATTTTGATATCAAAATTATTCTGGATTGACAGTGATTTATTATTTGTTTTATGATGGTAGTATGAGTGCTATAAATCCAGCAGAAGCCGCAGCGACTATAGGCGCGATACATTCTGTTGACCGTGCTACTCCCGCAAATATTCCTCCTGGAAAAGAGATTGCTTCAAATCCCGATCCTGCAATAAAAGCCGGCCTGGCTATCGGGAAGATGGATGCTGATATGCGTACTATTCAAGCATCAGCAGACGAAGATAGAGCAGCGAATGAACGTTTAACAAAAGGTTATCCTGATGCAAAGGATAATACTGAGCTGATTAATCTAACAGAACAAAAGAATCTTGCTGACAGACAAAAAAGATATTTAGAAGAACTTGTACCGGATGAAGATGTCTGGTTGACCCGTAAAGCAGCACTAGTAGAACATGGTATACGGGCAGGTGTCATGGAGGAGAAGGGAATCACAAACGAACAATTGTGGGAAATAAAGAAAAATGATCCTGAGAAAGCAAGAAAAATAGTTGATGAAATTAAAGGAGAGGTTGAGGCTCGTCTGGGTGCACTAGGGGATCTTTTTGTGCAAAGTTATGATGATAGTCGATCTGAACCAGGCGGAAGACTTGGTTTCATGAGAAAAGGTGTCGATCGAGCAAAAGCTGTAAGAGAAACTAATGCGTTAAATGCTCAAGTATCAAATTTAGCCGAAAAAGGGCAGAGGCAAAATATAAAAGAAGGCGGAGTTTATGAACTGGCAGGAGAAGTTGTACGAGATGTTTTAGCTCAGTTCACACGTGCTCAAGCCAACTTGATGAGACAGGGAGACGATAACAATCATTTGAGAATTCGTACTGATTATGGTCTTGTAGAACAAATAGCGCTTAGTCACCGTGGTCATCAGCTTTCATTTTCTGGAGATAAATTTGTCGATGAATATAGTATGCGATTAGAATCGAGACCAATACCTGGTCTGAATGGTTCAAACACCACAGGGCAATTACAACCACATACTATGGAGTTTGCAGCAAACCTTGGGAGTGATAAGATTTCGGGATTGGACAAGGGTAAATATACTGTAAAACTGGTAAGAGGTAAGGGCGATGGCAACCCGTGGACACTGGAGGAGGGGGAGGTTATTGTTATCGATGGAGATTCTTCTGAAACACATAGATTGTCACCGCAAGCAAGAAAGCAGGTGATTTTTTATGTCATTTCCAATATTGGACGACTTTCTACAAGACCTCAGTAAACTACTTCACAAATTTAGATTTTTTTTGTACGTCAATAGGTAAATCGCGAGCAAGAAGATTACAGGTATAAGAGTTAATACGTTTTGCCACATACTTAAATATTTAGAATACTCTCCTGTATAAAGATAGGGTACATATCTTAAAAGTGTCCCTAAGCATAAACCCATGATCATGGCTTTGAGAAGATGAGATTTTGTCAGGAGAGCTGCTAATCCAATTATGGGTATAAGGTACCAAGGATATATTTCTCTTTGTAACACAACAGGTATAAGAAGGATAGCTGTTAGGGCAATAAGTATTTTTATATATTTCTCTATTTGAGTACTATTCTTCTTTATCAGAAACAAAACAGGTATATAAGTCCATGAAAGGAATTTTATTCCTCCTGATGCGACCATCGATATTACTCCGGATACGAATTTCTTTTGTAGCACCAGATAAAGTGATAAAAGTATAAATAGAAGCATTACTATCTCGTTATGAGGACTTACTAATGATTCTATGAGGACAAGTGGATTTAAGGCAAACCATGCTAGAGAAAATAATGCCTGATTTTTATTAATGGCGGTCATAATTTTATATATAAAAAAACTGACACCTACAAAAGAAAGCGTAAACAAGAGTTTAAACGAGAGAAGTGTAAATACAAATTTGCCAAAGCCTATGAAATAAAATGGGAGAGTGAGTACGATCCATAAGGGACCGTAAGGATAAGTTCTATGCGTCCAACGCATAAAGCGGGTCCATGTGTCATCAGGAAAATCTAGAGCCTTGTATTCATAGGGATTGAGGCCATATTGACCTATGATGCGGGCATCAAAAATGTAATTAAAAATGTCGTGGGAAAAGGCGGGATAGGCAAAAAAAAGAATTACGACTGAGAAAGCAATTAATTTGATGAGATAACTTTTTTTGATAAGATTGCGTCTTATGGTCTTCAGGAAAAATAAATAGTGAATAAATAATGAGGAGAGTAAAACTAAATAAATCAAAGATGAGAATGGTCTGTTAAAATATCCTATTTGGGTAAGGATTTTTTGCAGATTTTGGTAGTAAGAGTTTGCCGAGAGGGTGAGATTTAAATCTACTTGGGTGTAAGAGTAAACTACAAGTAGTAGCAGAGTCAAAAGGAAAGTGATAGTAATAAATTTAGGCATAATGACCCTTGAGACTGTTGAGTTTTATTTTTAACAAATCGATGAGTCCTGAAACTGAGTCATTCAGGGGATTGACTCTTCTTGTTTCTTGATAGTGCCATTCAACGGGTACTTCTTTTACATTAAAACCCAATTTTTTGGCTATAAAAAGAACTTCAACATCAAAACCCGCAGTTACTGTTGAGCCGGCTATCTTTTTTCTGTCTTTATAAACCTTGATTCTTTTGAATATTGCCTCGCTTGAACGCGCCGTAAACAATTTAAACCCGCATTGGGTATCGCTGATGCCGAGGTTGAGAATAATGTTTCTAAGACCCATAAATCCCCTGGCCATAATAAGGAGAAAGATTGGG
>CAYWEP010000100.1:0-3102 GCA_964457405.1 uncultured Gammaproteobacteria bacterium
AACATCCTCCCTCTTTTGTCCCTTAATCTTATTGACTAATCCTGAGGGATTACAGCAAGAACCTAGAAGGAAAGCAGATCTACTACTCGATTAATAAATAACTCTTGCGTCGATAGTACTTCTCCTGTTTCTCCAGAAACAGTGATGTCTTTCTCTATTGTTACAGGGATGAAACCAAACAAGCGCTTATTATCTATACCGTTAATTTCATACACAGGGATACCGTTTTGTTCTCCAAGCGTTATTAATCGGTCGACCTCCGGGAGCGTATTATTGGAAATTTCACTCTCAAGAGCTGCATTTCCCAGCTGGTCAATGATATGTGCCGAAAGCAGGTTCTGGACAGCGATATCTGGCAGTATGGCAACGGTTTTTTGACCCGAAGGAGTGTTGATGATGAGCGCATTCGTCGCAAGATCAAGTGAGATCGGGAAATTGGTCAGCGCTCCTGTGGTGTTACGTAAAACAAGGAATTCATTGTCTCCGGCAGTTTCAACTTTTATATTGCTCTTTGCCAGACGATCATCGATCTTAAAGAGCGAATCATCTTCCAACTCCACCTCTGTGCCGTCTTCCCTTTCTGCTTTGATAATTACTCTATCAGCTCGTCTTTCCAAACGGACCTTTATGCCATTCGCCGTGATATCAATTCGTGTCCTGTCATCTTTTGTAATGACTTCAATCGGCTCGTCAGGAAGCTCTTCCTCGAGTTCATCCTCAACTGCAATTTTGTCAACTTCTTCGTCCTCATCATCTTCAATTTCAGTCGATTTGGGAGACGAGGTTCTTATCGACCGAGAGGGCGTTGATTGATTTGCCGTTGAACCCGAAGAACCCGTATTACCCCCTGATGAACCACTTGATCCTGTATTACCACTTCCAGTATTAGAAGCGCCAGATGATCCAGCACTATCATCATCGTCATTATCATCCGAATTATTGCTTCCTGAAGAGGAACCAGAGGAATCACTCCCTGAACCCCCGCTATTGCTACCACCTGAATCATCATCGCCTTTCGCCAAAAGAGTTCTTTCGCCAAGAACATTTGATTGTCGTGCAGTAGAACCAAGAATGACAGTAACTACCAATAACCCTGCAACTATTATAATGGTGTATGTGAGTGCTTTTTGGGAAGCTGATT
Organism: uncultured Gammaproteobacteria bacterium; assembly: GCA_964457405.1. Lineage (GTDB taxonomy): Bacteria > Patescibacteriota > Microgenomatia > Levybacterales > UBA12049 > CAYWEP01. The sequence continues at coordinate 1,142 of CAYWEP010000100.1, forward strand.
TTTTGGAAGAAACTTTGCGAATTAGCTTTCTCGGCACACATTTAGTACATCACAGTATAACCGCGACTGTCAAGCTCTCTATTTAACATTCAGTATCCCACAAACTTTTCTCTCATAATATTCTGAGGCAATACGCCCAAATCAATCAATGTCTTGTAGACCGCATCATTCATCGCCGGTGGACCGACAACGTAAAAGAACGGTTTTTGTAAATCAGGAACATATTTTTTAATAAAAATAGCATCAATCCGCCCGGTCGCGCCAGACCATGCGGGATCCTGTGTCATAGAAAAGACGAGCTTTAGCAATGGAATGGATGCTTTAAGCTCCTGAAGTTTCTCAAAAAACGCAGTAGATGCTTGGTCTTTGTTTGCATAGAGTAACGTTATGGTATACGGCATCGACTGCTCTTTTATAGAGGAAAGCATACTCATGAAAGGCGTTATGCCAATACCTCCTGCGATAAAAACGAGTGGGCGATCTGAGGTTTCGGGCAGTAGAAAGTGTCCAGCGATTGGCCCAAGCTCGACACTGCTTCCAAGCGGCATCTCCAAAAGCGTTTTTTTAAAACCACTCTCACTAATCCGTGTTGCTATTTGGATGATTCCTTTTGTATTTGGCGAGTTAACGATTGAGAAGTTTCTTCTCCCGTATCGTTCATCCGGGTACAAGAGATTAGGAATTTTTATAATAACAAATTGTCCAGGAGAAAACTGTATAGCTTGTCCCAAAAGGTCAAAAGTCGCAAGGATCGTGCCTTTAGCAATCTCTTCTCTTTTCTTTAGTACTCCCTGCATGCGACTCAACCTTTTTCGAGGCGATGCTTTATTTTAGCTAATAATTCATCAATGTCAAAGGGTTTTGTGTAAGAATTTTCATGCAGCGGACGAACCGATTATCAATAAACTACAAAGATAAGGTATAATAATGCTATGACTAAACTTGTTTTCTTTGAAGTGCAGGACTGGGAAAAAGAGATATTGATAAAGCATTTTCCAGAGGCTTTCCTAACTGAAGAAAAATTAACACCAGAAAACACTGCTAACTACCAAGACGCTGAGATCATCTCGTCTTTTATCTATTCAAGTATTACGAAAGATGTAATCGATACGCTGCCAAACCTCAAACTCGTCGCCACCCGCTCAACAGGCTTTGACCATATCGATGTTGCATATTGTAAAACGAAAAATATCAGCGTTGCCAATGTGCCGGAATATGGCAGTAACACCGTCGCCGAGCATACCTTTGCGCTCATCCTAACTCTGACGCGCAAAATGTACAAGTCTATTACGCACGCAAAGAATCTAAACTTCGATCACAAGGAAATTCGCGGTATAGATCTTTTTGACAAAACTCTTGGTATTATTGGTCTTGGCAAAATCGGCCAGCAGGTTCTCCGCATCGCAAAGGGCTTTGGCATGAAGGTACTGGTCTTTAGTCGTACAAAACATGATGAGCTCGCAAAACAATACGGATTTGCCTATACTGACTTGAAAACACTCCTGAAGCAATCTAATATAATCAGCCTTCATTTGCCTCTGAATGATCAAACGCGCCATATCATAAACAAAGAAAACATTCTTTTCTGCAAAAAAGGCTCATATCTTATCAATACTGCACGCGGCGGGCTAATCGATACTGAAGCAATCATTCTGGCACTCAACAAAGGAATTCTGGGAGGGGTTGGCATTGATGTACTGGAAGAAGAGAAAGAATTGACTGAAGAGATCGCTATTTTAACCAATGAATACAGCGCTGATGTTGATCTAAAGACCCTTATCTTCAATCACATCCTCATTAATCATCCAAAAGTTATCATAACTCCGCATAATGCATTTAATTCTGAGGAAGCCCTGATGAGAATCGAAGAAACAACAATAGAAAATATCCAAAGTTTCCTCGCCGGCAAACCCATCAATAAGGTTCAACCTTAATAAGGCAAGTAAGGTTGAACCTTGAAA
>CAYWEP010000101.1:0-3096 GCA_964457405.1 uncultured Gammaproteobacteria bacterium
GAGAAATCGTCCGGATTATCCGTACGGTACGGCCAAAGATCGTCTTTGGCTGGGACCCAACATTTTACTATACAGAACATTCTGCCTGGACTGATACTGCTTTTATCAATCACACCGATCATCGCGCTGCCGGTATTGCGACAATGGACGCGGTATTTCCGATGAGTCGTGACATGCTTACCTATCCTGAGCAGCTAAAAGAAGGATTATTGGCGCATAAGGTAGAGGAGCTGTGGCTGTACGGTGCAGAGAAAAAGTCCCATGTAGTCAACATTACTGACACGTTTGATAAAAAGATTAAGGCACTTAGGACACATGCAAGCCAGTTTGATGATTTTCCGGCTATCAAAACGCGAGTAGAGAAGCGTGCGCTAAATTTTGCAGAGGAAGAAGAATTTGAATTCGCCGAAAGCTTTATCAGACTCATATTGCCCTAGGCAGGAAATCCTAAATCCTAAATTCGAAATTCTAAATAAATCCAAATGTTCAGAATACAAATACCCAAACTATTTTGAATTTTGAAATTATAATTCTGAAATTATTAAGGATTTAGAAATTAGAGTTTAGAATTTACAATTCTGAGAGACCAGTAGTGTCTTTTCCGCGGTCTTTAACAAATTCCAAATATCTTTCTGTGGTTGAAATCCTCTTATGCCCCAAAATCTTTGAAAGAAGAACGATGGATGCGCCACGTTTAAGATGGTGTGCGACAAAGGTGTGACGAAGGTCGTTCACTTTTGCATTCTCAATCTCAGCTAAACGGAAGTAACGCTCAATAGCTGTTCTGATGTTACGAACTAAAAAGGACTTTCCTGATTTAGTAATGAAGATGTGGTCATTGCTCACTTGCGGTCTTACTTTAAGATACCAATTTATCGCTTCTTTGGCCGGGCGATTCAACGGCACAACGCGCTCTTCGTGCTTCTCAATCGGTCGGATCCGTAGTGAGTTGCCTTGGATATCTGAAAGACGAAGCGCAGCCAGTTCGCCAATACGGATGCCTGTTTGGAGCAAAAGCTCAATGATAGCAAACATACGAGGGTCATTCCTGGCTGCATCTCGTAAGGCTCGATATTCAGTTGGCTTTAAGATGCGGGGTGGCGCAAGTTCATAGCGAGGGTGGGAAACGAGGAGAGAGGGATCATCGGTCACGTACTCGCTCACTTTCAAAAACCTATAGAATGTTCTGGTTGAGTTGAGTTTGCGCGAGACTGATTTTGGTGTATAGCCGTCATTTTGCATCTTTGCCAAAAACGCCTGGAGGTCGGCTGAAGAAACTTCATGAATGTCATGTTTCTCCAATTCCTCAAGGAATGAGGCTAACTGCTCGATGTCTTTCCCGTATGCTAGAATAGTAGCGCTGGAGTGGTTTTTGCTTTTTAAAAAGTCCGTAAATGCCTTATGGGCGTCTCGAATATTAACCGGTTTCATGGATTCAAGATCCCATAATATCAGTAATTTTGCCTCAAGTCAAGCCTGAAAAGTACATATGAAAAAAGCCATTTTTTTTCTTCTCATCGCACTCCTTCTTTTCACAATTAATAATCTTGCTCATTCCATTTACTCGCTTTGGCAGAAGCAAGGGCATCTTGAGAGGGCGAGGCAGGATTTGCAGAAGGCAAAAAGAGAAAACCAACGCTTAGGAGAGCAAAATAAAATCGTCAGCAGTCCCCAGTTTGTGGAGGAAGAAGCACGAAACAAGCTCCTTCTTACCAAGCCCGGCGAGCAGATAGTTATTTTGCCAAAAAGAATCTCTGAAAGGAAAAAACAACAACCAAAGAAAGAGCAGCCATATTGGCAACAGTGGCTTACGATTTTCTGGTAGAAGAAAAGCTAGAACGAAGCAAGAGAGAAGGTCTCCTCAACGCTCGGCTCATCAAACAACCGGTGTGCATTCCCGCCACGGACAAAAATCTCCATAAATTTATCATCATGCCCGGATGAGCCGGGAGCAAATGCCAGTTCACCCTCTTTGATATTGAAAACACCGTCAGTGTATGTCGCGATATGCTTTTGGTTGTGGATTTGAATAATTAAGCTTTGTCCAGGAATAAAGTGGATTTCAGATTGCTTCGTCGTCGTCTTTAGGTTCCCGTAGCCATCGATTGAGGCAATAACGCGTTTTGGATAATCGGGAATAAAACTGAGTTCCGCTTTTTCGCCCAAAAAGGCAGGATCTTTTCTGACGACGTGGGCAACTGCTTCAGGGAAAATGTCTCGTGAGCGAAACTGCGAACCTTCATTTGCGCAGTTTACGAAGTGGAATTCTTGGATATTTTGCTTGATAAAGGAGAAGTTATAGCCTGCATTGACGGCAATCACCTCAAACCCATCCTGCAGCTTTGCATACATGAGTCTCTCGCCTCGGTTCTTCATTTGTGCTTCTTTATCTTCTTTTCTCGGAGCGGTATTTGAGTAAATGTAGGTGTCATTAGTAAGGTTATCTGTCATAGCGATTTGATAGATCCAAAAGCCTGTATTTATGGTGCTGAAAGCTGGAGTGGAGTGGGGAATGATACATGTCTGCGGCAGGAAGTGTTTGAGTTGGAGCATGACCTCGGTGAAGGCAGGATCTCCAACACCGTAATCAGCAATGAGAATAATCGTCGGGTTGCTCATGATTTGTGACAAATCTTATTTAAGCAAATTTTTGGCAAAATTGCTACAAAACTTAAGCTCGTAGTTTGAGCATCCTCATTTTCTTTTCTCGACTCCATCCTTTAATCTGTTTTTCTCTTCTAAGAGCCTCAGACTTAGTTGCTAGTTGCTCTTGGTAAATGATTTTTATTGGTTTGTGGGAGCGTGTGTATCTTCCACCTTTTCCATTTTTGTGATCGAGAAATCGTTGTTGGGGATTATCTGAGATGCCTGTGTAAAAGCTGTTATCTACACAGAGAAGAATATAAACAAACCACATAAGGGAATATTGCAAGTCAAAGCACGTGCTTGCACTACTTGTCCTGAACTTGCTGAAGGAAGCGAAGCGGAGTGAAGGCCCTTCGACAAGCTCTGACAGTGAGTGCTTCGACTCACTTCGTTCGCTCAGCACCAATTCGCCGCACTATTCTATTACATATAAGTGCTTGCCATGAGCAA
>CAYWEP010000102.1:0-3069 GCA_964457405.1 uncultured Gammaproteobacteria bacterium
CCTCAATACGGACCAAAAACTGTCCTTTGTTTTTCTTAGCATAAGCATAATCAAATAGCGCTTGATAGATAGTGCCTATATGGGGGTACCCTGTCGGGCTTGGTGCAATACGAGTTCGTACCATAGCTATTTGCATTCTACACCACGTATTGCCTATACTCAATAGTATGGCTGCGACGCTTCATTCAGTAATAGAAGGAACAAAAAAACTATTAAAACTCGGCGCGTTGTCGATAGTTGGCATTATCCTGCTCGTCATTCTTTTTCGCATCGGACTTATAGTAAAAGGGGAGATTTTCCCGCGAGCCCCCGAGGAATTTCAAATTACTTTTGATAAATTACCTCCCATTGCTTTTCCGGAAAGTGTGACTGACAAGCAAATTTCTTATAGTATTGAAACAGTCGATGGAGAACTGCCGGAGTTTCCTGATAGATTACTGGTCTATGAAATAATTAATAAAGAACACCAGTTATTTGATTTACAGCGTGCAAAAAATAAAATGGAAGCAATTGGATTTAATACAAAAGAAGAGCACATAGTTGATAATTTGTACCACTTCGATAAGACAGAGGGCTTACCTGCGTCACTTGAGATGGACATAGTGAGCGAAGACTTTAAGCTCCGTTCCAATTTCTTTATCTCACCAATTGTTATAGCTGCTACGGGGTTACCCAATGAAGATCGTGCGAAAGGAGAGGCAATAAACTTCTTCTCATCCATGAATCTATTTCCCTCTGATATTGAGAAAGAACAAACAGAATCGACGCTGCTCTCAATTCAGGGAAAGAAGCTTGTCCGTGCAACAAGTTTTGCAAAATCGCAAATTGTTCGCGTCGACTTTTATCAAAAAGGTGTCATTGGGAATGATGTACTAGATCCGCTTCCCATTCTTTATCCGAACCCTCCTTCGTCAAGTATCAATGTCCACCTCGCATCCAGAGGGGAAGGAGGGGCTCAGGTGGTTCAGGCAGATTTTTACCACCAGACTATCTCAAATGCTCCAGAAGACGCTTCGACATATCCGATAAAAACCGCAGGGGAGGCATTTGCCGAGCTTGAAGAGGGTAAAGCATATATTGCCGCGGATTTTCTTAAAACAACAAACGTTGCGATACGAAATATCTATCTTGCTTACTACGCAGGCGAAACTCTTCAAGATTATTTAATGCCAATTGTTGTCTTCCAAGGAGAAGGAGACTCATTCTTTGCCTATGTTTCAGCAGTTAGGAATAACTGTATTGGCAATACTGAAGATCCTTGTGATAAACTGCTCAATAATGCAGCCGAAATACCGGCTGAAAATAGGTGATATTATTGGATATAAGAGAAAGTAATGTTTGTGTATCAAAGAATCGATCCTGGCTTTTCATAACAACAACAATAAATACGTGACCGTTATCTATTTTTGATGTCGCAAGCACACCTCCTGCACCCTGCGTAAATCCTGTCTTAATGCCGTTAACGCCATTTGTACCGAGAAGCTTGTTGAGATTTTCCAATTCGTAGGTGGCTGTCCCCTTTGCATCGGTAATTATTTTCCGCTTGGTTGCAAAAATGTTTGCCAAAGTCGAATCTTTAATCGCGTAGGAGGAGAGAATGGCCAAATCATACGCTGTTGTATAATTACCATCATCATCAAGTCCGGCAGGATCAACGTAGTTGGTATTCGTAAGATGGAGCGATTGCGCCTTTTCATTCATTTTTTCAACAAATGCTATTACTCCTCCTGGATAGTTGTCGGCAATCGCATGTGCCGCATCATTCCCTGATGGAAGAAGCAATGCATAGAGAAGATCTGCAAAACGCATACGCTCTCCTCTTGTAAATCCTACAACTGTCCCTTCAGTTTTGTCCCTCATGATAGTCAATACATCATCTGGAGCAAAAAACCCAAGACTCACAAGCGCGGTCATTACTTTTGCCGTTGAGGCAGTTGAGAAGCGAAGGGAAGGATTTTTTGAGAAAAGGACAACTTTTGACGCGTCCTCCATAACAACTGCAGATTGTGCGCTTATAAATGGAGTGACCGATTGCTTATATAGCGGGTAAGCGGCAGGTGTGTAATCTGTCATGTCTGTTGGCAAAGTAATTTCCGCAAGTTCTTTTTTAACAGAAGTATCCATCCGGTACAAAAAAGCAAAAATGCCAAGAAGGATGAGTGGGAAAAGAAAAAGTATGGTGTTCTGGAGAGAGAAATTACTTTTTTTGTTTTTCTTCCTGCTTTGAGAATCTTTCATCAACGCGCTCCATATCTCGCGGGAAAAGCGATGCTTCCCGAATATTTGCTAATTCAAGCAGTTTCATTGTAAGTCTTTCTATGCCAAAAGAAAACCCTCCTTCGGGTGGCATGCCGTATTGAAACGCCATCAAGTATATACCAAAGTTCCTATGGTCAACGCCTTTTTCCTTCATTTTCTCAACCAGAACCGAATACTCATGAATTCGCTGACTTCCGCTTAAAATTTCAAGACCTCGAAAAAGTAAATCATATGAGAGGCTGTATTCCGGATTTTCAGGATCAGGCATAGTGTAGAAGGCTCGCTTCTTCGTTGGGAAATGCGTTATAGTCACAAGGTCTGACTTGTGCTCTTCTCTTGCCCATTCGCAAATTTCTTTCTCATCTTCCGGATTCAAATCCAGCTCACGGCTCAAATCTCGGCCCGTTCGTTTTGTGATAATTTCCTGTGCTTCGCGCAATGTTAGACGCGGAACCTTGGTCGGAACCAATGGTTTTTCAACCCCGAATTTTTTCAGGATCTCACCATAGCTTTCAGAAACATTCTTTATTATCTCTATACCGACGAATTCAAGCGCATCAAGCAATTCTTCAAATTTTTCAATGAATCCTATCTCAATATCCATTTGGGTTGCCTCTGAGAGATGTCTTGTCGTCACCGACGGCTCTGCTCTATACGCCTTGGCAATGGTATAAACACGCTCAAAAACACCAACCATAATCTGCTTATAAAGCTGCGGACTCTGTGTCATGAAAGCCTTATGGCCATAATAGTTGACCTCGAATACTTCCGATCCTCCTTCTGTGGCTCCCGAAGCAATGGTCGGAACAA
>CAYWEP010000103.1:0-3031 GCA_964457405.1 uncultured Gammaproteobacteria bacterium
CGCGGGGGTCAAAGTTAAAGATAGTCATGGTGAGGACGCGGTAGAGAGATGCTTGATCGTCAAAGTTTGCAAGGACTTTGAGATAGGCAAATAAGTCTTTTATTTCTTCTTGTTGGAAGAGGTGGCCTGGACCCAAAAATTGGTATGGGATTCTTCCCCGCTCGAGTGCTCGCTGAAAAGGCAGCGCGTGATCATTGGCGCGAACTAAGATTGCAAAGTCACTCCATTTGCGATTTTTCTTTACTTCTTCTTTAATGGATTTGACGACTAGTTCTGCTTCGTCTTCGACTCTTTTGCCATATAAAAGTTCAATTGGCCCGTCTGCAACGCTAGCGCTAGCATTGCGGGCAGGTTCACCAGCTATGCCGCGGAGTGCAGATAATTTTTTGTCGATTTTTTCTTTGACTTCGAGGCGGTCTGGGTTGTTGTTTTGGATTGTTACATAGGCGCTATCAAGAATGAGCTGGGTTGAGCGGTAGTTTTTGGTGAGGGTTATGATTTTGGCTTTTGGAAAGTGGGATTTGAACTGCAGCATGTTGGCGATTGCGGCGCCTCGCCATCTGTAGATGCTTTGGTCATCGTCGCCGACGACTGTGATATTTTTGTCATCTCCTGCGAGGAGAATTGCGAGCTCGTTTTGGGCGAAGTTGGTGTCTTGGAATTCGTCGACGAGTGTGTATTTGAATTTTTCTTGGTAGTATTTGAGAATATTTTTTCTTGTCCGAAAGAGTTTTAGGACATTGGCAATAAGATTTGCAAAATCCATCATACCTTCTTTGGCTTTGAGGTCTTCGTAGACTTTGAATGTGCGAGCTAGTTCTAAGGTTTTTTTCTTGTCGATTTCTTCAGTGTCTAGGGGATAGCGTCTAGCGTCTAGTTTTTTTGAACTATTATTTCCCATTTTCTCCGCATATTTGAGATATTGGTCTGGTGTAATATCATCGTCGGCAAGGCGGGCAAAGTGGGTGAGGAGCGCTTGGAGAAATTTATACGGATTGCCAAGTGGACGGAAGTATTCAAGCTCCAGCTTGTAGAGATTTTTTCTTAAGAAGAGTGTTGCTTCTGCTTCAGTTGCTAGCTGGTATCCAGGATTAAGGCCGATATGGATTGCCTCTTGTCTTAAAATCCTATCGCAAAACGCGTGGAAGGTCTGGATCCAAAGCTGTGTATATCCATATGGGAGTAACTCGTCGATGCGAGTTTCCATCTCGAGGCTTGCTTTTTCGGTGAAGGTGAGCGCGAGGATTTCAGATGGCAATATTTCCTTATCTAAAATAAGGTGTTCGATTCTTTTGGTAATAACTGTTGTTTTGCCAGTACCAGCGCCTGCGATAATAAGCAAGGGGCCAGCGCCATGCTCGACAGCAGCGCGTTGATCATCGTTGAGACGACGTTCTTCAGCCATAGGGTTTAAACTTGTTCAAAACCTTCCTGACATCGTCATCCTCGCGAAAGCGAGGATCTCGCTTCGCTCGAGATTCTCAGTCCCTCCAAAGGCGGGCAGGCAAGCTGAGAATGACAGGAGAAAGTGGTTTTGCAGGAATATTATTGTATACGCATGAGGCGTCTTTGACAAGACAGATTAACCATTTAGAAATGATTCAAACAAGAGTATTCTATAGCATAGTTTCGTGAAAATTTCGTATTGTTGAATTAGTTCTCAAATTAATTAATAGTATTGACTCTTTTAGCATGTTGGAGTATGGTAATAGTACAATATGCCAAATCAATACGAGGGAAGAATACCCTATAGAACTTGGGAAAGAGTTGGGAGAGGTTTGCAGAAAGCAGGTCTGATAGTTACTGTAGCACCGCTCGCAATAACTGCAGAGGCTGTCGTTGAAAAAGGGGTGGAAGCGGCTGTTGGATATGAGATTTTTTCTGATAACATAGTTGGAACAGAGGATGAAAGAGCTATAGTTGGTATTGTTGGTTTTGTAGTTAGTACGCCGATTGGTCTTCTAGGGGGACTCGCACTTGGTGAGGTAATTGAGGGGCATGCTAAGTCCATGCAAATAGTTCCACAACGGGATATGTTGCGACAACTTGATCATGTTATTGATGTTTGGGATAGAGCAACACAGACTCAAGACGCTGTTGGTCAAATAAACGAACTTGGGAGACCAATAGAAGTTTTTAGAAAAATGAGGCTTGATTTGCATAGGAAAATGTTTCCGCGATCAGGAGAGATAACAGTTAATCCTCGAATAAAACGATAAGTTCCAAAGAGCTATTTATTCCTTTATCTGTTCGATGACTTTTTCTTCTAAGTGTTTGGTGGTTGAGAGTTTGTTGCCAAATTGAGAGAAGCCTACTGAGACATTAGTGAACTGTGCCGTAGCGTTGTTCAAATGCTTTCCGAGAGTCCCCATATTTTCATTGATCTTCTCATAGTCCAGTTGAAGCGTTCGGAGTAATTTGAAAACTTCTCTTGAGCGGGATTCAATTTTCTTTCCTTCAAAAGAGAGAAGGATTGTTTGGAGATGGGCGTAGAGTGTGCTTGGGGAGACAATGTATACGCGGGATCTTCGGGCGTATTCCATTAGCGTAAGCGTGTTGACTAATTCGTAATATACAGCTTCGCTTGGCACATACATCAGGGCAAAATCCATTGTCCCTTCATCAGGCAGTATATATTTTTTTGCAATACTATCAATATGTTTTTTTACATTCCCCACAAATTCCCGCTCGAGCGTTTTTTTGTGGGATTCTTGTTTTGCTTGGAGCATCCTTTGAAAGCTCTCCATGGGAAATTTTGAGTCAATCGGGAGAATGCCGGCATCAGTCTTTATCGCGGCGTCCACTCTTTCGCCTGATTTGAATTGATACTGGAGGTGAAACGAATTTTTGGGGAACATTTGGGCAATCAGATCTTTTAATATTTCCTCACCGATATTTCCGCGTAGCTTTGGGCTTTTTAAGAATTCCTGCAAGTCCTTCATGCTCCGGCCTATTTCGCTCATCTGGCCTACCTCGTGTCCGACATCGCGGATGACTGCAGCTGCTTTGTCCAGTCGTTCATTGAGTTGCT
>CAYWEP010000104.1:0-3018 GCA_964457405.1 uncultured Gammaproteobacteria bacterium
AAATGGTTCGACAAGCTCACCACAAGCAAATATAAATTGTTTACCCTGAGCGAAGCCAAGTCAGACTTGGCGAAGTCGAAGGGTTTCGGATTTCGATATTCGAATTTCGGATTTATGAAACCTTACCTGCCTATCCTGATTCCTATTACTGTTTTTTTATTCCTCAAAATCTCAAATCTTGGCATCAGACTCTCAGATACCAACATTTATTTTTATACAGCCCACCAACTCCTGCAAGGCAAAATGCTCTATAAAGACATTTTCTTTACCAACTTTCCTCTTCTCCCCTACGCCTCAATGATCTACTACTTTCTCGTGAATAAGAGTCTTTTGTGGTACTATTTCACTCCTGCAGTTGAAGCCTCAATCATCAGTTTTTTTATCTATCACATTGCATTTCACTACAGCAAGGACAGGCTTATTTCCCTCACAAGTACCCTCTTATATCTTTTCTCATTTATTATTCTTGCCACAACTGATCATCAGACCGGTGTTTTTCTCGCATCTCTTTTCTCCATCATCAGTTACTATTTTCTTTTTGAAAAAAAGCGCTTTGTTGTCTCAGGTATCTTTATCGCGCTGACTTTACTGACCAAAGCATACTTTTTACCAATTTTCCTCGCCTTACTGGTAACCTATCTGATTAAAAATCCGAAGAAAACAGTCCCATTCTTACTCGGCGCAGCGGTAACTGCCGTAATTATTCTTCTGCCGTCACTGCTTTTTGCCCAGTCGGAGTTTATTAGAGACGTTTTTATCTACTCCCTCACCCGCTCGCAAGGCATTGATAAAGGAAATATTGTATGGTTTTTTATTAAACACGAATTGCCGCTATTTATGCTATTACTCCTAAACATTGTTTTTATCAGAAAGCAACTTTTTTTCGGCTTACTGAGCATCTTTTCAATTATTTTTGTGTTATTGTATCAAGATATTTATTATCTCTACCTTAATTTTGCCGTCCCCTTTCTTGCCCTCTCCTTCGCCTTCACCTACACAAGGATACAAAAAGAACTGCATCTGCAGCGTATGGTTATCCCCTCTCTTATTTTCCTTATTATTATCATTAATCTCTCTATCTATCTTGCATCATTTCGCAATATGCAAAAAGTTCCACAAATACAGGAGATCGTAACGCAAATCAAACAGGAAAATCCCACTGTTCTCTACGGTGTAAATTCACTTACACCTGCCCTGGCATACCTAGCGGGAATCCCCTTACTCAACAATATTGTTGATACCAATGAGAATATCTTTCGCAAAGGATTCCTCAAGAAAGATGTTCTGACGAGAGAGGCGATCAAACAGCACGGGATGATTGTCACGCAAGGCGTTTCGTATCCTTCCTTTAACATCAGACAGGATATTGTCGGAGGTATGTTCAACGCTGAGGAGATGCAAAAATCCTGTACGCTAAGGGAGAGCTATCCGGTAAAAACGGAAGGGCTTGAGAATAGAGTGAATCTTTTTAGCTGCTGATTATTTCTTCTTAGGGATAGTGTAGAGGTATAATTGATGGACGTCATCCTTCTCCAAAAGCTTCAGATACGGAATCTCATAGCGATAACTCACGATTCTCGTTCCGGGTTTTAGCTCGCTGAGGAATTTGGACTTAAGTCGAAGCAGCGCTTTTGGTACCAGATAAACAAAAATAACCGTAGCATCGTTGATCGGCACTTTAAAAAAATTTTGTCTGATAATACGGATTTTGCTTTGCAATTTTGCCGCTCGTATGCGGGCTTTTGCGATTGCTGCCCGAAGCGGATCTATTTCAATACCAATGCCATATGCCCCAAACTCTTTTGCCGCGATAAGAAGCGCAGTCCCGTCTCCAGATCCCAGGTCATACACAACATCTTTTTTTGAGACTCCTCCTAATCGGCAAATTGCTATTGCGACCTTTCGACCTGTTCGCCACCATGGCGCCCACGGACTATCAGGCGGCCACACCATAGAGAGTATGAGAAGCAAGAGAATGCACAAAGAAAGCAGGACCAAATTGAGAATCAAAAAGTCCATATACGCTTTATTGGAAATGATTGGATATAAAAAACTGCTGCCGGAGAATCCGGCATTTTTTCAGAAGAAAAAGTAAAAGTGAATATCAACACAGTGCGTGTCTGAACTATTCTACAAATAAACCACTCCAATTGCAAGTAAGAATTATGTTTAAAAAATAGCAATAACTTTTCCCAAAATTGCTTTTCTTTTTATAACTCCAAGCCTTCTACTATCCATACTATCGCTTATATTGTCTCCACTAAGAATATATCCATCATTCGTTATTTTTGTGATCCGCTTTATCAATACCTTCCCACTCTCCTCATCTGCACATGCAATAATATCGCCTGTTTTGGGATGGATAAAAAGATACGGAAGACCACTTACTAATACTGTTTGATCTGGAGAGATTGTCGGCTGCATACTATGACCGTGGATGCGAAAACGAGAGAGGAAAAGCATTATGTGTGAAGAACAATATCAAGTCCGGTCGGATATACAGACTTTACCCGAACTGAAGTAACGCCTTTTGTTTTATAGAATATTTCCGCAATCTCCTGCGTATTCTTGAGCAGTTCCTGTGCCGCCTCAAGATCTATTCCTTGCCGCGCTCTTGATGCAAGTTTGAGAGTTTTAAACACAAGCGTATGTAAATCCGGGTAGTCTTTCAAATGTTCTTCTTTAAAGTAATCTCCCCAGAGTACCCGTAGCTCATGCTTCACAAGTTCTGCATGTTCCTCCTTTACTTTTGTAAGCCTTGAGACCTGATGAATAATCTTTTTTCTCTCTTCAAAGGAGGGGTTCTCGCTGCTAACTTTTACATCATTGATCATACTTGTCATACGGATGACCGTATGCGCCGCAAGCTGCATTTGGTGGGGATCATAGATACCACAGGGTATATCGCAGTGGGCATATGCGATTCGCTCTGGAATAAGTTTTACAAGAAAAGACAAAATACCCATAAATCACGTATACAATAATCCAATTTCTATTCTATGTCAAGTGAAAATCACG
>CAYWEP010000105.1:0-2931 GCA_964457405.1 uncultured Gammaproteobacteria bacterium
ACTTTAGTCCCTTTGCAAATTATGTGGCTCCTTTGGAAAATCCTGAGGGATTACTCAATTTGAAAAAATAGTGTGTCACAAAGAGAGAAACACAAGAGGTAGTGAATAAGCTAGGGGAACAAAACGGTAAGAGAAGTTATAGGCTTAAAGAGTCTTCGACTTGGTAGATCGTGCCATCGCGTTTGGTGATTTTCAAAATAAGATTTATTCTTTCAACGCCTGTGTCGTACTTGCAGGTACCGCTTGAGCAGGTTCCCAGATCAAGAAGCTCTGTCTCGTAGGTATTCTCACCAGGCTCAATATCTGCCTCGCCTGTTTTTGCGCGCGTTATTTTCTCGCCTGCCCCAGCTCCTTCAACTTGTAATTCTCTTGGGATATCCGCATCCCATGAAAGCTCATACTCAAGATGCTTGATATCAGATGCTTTATTGATGATAAATTTTACTTTTCGGCCATCTGCTGATGTTTCCATCTCAAGTCCGATCTCCTCAGGGGATAGTTTTGGAATTGATGCTTCTTTCTCAAGTGGAGTTGGTTCAGAGTCATCGGACGATTTGCCGCCGATGAAGAAATAATATCCTCCAGCCAGAACCAAAATCAAAACAACTATCCCAACGGTCAACAGATTTTTATTCTTCATGTCGAAGATACAGATAAATTGTAACAACTCCCAAGCCCTTGTCAACTCGCAAGCTCAGCACGCTATTTCAGTTTTTCTGCAAAATAATCTTCTAGCTCCCCCACCTTCACTCTTTCTTGCTTCGTCGTGTCACGATCCCGAACAGTCACAGTCTGATCTTCAAGCGTCTGGAAATCCACAGTCACACACCACGGCGTTCCTATCTCATCCTGATACAAATACCGCTTTCCAATATTCCCTCTATCATCAAAAGTCGCAACAAACCGTTTGCGAAGGTTTGAATAAACACTTTTTGCCTTATCCACCAAATCTCCCTTATTGGCCAAAAGCGGAAATACAGCAACTTTATATGGCGCGAGCTTTGGATGAAGCTTTAACACAGTTCTTTTTCCTTGTCCTGAGCTTGTCGAAGGATCTTCCTCGGCGTAGGAATCTACCAAGAAAGCGAGCATTGCCCGACCCAAACCAACTGACGGCTCTATGACATACGGGACAAAGCGCTCCTCAACCTCCTGGTCAAAATAATCGATCTGCTTGCCTGAATGTTTGGCATGCTGGGACAAATCATAATCACCTCTATTGGCAACACCTTCCAATTCACCAAATCCCATAAACGGCCAGTTGTACCAGATTTCCGCTGTGCCTTTGGAATAATGTGCGAGCTCTTCTTTCGGTAGATCAATCACCTTTATGTTCTCCTGCTGTATACCAAGATCCAAAAACCACTGCAGGCGTGCTTTCTTCCAGTACTCATGCCATTCCTTGTCAGTACCGGGCTTGACAAAAAATTCAAGCTCCATCATTTCAAACTCTCGCACGCGGAAAAGGAAGTTGCCGGTTGTTATTTCATTGCGAAAGCCTTTCCCAATCTGCGCGATACCGAAGGGGATTTTGACCCGCGTTGACTCGAGGACGTTTTGAAAATTGATAAAAATCCCTTGCGCTGTCTCTGGACGGAGATATGTCTTATTTGCCTCTTCATCCACAGGACCTATGAATGTCTTAAACATGAGATTAAAGTGTTTAACGTCAGTCCATTCTGGTCTCTCTTTGTGTATTTTTGCATGTGCTTCAATCTGATCCTTGTGATCCACCCGAAATCGCGCATGGCAGACTTTACATTCAATCAGAGGATCGGTAAATGACGCGACATGACCTGAGGCTTCCCAGACTTTAGCACTATGTAGTATTGAAGTATCGAGACCGACAATATCGTCTCTCTGAAGCACCATACTTTTCCACCATTGCTCTTTAATGTTATTTTCGAGCAAAACACCAAGTGGCCCCAGATCCCATGTACCATTCAACCCACCATATAGCTCAGACCCGGGAAACACAAACCCCCGCCTCTTCGCAAGCGCAACTAACTTCTCCATCACATTCTCAACCATATTAACCGTATGATAGCAGAAAAAGTGTGGAGCGAAAAGAGAAAAGAAGAATTATTGTTCGTTTCCGCAGGTGTAGCCTCGCTTTCACCCCCCCCAGGTGCAACAGCTTCGCACCCGAGGGTGCAGCTACGAAATCACCCTTGGGGTGGAATAGCTTCACACCTAAGGATACAAATTTGAATTTCAGCTCAGTTTGGAGAAAATACTTTTACTTTTAAGCCTGCGCTCGAGGATGTTTTCGATATAATTCTTCGTGTCTAGCCTAGCAGAAAGCGCTGAAGATTTGTTCCAGAACCCAAGCTCTGTGAGAAGTGCTATTTCAAAATCATGAATAATAGGTGCGAGATCATCATCTGACTTCATCCGCTCTAACACTTGTTTTAGTAGATAAAACACCCTCGCCTGCTCTACATTCTCAGCACACAACCCATCAATTAATTCACAGATATGATACGCAAATCCAATCTTACTAAGGTCTCTTTTTATCTCTTCATATTGCTCAATCATCTGCGCCTCAACAAGCACTGGGACTTTATGCCCTCGATAGAGAGACAGCACCGAATGATTCACAAGCTCCACATGCGCCGACCTGCGACTCGGTATTCGGCGAATACCCCGCGCCTTCACCTGTATTTTCCCATGATCACGAGTAAATACAGTCAAAACCCGATCAGCCTCACCATAATTCTTGCGCTTTATGATAATTCCTTCTGTCCGAAACGTCCGCATTTGGAGTGAGTGTAGCATAGAAGTAAATGTTCCTCAAACAGAGCAGTTTTAATAAAAATCGTCATCCTGGCTTGTCCAGGATCTCTCATCGCTTGGAGATTCTGGATGCGCTCGTTCGTCGCTTACCAGAAGGACGAAGACTCTTGGCCCTCTGGTACCTCTGACTCCTTA
>CAYWEP010000106.1:0-2918 GCA_964457405.1 uncultured Gammaproteobacteria bacterium
AGAGACTGGGGCGGTACAATTCTTACGAAAAAGCCAATAACGCCGGGTGAGGAGGAATTAAAACGTAATCCGAGAAGTCGGAGCGCAAAGTTGAGAGTTTTTGAGAAGCATAGATAGATGTCATCCTGAATGAAATGAAGGATCTGTAGTAATTTTCAATTTGAAATTTACAATTTTCATTGAATGTTTAAAAAATAAATATATTAAATCATTGAGATTTGATTGAAAATTGAAAACTGAAAATTTTAAATTTATTTGAGATTCTTTGCTTGCGCTCAGTATGCAAGGAGATGCATGAAAAAATTAATCTTAGTTGCCAGTACTTTATTCATTGTTGTCATTGTTCTTGCAGTTTTGCAGGTGATGATGACAAATATGCTTTCGACAGACGGTGCACAGCTGAGCGAGCTACAAGCTGAGGTGTCCCGTTATAAAAGAGAAAATGCGTTGTTGAGTGAAAAAATACTTCAAGCGTCCTCTCTCACTACTATTTCCGAAAAAGCAACTGAGCAGGGTTTTGCATCGACCGCACAAACATACCTTTCGGCTCCATTACCCTTGGCACTGAAGCAATGAGTTGGCGGTTTCGCGTTGTACTGTTGTTTTTCATTTTTTTGTTTATCGCCGTAGCCGGCAGGCTTTTTTACTGGCAGGTCATACGAGCAGACGAATTGGCAAGACTTGGTGAGCTGCAGTATGGACGTCGGGTTCTTCAGTCTGCGCAACGTGGTGAAATCAAAACCTCGGATAATTTTTCAATTGCCGCCAACAAAGTATCCTACCTTGTCTTTGCCAATCCGAAGGAAATAAAGAACAAAGAAACTATCATATCGCTCCTGTCCCCTCTTTTACAAGAAGACACCGCAAGTATCAGTTCTTTGCTTTCTCTGGACCGGTACTGGGTTCCTCTGAAAAGGACTGTTGACCATGAAACAAAAAACGAAATAGAAGCACTAAAGCTCAAGGGCATTGGTTTTGAAGAGCACTATACGCGATATTACCCCGAAGCCTCAACTGCCGCAAAGCTTTTAGGGTTTGTGGGGAAAAACGAATACGGAGAAGACGCTGGGTATTTCGGACTGGAGGGGTATTATGATAGGCAGCTTCGAGGAAGGGGAGGGGGCGTTGTCCAGATATTTGACGCGCTCGGGAAGCCTATACTTGCAAAAATGAATAATGCCGGTGGTAAAACAGATGGCCGGAGCCTTATTTTGCACATAGACCGGACCGTGCAGTTTATTGTCGAGCGAGAACTCAAAAAAAGCATTGAAAAATACGGTGCGCAGGGCGGCATGGCAGCGGTGACGGATCCGACGACAGGCGCCATCATAGCGATGGCATCGTTTCCGACCTTTGATCCTCGAAGCTACGGAGAATATACAGCCGATTTGTATAAAAATCCGTTTATCACAGATACGTATGAGCCGGGATCGACATTTAAGCCGCTTGTCATGGCAGCCGCTGTTGACGCGGGGCTTGTAAAGCCTGATACAGAATGCTCAATTTGCAGCGGTCCTTTGGAGATCGGCGGGTACCAGATAAGAACGTGGAATAATGAGTATAAAGCAAATGAGACAATGACCGATGTCATTATCCACTCAGACAATACTGGCATGGTTTTTGTCGCACAGAAGTTAGGGTTAAAGAATATGGTTTCCTACATGCAAAAATACGGGATCGGTGAGATGACTGGTATTGATTTACAGGGAGAGGTGGCGCTTGGGATACGCGATCCTGATAGCTGGTATCCGATCGATTTAGCAACAGCCGGATTTGGCCAAGGCATATCGATTACACCGATTGAGCTTCTCACCGCATTCTCAGCGATTGCAAATGAGGGGAAAAGAATGGAGCCGCATATTGTTAAACAGATTGAGACACCTGATGGAGAGGTAATTACTATTCCTCCAAAAGTCCTTAGTAATCCAATTTCCGAAAAAAGCGCAAAAATAATTACGGAGATGATGGTGAAAGCCGTCGACAAGGGAGAGGCAAAATTTGCCAAGCCAAAAGGATACAGAATAGCGGGGAAGACGGGAACAGCGCAAATTCCAATTGCAGGGCACTATGATCCAGACCAGACAATCGCATCATTCATCGGTTTCGCGCCTGCTGATACCCCGAAATTTCTGATGATGGTTATTATTGATCGACCGACATCATCAATTTATGGCGCAGAAACCGCCGCCCCGACGTTTTTTAGCATTGCAAAGCTTTTACTCGCCTACTATAATATTGCACCAACGCAATAGCTAGCGGATTTTAGTTCCTGGAAGGGTTTTGGATTTGGGTTTAAGAGGGATTGGTTTTTTGCCATCCGCGGCGAGGATCATGCCTTGGCTTTCTTCTCCCATAATCATTCTTGGTTCTAGGTTTATGATAAATGCAAAGTCCTTATCGACTAGATCCTCTGGCTTGTACCATTGTTTGATTCCTGAGAGGATATTGCGTGTGCCCTCCTCGCCGAAGTCGACTTTGAGGCGAAGCAGTTTATCTGAGCCTTCTTTTTTTTCGCAGTGAATTATTCGTCCGATCCGAAAGTCCATTTTGGAGAAATCGTCGTAAGTAATGAGCGGTTTCATAGGGATATTCTATCATAAGGGAGATTGGGGAGATTTGCTATACTAAAATAGTATGACCGGACGGACGCATGATTTGGCCGCATTTACGGCGTTAAATTATATTGTTGTCACCCAACCGCTTCTTGATATGTCGCTTGCTACTGCGCTTGTGGCGTTTACAGCAAATATGGTCGGCGGTTTGGCGCCTGATATTGATCAGCCAACTGCTGATCTTTATCGAAGAATTCGAGGAGGAGGATTGTTGGCAAAAATTATTCATCCATTGCTCGGCGGGCATCGGTTTATTTCTCATTCAGTTATCGGGATATTTTTATTTGGGTTTGTTCTGCAGATACT
>CAYWEP010000107.1:0-2911 GCA_964457405.1 uncultured Gammaproteobacteria bacterium
GCAAGAAGGAAATTTCTTAGCCCTACCGATACGTTATTACAAGCTGGGGTTTATTGGTTGAGGATTCCTTAGAGAGGAAGGAAAGAAGGTTAGTGCTGGATGTGGTTATGGCGAAGCCGACTTTCTGCCCCATTCTTGATGATACATATGAGGCAACATCAATATCATAGTACCTATAGGCAGTTGTTGCATAGGTCGTTGCTATGCCACTGATGATATTTGGTCTTGTATTCCACGTTGTATTATATTCACTCCAGCTAGTTCCAGCTCCTGAGATTGATACTGATTCAGAGGTAGGATCGGTTACATAGATACGAAGCTTTGCAGAGACGAGAGTCCGTCCAGCAAGCGTAGCAGTGTCAAACCTCAGGTACGCATTGTCTTTGGGACTTGCATCTACTTTAAGGTTGATACTTCCTCCGAAGTTTTTACTTGGTGTTTCTTTTTCAACATACAAATCAGCATTCGGAGAGAGTGTGCTTGTAGAGGTAGGCTTGGGAGTTGGGGTAGGAGTAGGTATGGGTGTACTGGTTGGGGTTGGAGTAACAGATCCGGGAGGTGGGGCACCGCTTGAGGGGATACCTTTGACGAAAACACTATCAAGGAGAGTGGTGCCCGAATAGAGATTAAAAGTCGCACCAGCTGCTGTGATCCACGAAGCATCTTGTGTTCCTTGGGGATTGGTAGAGAATAAGCCACCACCGCCTACTTCTACTTTTGTATTTGTCGCATCATTGGTCGTCCAATGAATAGTGGCTGTGCAACGATCTTGTCCTTGATAAATGATGCAGGGGTTGGGATAAGCGTAGATAGATCCTTTCGTGAGAGGAAAACAACCCGTGGCAGACTCACAATTGTTCCGGATATCCGCAGTTGCGAAGCGGAAATTACCAAAGCTGTTACGGTAAAGTTTGTTATCAGAGATAGTAACTCCATCGACATTCTGCGGATTAGATACCGCAACGATGCCATACCCTCGATTATCATGGATATCGTTACGCGTTATAGTCACGTTATGGATATTGATTTGCTCGACTTCAATGCCGCTTGCCCATAATTCAGCGTGAGCATCGATTTTGCCCTCTTTGATAATGTTGCCTTCAATTTTCAGATTGTTTGTCCCTTGCGCAAGTAGCAATTGCCCGCCACTACAAGGATAATTGCCACCTCCGCAGACAGAGAAAATAGCTTCACGGTGATTATGGATAAATGTATTACCATTGATAGTACTGGGATTTTCAGGCGTAGCGGTTGCTGAAAAGAAGACAGCATTTGATTTCGTATCTAAAAACAAATTATTGGTAATATGCGCATTCTTTGGAATATAAGGCTGGGTGGTACTCATCCATATACCAAAGACCGAAGCATTAATGAATTTGGAATTTGTTACGGTAATAGTATCAACGTTTGATATCTCAAGGCCCATGACTTTTGGGTACAATACGTTTATTGTGTCAAATGTAATGTTTTGTGAGTTTGCGATTGCTAGTGTGGATCTGCAGTTGCTACTACAGCTTGCTGTCGTTTCGTCAAAATGCAGATTCTCTATCCGTATACCATTTGAACCGCTGATGGAGAGTAACGGATACGTATAGTTGTCAATTCGCTTCAGTCCTGCGCTTGAATTTGGTGTACCGTAAATTCTTACCGGTCGGTTGACGTTGGTGATCTGTATCGGACAGGCATTTGGCCCGCTACAGGTAATCAATGTTGTAATCTCAATATTATCGGCAAGGTTGCTGTTTATTTTGTTTCCACAGTCTTTCCAAGAAACTGCATCAGAAGCCTGACATATTTTTGTCTCCTGTGCTTGAGAGGGTGGTTTGGGAAAAAGGCTTTGAAATAGGGAATCTTTAAAAGGAAGCGTTACGGCAAGACCAAGAAAAAGGAGAATACCAAAAACTGCAACAAGCAAAAGTACCCGAGTCCGCTTATCTTGCTTTTCTAAAAAAGAAAAATATGTGCTGAAGTATTTTCGCATGAAATGCATGAAAGAAGATAATGTCTCTATTTCTAGTAAAGAGATTTCTTGGGGCGTTGTCAAGCAAACACTTGGTGAATTGAACTAATTAACCTAATTGATCTAAGTACTCTAAAAAATGCCTAAATGTTTAGAAATTAGGTAATTGGAATTTGTTTAGGTCAATTAGGAATTAGAATAATTAGAAATTCTATTCGCTCTTCAACTCCGCAAGCCTTCCTGCTAACTCCTCCACTACAGGAGTGTAGCTTGGGTTGTTTATTTGATTAACAAGCTCATATGGGTCTGTGGTGAAATCATAGAGCTCTTTCTCGCCTGATGAGAGCTCTGCATACTTATACTCAGCAGTCCGAATGGCATAATCAATGTTTTTATAGCCTCTCTTACTATTATATACCTCAAGCAAGAAATCACTCCTCACCGATCCTTGAGGATCGGACAAAAGCGGAACTAAGCTTTTGCCATTGACTCTGACCGGTATCCTGATTCCTGCTAACCCTGCAATCGTCGGCGCGATATCGATGTTGAGGACAAAACTCGTATTTTCCAAGGCGCCTTTTGTCAATTTCGGATAGCTAATAATCATTGGTACTCTCGCGCACTCTTCATAGAGACAGTTTTTCTTACTCCAGCGGTGCTCTCCCCAGGAGAAGCCGTTGTCTCCCAGAAAGATAATAGCTGTATTGTCTCTTTTGTTGCCAAGCGCTGTGATAATCCTTTCTACTGCGCGATCAACGCCCTGCAAGGCGCAAATCTGGCTCTCGCGAAAGTTTTCAATATCTGCCATATCTTGTCTATTGAGCGGTCCGATATCTTTGATAAACTGCGGCTTGTCAGATACATCTGCCTCATTCACTGCTGCTGATTGATCCCAAGGATGCTCTTCGCAGTTCTCGCGGTCTTCTGGTGCAGGCATGGCATAGTAGTCTT
>CAYWEP010000108.1:0-2837 GCA_964457405.1 uncultured Gammaproteobacteria bacterium
TCTGAGTGAATATAAATCTTCACTAGGTTTAACAGAATTGGGAGGGCGCGACCTGGAAGGTTAAACAGCTTCGCAACCTGAATACCTAGGTTGCGAACACCGGATTTGAACTTTTAATCTTAGATTTGCTACAATTCGCAGGTGGTCGAGCAAAAAATTGTCTTCATAATTCCCGGATATAAACACAAGCCCTCGCATAAGGCATACACCCATCTCGCCAAAATACTTGAAAATGAAGGATATCAACCCATTCTTGTTCCTATCCCCTGGGAGAGTACAACTATTTCTGAAAACGCTACATATTTTTTGAAAGAATATAAGAAAATAAAGGCAAAGAAGAAGTATATACTCGGATTTTCGTTTGGTGCTATGATTGCGTTTATCGCAGCAACAAAAGTTCGCGCGTCGGGAGTGATACTCTGCTCGTTATCTCCTTATTTTAAAGAAGATGTGTCATTTTCTCAGTTGCGTTGTGCTACCTTGGCAAAACAAATAAAAGCTGAGCAAATTCATTTGTTGTATGGAAAAAATGAGGCAAGATCAGTCATCAGGCGCGTATCTGAAACCTACCGCCAAATTTCAGTTACACAGAAATATTTAATTCCCATTAAAGATACGGAACACGATATAGGAAACAGAAGATATTTGCACACAATTGCCCAAATCGCAAGAGTATTACATTAAATGGCGCAGAAGTTTTTAGTATTTGACAATTATATCAAAACTTTCTGATACTTTATTATAGTGAAAGATTACTCAAGCATAAATAAGAAATGGTGGAACAGTGTCATTTCGATTCATGCGTCCTCCAAACTGTATGATCTTCCTCGCTTTAAAAAAGGGAAAAGTAGTTTACAATCCATAGAATTAGAAGAAGTCGGAAATGTCAAAGGAAAAACCCTCTTACATCTTATGTGTCATTTTGGCATGGATTCGCTATCATGGGTCCGGGAAGGAGCGATTACTACAGGAGTTGATTTTTCGGAGGACGCGATTGTATTAGCGAAAAAATTAAGTAAGGAAATCACCGTTCCCGCAACGTTTATTTGCGCTGATATATACGAATTACCCACTATGCTTAATAAAAAATTCGATATTATTTTTACCTCGTATGGGGTATTGTTGTGGTTACCAAATATTAAAAAGTGGGCGAAGATAATTAGTCATTTTTTAAAGAAAGGCGGAATGTTTTATATCGTTGAGCTCCACCCCTTCACTAATATCCTAAGCTATGACTTTAAGCTACAATACAAATACTTTGATAGAGGCCCGTATTTGGATGACTCACTGGGTACATATACAAATTGGGGTGGGAATTTGAAAGGCATCACATATCAGTGGAGCTACACAATGAGTGATGTGATAAATACACTGATTCAAGAAGGATTAAAAATAGAATTTGTCCATGAGTTTCCTTTTACCATGTACGATCAGTTCCCGGGATTTATGGAACAAAACAAAAAAGGACAATATGTGCTAAAAAATAAAAAAATTCAAATACCCTTGTTGTTTTCTCTAAAAGCCATTAAATAATGCTCTTGAAAGTCTTTTTTAGCCTATTTACGAATATCTTTACAAATAGGTTTACGTATATTTAGCCTCAGTTGTAATCTGTTATTGTCATAAAGCTTGTCAAATATATTGACAATTTGGTTATGGTATAGTATAATTACCAACGATAGCTCTCCGCTGTACTTGTGGTGAGCTTGCCGAACCATGTTTAAGCCGAAATTTACCCTCAACCTCAAGATCCTTGGCCTTTTGGGAACGATCGAACGGCTCTACGGACAACTTCTCGGCGAAAAACTCATTCCGTCTCTCGCGCTTCGGCTCTCACAAGAAAACCAGATCCTGGCAACTTATCACTCAACGAGTATAGAAGGTAATCCGCTATCGCCACAAGACGTGACCAATGTCGTGCTCAATGATAAAATTCCGACAACAAAGTCTGAGAAAGAGGTAAAGAATTATTTTGCCGTCCTCAATGCGCTTCCCGAGCTTATCCGAAAAAAAGAGCCGATCACAACTGAGCTGACAGAGAAACTACACAAGCTTCTCATGGAGGGAATTGAGCATAAAGATTTTGGAAAATTCCGTGACGGACCGGTGTTTGTCGGGCATAAGACAAAAGAAGAAGTTGTGATTAAACATAACCCGCCGTTTCATACCTATAAAGAAATTGAAAAAGCGCTTTCCGAACGCTTTGACTGGATCAAAGCAGAGAATAGCTATCCGCCTCTTCTCAAATCAGGCGTACTTCACCATCAGGTAGCTTTCATTCATCCATTCTTTGACGGCAACGGCCGCCTGGCGAGAATCCTGACCGCGTATTATCTCCTGCTTCAGGGATATGAGGTAACAAAATACTTTATTCTGGATGATTACTATGATATCGACAGGCAGCAATATTCGGACATGCTCCATACGGCAGACGATGGGGACGCGACAACCTGGCTTGAATACTTTCTGGAGGGTATTGCAAGCTCATTACAGGCAGCTTTTGCTCGAATTCAAAAGTTGAAGAAAACGAATCTTGATGAGATAACAGGAGAAAAACGCGTGCTGGTAACAAGAAGGGAAGAGGAAGTTTTGCAGATGGTTGTTAATACGAAAGCTGTGAAGATGAGTGATGTACAGGATAGCTTTGATGTTACCCGCCAGCAGGCACATGCACTTCTTGCATCGTTGGTAAGGAAAGGATTACTTAAGAAATACGGAAGCACGAAGACGAGCTATTATAAATTACTTGCTGAATAGGCCGATCAATTCAGCCTCAGCGAGCACGTGATCTTGCATCACTTCCTCAAGTATATACTTGTCGGTAAAACTCGGAAGAT
>CAYWEP010000109.1:0-2833 GCA_964457405.1 uncultured Gammaproteobacteria bacterium
TTCGTCTCTTCTGCTATAATCAACCAAACCATGACTAAAGAAGAGAAAGTCAAACAAATTATAAAAAGACTATCCAAAGTCTATCCGCACCCGAAAACAGCACTCAATTTCAAGACTCCGCTTGAGTTATTGGTTGCCACAATTCTCTCTGCACAGGCTACAGATAAATCAGTAAATACTATTACTCACGATCTATTTAAAAAATACAAAACTGCCAAAGCCTTCGCAGATGCATCAGTTGAGGAAATTGACGGTATGATAAAAAAAGTCAATTTCCATAACAACAAAGCAAAATCCATAAAAGCCGCTGCACAAATTATCGTCGAAAAGCATAATGGTAAAGTTCCAGACAATATGGAAGATCTTGACGCACTTCCAGGAGTCGCCAGAAAAACTGCCAATGTTGTACTCGGTAATGCCTTTCATAAAGCCGAAGGCATTGTCGTTGACACGCACGTCATGCGTTTATCAACAAAGTTGGGCCTTACAAAAGAAAAGGATCCTGTGAAGATAGAACAGGATCTCATGAAGATTGTTCCGAAAGACAGATGGATTGATTTTGCCTCAATGCTCATCCTTTTCGGCCGTGAATACTGCCCCAGCCGCCCACACAAGTGCGATAATTGTCCGCTGGGCGACCTCTGCCCAGATATAAAAAGTTGAAACTAAGATAACTAGTATGCTACAATTCCAAAATGTTTGAAAGACAAAATCAATCAAAATATGATTCGCAAGACCCACGTTCGGACGATTTTGCTGAGCGAATTAGAAGTGGATGCTTATTGCTCACTGTGGCATCTCTTCTTGGAGGACCAGGTATAATAATTGGGATAGCTATTAATGCGAGTAGAAACGACGATAATTTTAGGCCATCTCCTACTGTCCAAACAATAGAAGCTGAAGCACAGGATTCTTCAAGGAAGAAAATAACAGAAACCCCAATCTATATTGTCCACAACGCTACCCCTACCTCAATTACCACTCCCATTACATAAGCTCATCAAGAAGGGGATTTATATCCACATTGTCTATTGGCTGTTTGACAAGTGGCGTCTGGGCGATTTGGGGGAGCCCATCTTCCCATGTCGGTCTCTCTTCAACGTAGAAAATTCCTGTTGCGACTTTTTCTTTTTCTCCTTCCATCAGTGGACGTTTGAGTGGCCATTCTTCCGCACGCTCATAGGCGAGTGTTTTATTTTTTGGATCATGCCCAACTGTTTCAAGCTTATATACACGCTCGTAAAACCACGAGAATGTGTTGTGGTGGTTAAATGTCACGCAAGGCTGCATACTATCAACAATTGAGAAACCTTTATGCTTCACAGCGGCGACGAGAAGCTCTGTTTCTTGTTTGGTATCCCCTGCAAACCCCCGAGCAACAAATGTTGCACCAGTTGCGAGAGCAAGTGCGATGGGATTAACCGGCGCCTCAACAATTGGCACGGGTGATGCTTTGTTCTTCTCGCCTATCTCAGTCGTTGGCGAGAATTGACCTGTTGTTAAACCATAAATCTGATTGTTGTGCACCAAAAGGGTCAGGTTGACATTTCGTCTGGCTGCGTGGATAAGGTGGTTGCCCCCTTCTCCGAATTGGTCACCGTCTCCACCAATAACGATGACAGTCAAACCGTGATTAGCAAGCCGAATTGCCTCAGCTGGCGGCATAGGACGACCATGGAGTCCATTAAAGCCGTATGTCTTTACCCAGTAAGGCAATTTACCTGAGCAACCAATACCTGAGACGAGCACGACTTCCCATGGATTGAGCCCCAATTGAACAATCGCGTTTTTGAGCGAGACCCAAATACCAAAATCGCCGCAGCCGGCGCACCAATTTGGCTTATCGTACGTTATTTCTAAATCTTTTACTGTTGTTGCCATATGTTCCTTTCTGTCATTGCGAGGAGCCCGTATGGGCGACGTGGCAATCTCCACGTCATCCTGGCTTGTCCAGGATCTCTTAATTCGCTAGAGATTCTGGAGTTCTCGCTTCGCTCGTCCCCAGAATGACTTTTTTAAACTAGAGCTTTTACCTTCGCAATTATCTCTTCAGGATAAAATGGTCTTCCGTCGTATTTTCGTAAATGATCTGAGAATGTGATGCCCGTGCATTCTCGAACAACTCCCTCAAACTGCCCTTGCCTATTGTTTTCTATGACAAGTGTTTTTTTTGTATTTTTAATCATCGCTGCAAATGATTCACTGGGAAAAGGGCTGATATATGAGACTTTTATAAAATTAACTGCTACTCCAGCATCTTTTAATTGTCGCATTGCCTCAAGAATCGGCATTTTTGTCGACCCCCATGAAACAATGGTCAATGGAGCGGTCTGTTCTCCACTTGTACTGAGCCCTGTCGAAGTATATAACTCAGGCTGTGGAAATTCATTTGCGGCAATCGCGGTATCAAGTTTTTTAAACCGTTTATCCATCATCTTCGTTCTTATATCCGATTCTTCATTGTACAAACCGTACTCATCATGCTCATCTGATCCTGAAAGACCTATGCCACCTTGCTGCCCGGGCAAACTTCTGGGAGAGATACCGTCCTCTGTAAATAAATACCGTTTGTAATCCGTTTGCGCCGCGGCCTGCGCATCCGTCAATATTTTCCCTCTCTCAACTTTGAACTTTGCACTTTCCTCTTTGAATTTACTGACATCAACCGACATGTGTCCTTCCATCAGGTATTTATCAACCAAAACAATAACTGGTAATTGGTATTTTTCGGCCAAATTCAACGCATGCATGGTCTGAGTAAATGCCTCAAGCGGATCACCGGGCGCAACTACGATTCGCGGAAAATCTCCCTGAGCTGCATGGAGCATAAAGC
>CAYWEP010000110.1:0-2793 GCA_964457405.1 uncultured Gammaproteobacteria bacterium
CTAGTTCAAATGTGTTACCGATGTATCTCATCTTCTGCATTCGTATTTGGATATTTATTTACCTCTCCTGAGTCGCGTAGACTGCTTTTGAAACCTGCGCGATTCGTTCAGCTGCTGCTTGGGGATTGTTGCTTTTTGAAAGGACAACAAGTATATAGTCGGCACCTGGCGCAAAGACAAGGCCAGCATCATGCTTAAATCCTCCTAGTTCTCCTGTTTTGTGGGCGATTGCTATTTCCTCTGGTAAGTATTTTGGGATTCTATCATTGAGTTTTTGTCTTTTGAGTATTGCAAGCATCTGATCAGAGTAATCTTTATTTACTATTTGCCCTTTATAGAGTTTCTCATAATATGAGGCTATATCAGCTGCAGTTGTCATCGGTGGCTGGCCGACATTTGAATTGACAAATCCCTGATCCTTTAGAAAGGAACGCACAGTTGTTATCTTGATTCGATTTGTTAAAAGAAGTGCAGCATAGTTATGGGAAATTGTGATTGATTTTTCTATCGCCTCTTTTGTTGTCATAGTGACTTCCCCTTCTGTTAATTCTGCTGATTCGCTCGCGATATCAAAAATCCTATTCAACTCTGTAACGTCTCTGCGAAGCAAATCATCCTCATCAAGCTTGTTATCGTGGATCAGCTGGAATGCCGTAGCCATCGTCCAGAGTTTGTACAAAGAGGCTGATTCAAAACGAAGCGTTTCGTTTTGTGCGTACGCCTCGCCTGTTTTTAGATTCTTGAAATAGATTGCATAGGTGCCAGTTGTCCCTTCAAGCGCTTGGTCAATGACAAGGTTCATCTCAGGACTGAGGTAATTTGCGAGATTTTCAGACTGCACCTCTTGTACCTCTGTTTGTGCAAGAGGGGAGATAAGGCCTGGTGAAGTTGGAGTGCTTCTTGTGTTGATAAGGTTAAAAGATAGCGTTAGTAAAAGAGCAGCGCCGATGATTAGCGAGAGTAATTTAAACAGAAATGAAAAAAAACCCATGACGGAGAATCAGTATAGAACAAATATGAGAAATTTGAAATATAACTACTGGAGAGAATGTAAGGCGGAATATAAAGGGCCAAGAATGGAGATAATCATGGCTGGGATAAGTACTGCTGTTAGTACAATGCTTGCTATAACGAGAATTTTGGCAATCTCTTCGTGCTTTTCGGCAAGAGAACCATTTCTTTTTTGTTCTTTCATAAATATAATTCCGAAGCTAATCTGTACCAGGGCGAGTGCTATCACCAAACCGACAAGACCATAACCTGCCGCAGGGTTAAATCCTGTTGTATCGAGGCTCTCATAAAACTTAATTAACTGCGGAATAATGAATATCGCAATACTTAGTGGAAATATCGACTCAATAATACCTGTCGCTATAAGCACAAGAGGAAGATTGCTCTTTCTCTGCTGTGCTTCAAACCGGTCTTTTGTAATAGGCTGATCATAGATAGCGTATGTTTTTGCAATTTTATCGTGCCAGCCCTGTTTCTTGCCATCAATTAACACCCAGAAATATCCGAGATTAAAGACTAGTCCTGATAGGATTTTACCGATTGTTTCGCGTATAATTGCCTGTGATAGTGTTACTCGATTATAGTCTTTATTTACAATGCGGATATGAAAAAGTTTTTTTCCGATAGTTGCCCCTTTGACATACACCATCGTAATGCTATAGAAAATAGTCATCAGTCCTGCTAATAACTCAAACGGTGAGTTTTTCTCAATGCTGAAAGGTTCTTTAATGAGTGTTTGTATTGCGAATGTGAGTATAAGTGCAGTGAGTAATACAACTACCCCGTCAACAAGAGCGGCAATAAACCGATGGAGGAATCCTGCAAACTTGAAGTATTGCTGGTTCGTATTTTGCGGTGCGTCTTGTGAAGGGGTCTCTACAAGTCCTGCTATATCAAGATTGCTCACAATTTCAGTATTCCATCACTGAGAATACAATGTCAACAGAGGAATAGTCAACTAAGGTTCCACCTTGACACAAGGTGGAACCTTAACAAATAATGTAGGGAGTGCCAGCAAGAAACGTCGTTAAAACCTATGTTGAGAATGGGTATTACCATATCTACTCTCGTGGAGTGGAAAAAAGAGAAATATTTTTAAGTGAACAGGACTGTGTTGTATTTCTCCACTACCTAAAACTTTATCTTTCCCCTGTCGAAGAATTAATGCTCCTTATTCAGCCGGGCCTACGAATACAAAGGTTTATTCCTCTGAATCTGTCAGCAGAAATTGACTTACTTTCTTTTGCTTTAATGCCTAACCATATTCATCTTCAGATAAAACAACATACAAAAGATGGAATTATTAAGCTCATGCGGCGTTTGTTAACAAGTTATGTCATGTACTTTAATAAAAGATATGATCGGGTTGGCTCTCTTTTTCAGGGAACATATAAAGCTGTCTTCATAGAACAAGACGCATATCTTCTCCATCTCTCTCGATACATTCACTTAAATCCAATAAATCTTAAGACTTCTGACATTAACTTTATTGATTTCTCAACCTATCCCTATTATTTAGGAGAGAGGCGTGCGAGTTGGGTTAAGCCACAAGAAATACTTAGTTATTTTAAAACAACACAGAAACATGATTACAAAGATGTGCCTTCATATCAAAGTTTTATTGAAGATTACGAGTTAGATTCTCAAGAGATTCTCAGAGATTTAGTGATTGAGGATGAGTCTTGAAGGTTACACCTTATTCAAGGTGTAACCTTAACACGATAATGTGTCGGGGGAACTGGTTCCGCCCCAGCGACCTCTCGCACCCCATGCGAGTGCTCT
>CAYWEP010000111.1:0-2743 GCA_964457405.1 uncultured Gammaproteobacteria bacterium
TCGTTTTTGGCCATCTGGCCAACCTACAGAAAAGTTGCCTTGTTTATAGATTGTATTAATAGTCGTTTCTAAATCGGTTGTTGGATGGAGGAATCGCTCTTCCTGTAAAGCAGTAAGGTTTTCCACATATGTCTTTGTTCTTCTTGGCATAGCTTGAAAATAAGCCAAAAGAGAGTATACGGTAAAAGAAATCAAAAATCAAAGATCAAAAGTGACACGAAGTGTCATCCTGAATTTATTTCAGGATCTTTTGTATAGATGCTGAATCAAGTTCAGCATGACACAGGAAGAGATTTTCGCTATAATACGCTTATGATTCTCCTGGTGGATTTTGGTTCTCAGACCGCCCACCTTATCGCGCGGCGCATACGACACCTCGGCGCAAAAATAGAAATCATAGAGCCGGAAGAAGCACTCGCCGCTATTGAGGAGCACAAGCCCAAAGGTATTATCCTCTCAGGTGGTCCAGCCTCGGTCTATGAAAAGGGCTCGCCTCAGATAGATCCCAAAATATTTGAACTTGGTATCCCCATTCTTGCTATCTGCTATGGTTTTCAGCTCGCAGCCTATCTTCTCGGCGGGAAAGTCGTCGGTGGCAAGCGTGAATACGGCCCTGCAGATTTGACATTGGATATTGGAAATTTGCCTTCGCCCCGAGCTCAGGCCGAGGGGA
The DNA here is from genome assembly GCA_964457405.1 of uncultured Gammaproteobacteria bacterium. Lineage (GTDB taxonomy): Bacteria > Patescibacteriota > Microgenomatia > Levybacterales > UBA12049 > CAYWEP01. Next base: position 674 of record CAYWEP010000111.1, read on the forward strand.
AATTTGACATTGTGAAGGGTTTGCCCGAGCGTTCAACGGTGTGGATGAGTCATGGGGATGTGATTGAAGCGGTACCGCAGGGATTTGTCGTTATTGGAAAGACTGAGCACGTCCCCTTTGCGCTGGCTGAGGATGCAAAGCGAAAAATCATCGGCATGCTTTTTCACCCTGAAGTAGAGCACACAGAGAACGGAGATCAGTATTTACAAAATTTCATTGCAATGTGTGGAGTAAAAACAGAGAAAAAGGAAATTGACGTTAAAGCAATAGAAGAAGGGATAAAAAAGAGGGTAGGGGAGGAAAGTTATGTGATTGGTGCTATATCAGGTGGTGTTGATTCAACTGTCGCCGGTATTTTAACAGCGCAAGTAATAGGGGAGCGGTTTGTGCCAATTTTTGTGGATAACGGGCTGATGCGAGAGGATTCATGGGAGCATGTGAAAAGAATTTTCACGAAATATGGTCATCTAAAGCCTATAGTTGTCAGGGTGGAGAAGGAAATGTTACAAAAACTATCGGGTATTTCTGATCCTGAGGAAAAACGTAAAATCATAGGAAAATTTTACATAGAAGTATTTGAGCGAGAAATGGAGAAATTGGTAGCATCTGGAAAGCCGGTAAAATTTCTGATGCAAGGCACGATTTACTCAGATGTTATTGAGAGTAAAGGCACAAAACATTCAGACAAAATCAAGTCGCATCACAATGTGGGTGGCCTTCCTGAAAAAATGATGTTGAAGCTTTTGGAGCCAGTAAGGGAGTTTTATAAAGACGAAGTAAGACAGATAGGGAAACTGCTTGGGCTTCCTGATGAATTTATCTGGAAACAAAAATTTCCCGGTCCAGGTTTTGCTATTCGGATTCGTGGAGAGGTGACGGCAAAAAGGCTTGCACATGAGCGACAAGCAGATACAATTGTTTTGGAAGAAATTAAAAAAGCTGGATGGCTGCCAAAAGTATTTCACTCATTTCCTGTGATGACGGGAGCAGATTCCGTTGCTGTAAAAGGAGATGGGCGTTTTTTTGGAGAAGTTGTTGCGCTTAGGGTCACAGTTTCTTCAGATGAGATGACTTCGACCTGGGCACAACTTCCCTACGACGTGTTGCAGCGCATTTCTTCTCGGATTGTGAATGAAGTGCCAGGCATCTCCCGCGTGGTCTACGATATCTCCACCAAGCCTCCTGCGACAATGGAATGGGAATGAATGCAGTTAAAAACTCAAAATTACCTATTGAATTTTCTTTGTTGTGGTAATACAATCAGGTTGTGATCCTGATATTTTTGAGCCAGTGACTAGATATGAAAGATCGCCAAACGGGATCGTATATCGTCCAGACGGAACAGCAAATGAGATGCTTTATTATCCTACAAATACTCCCGGGTTAGTATTTGAACGAAGCCGAGAGTTTCAGGGTGAAACAGGTAAAACGCATTCTTTCAGCTGGAGCGTTATTGATAAAGCCCCTGAATACAGATTTGATTTTAGAGATTGGTGGCAAAACATAAGATCCACAACAGTCTTTCAAGCAGGAAATGCTCCATCTAGCCCCCGCTAGTATCCATATAATCAGAATGGTTCTGCTATAATCTCTCGACTTAACAATACCTATGAAAAAGACAGTTGTTTTGGGCGTTACGAGTGGAATTGCCGCATATAAAAGCGTTGAGCTTGTAGAAATGCTAAAAAAAGAGGGAATAGATGTTTTTGTGATCATGACGAGCGCTGCTGCGAAGATAGTTGACCCCAAAGAATTTGAAAAAGCCTCGGGGAATAAAGTGTACACAGAACTATTTGAAAAGGATTTTGATTACAAAGATATTCTGAAAGCTCGAAAAGTAGACCATATAGATCTGGCAGACAGAGCAGATGTCTTTGTTGTCGCGCCTGCGACAGCAAATGTTATTGCCAAATTGGCTCATGGGTTGGCTGATGATTTTCTCACCACTTCCCTACTTGCGAGCAATTCCCCTATTGTGTTATGTCCATCCATGAATGTGCATATGTGGAACAACGCAGTAACGCAGGAGAATATGAGCAAATTGAAGCAATTGGGTTATATTATTATTCC
>CAYWEP010000112.1:0-2643 GCA_964457405.1 uncultured Gammaproteobacteria bacterium
CTCCCCATACAAATTTAGCACCTTTGCCTCAAAAAATCGGCTGAGTGCTAAAAATCTATTTTACTACAAAGTTGGGTTATAAGCAAGGAAAGTTAGGACTGTGAGTAGTTACCTCCTTTTGCTCTCCCCATTTCTGTTATTCTCCTGTGATGGAGTTTCAGGCTTTGTGGGAGTATTCGGCTTATTGTCGTTTTCTGCATGATCAGGTTTTTTTTCTTCAGCTTGTGCCCCTTTGACTTCTTTTTGTAATTGTTCTACTGCTTTTATAGACTGATGAATCAGATTTTGTGCCTTTGAATCAGTAGGGATGATTTTTTTTAATTTCTGCTCTGTCCTTTCAGCGCTTTCCTTGCTCGTTTCTTTGGCTTCCTGTTTGTCTGATGCTGTTTCATCACGTGTTGTCTGGTAGTCCTTTGTTGCATCTTCTACCGTTTTCTCTAAATATTTTTGGGAGGAATTAACGGTATCATCCGCTCGTTTTTCGATGAGTTTATCATATTGAGTTGTTAGTTGTGCAATGATTCTTTCTGCTAGCACACGGACGGGGTAGAAAGAAGATTCAGATTTTGCGGTATATACTGTATAGACGGCGCTCCCAATAAAAAGACTTATAACAAAATAGATGATTGCAAAGCGAGCGACAAAATGATACGGATGATACTGTTTTTGCGGTAATTTCCCTGACAACTCCTGCCAAAAGAGGTCGACTTCAGCGTCATTTAAGGGTTTTTCTTTATAATACTGTTTTAATTGCGTGAGTTCTTCAGGTGTCATACCTTAGCATCTCCTTTATTTTTTTGAGTAAGCGCGTTGTTTTGACTCTGAGCGCTCCTTCACGAATGCCTATAATTTTTGCCGTCTCTTTGTGACTCATCTCCTCAAAATAGCGAAGAATTAAAATCTGTCGATCTTTCTCAGAAAGCTTAGAAAGTGCGCGTTTTACTTTATCAATGTTCTCCGACCGAGCCATTTTTTCGACCAAGTCATCATCGGTCTCGATATCTTCATAAAACGTCAGTGAAAACTCTTTCTTCTTTCGGGAAAGATCGATAATGATATTGCGGGCGATCCTATAAATATAGGCTTGAAATGTACCGCCGTCTCTTAAGCGGAAAGTGGGCAAGGCTTTCCAGGCTTTTAAAAACGTTTCTTGACTGATATCTGCTGCTAAATCGTCTCGATAGATGCTTGCTTGGCAATAGCGATAAATGCGTGGGAAATAATGTTTATACAATAGTTCAAATGCTTGCTTATCGCCATTTTTTGCCTTCTGAATAATACTTACTTCATCGTCCATGAAGGCATATTGTAGCAAATCTCTACATAATAGAACGCAAAAGAGAGAAAAGTGTAACATTTTTTGTAACCTTTGCGTTATACACTGTAGAGTATGCAAAAAGAATTTGTCCTAGGATTCACCTTACTGCTTCTTCTTACTACTTCTGCATTTGCATCTCAAAATCCTGGTAATCGAGAAAAAGCAAAAGAAAATCACGGCTCTGTTCTCTCACAAGAAGATAAATAGAAACAAAATAAGATAGAATGAGAGATAACCACAACTGAAACTTCCATACCTCCCACTGCCTCTGAAGCAGTGAGCGAACCGCCACAGCTGACAGAATCATCGACTCAGACTACGCATGTAACTGATTCTGAAGAAGAAATGGGAGAGTCAAAAAATGATGAAGGTGTTTCCGCACTAGAAACTGCATGTGATCCGAATGCAGAATGGAAAAATCACGGACAATATGTCTCATGCGTCGCAAAAACACACCCTGGAGGAAATGTGGTTTCTGAGGCTGCACGATCTGCTGTCGGTAAGAAAAATGAACCAACCGCAGTGCCATCTGCGAGTCCGACCGAGACACCAACAGGCACGCCACCTATTACCTCAGCAGAAACTGAAGTAACGATTGCTTTCTCTCCGTGGGAAACGCTCAAAAAGGCGATTGCTCGCTTTTTACAAGGGCTGCCTTTCTTGAGGTGAATTTTCTATAAACTGTTTTATCTCTCTCTGAAACCGTTCTTTACTGAATTTCCGAGCTTGTTTTTGACACTCTTTTGAGCTAATTGTTACATTGTTAAATTGCTTAATTGCTTTTTTTAAGCTTTCAACTGATAATTCATCAAAAAATATACCTGTTTTACCATCTACCACTGTCTCCTTTACCCCGCCTGATCGATACGCAATAACTGGCGTCCCTTGCGCCATTGCCTCAACAGGTATGATGCCGAAATCCTCATCCTCTGAGGCGAAAATAAAGGCTTTTGCGCCTGCCATCAGTTCTGCTTTCTCTTCATCAGAAACTTCACCGAGGAATTCAATATTCGGACTTGTCATTCTGGCTTTTACCCTGAGCGAAGCCCCGCACCCTCTGGTGCAGGGCGAAGTCGAAGGGTGTCCAGGATCTCTTTCGTTCTGAGAGATTCTGGATTCGCGGAGTTTACCCTGAATTCTATTGAAGGGCTCCCCAGAATGACGATCATTTGCGAGCTCAACGAGCTCGTCGCCGTACCCAGCGAACCCCTTGCCGAAAACTTTTAAGGGTACCTTTAATTCTCGACAAGCTCGAATTATAAGGTCTACGTGCTTCGGCCTCGCGAGGCGACCACCAGCTAGATAATAATCTTTGATATTAGGAT
>CAYWEP010000113.1:0-2577 GCA_964457405.1 uncultured Gammaproteobacteria bacterium
GGAGCATTTCCTGCGGTATCGTAATGTGCGCCGACTGTAACGATTTCATCAGGTTGTTCTCTTCCTCGTATAGTGGCTTCTAAATTCACGCCCATCCCATTCTTGTGTATTCCCATAAGACGCATCCAACCATTAGGCTGGTAAGAATATGTTTGTCTTCTCACGCCATACCCCTGATTTTGCCAAGTCTCTTCTAAGAAAGATGCAGCTCTTTCTAAAGATTCGGGGTGCTCCTCAAAAGACCTAGGCCCAATATTGCGAGCAAGCATAGCAACATGGTCTACCAGCCTTCTCTTTAATTCAGTTAATGATTCCTGCTGCTCAACTGCTGCTCTTCTAGGATCAAATACATCTTTCATTAATGAGCAATTATATCACTGATTCTAATATTCCCTGCTAGTAAGCCGATTCACTTCGCATTGCTCAGTGTAAACTGAAACATTTGGCTCACAAAAATTATTCTCGGTTTGGTTTTCTAAGAGTCAGTGCGGAATCCCAACCTCCGAATCCGTTTGCTAGAACTACGGCGGTATCAGGATTGGACTGTTCCTCTGTTGTAACAACATTTAACTCGCCTAGAACGGGATCTGTGTTTTCAATGTGAATCGTCGGAGCAACTCTTCCCGTAGATATAGCGTATACGGCTTCAACTGCGCTTATTGCTCCGGCTGCTCCCAATGTATGACCAAAGGCAGATTTATTAGCAACAAGCGCTATCCTACTAGCGTGTTCTTCGAATACAATTCTTAGCGACTCTATTTCCTGTATATCGCCGGGGACCGTAGAGGTTGCATGTAGGTATATAACCTTAGGTCGAATTAAATCACCATCATCGGTTTCGACGGCTTTACCAATATTAAGTGCAACTCTAAATGGATCCGAGACGGTTTCCCTATAGCCGTCCATTGCATTCTCTGCTCCGGCAATTTCAGCAAGTATGCGTGCTCCCCTTGCAATAGCGTGTTCTTCGCTTTCCAATATTAAGTAAGCAGCACCTTCCCCAAGGACGAATCCGTCTCTGTCCCTATCAAGTGGCCTACTTGCTGTATCTGGATCGGAATTATTTGACAGCGCGTGTATAACATCAAACGTAGTAAAAGCAAGTTCGGGCTGAGTGAAAGGTTTTTCGACTCCTCCGGCGGCTGCCCAGCGATTTTTACCGCTTTTAATGCTTTCGTATGCGTCCGATATTGCAGCGAGCCCGGATGCGCAAGCTTGTGAACCGTAGTTACCTCTTCCTTTAAGGCCAAGATATTCCGATGCTCTTGAATTTCCCTGATCAGGGAAAGCCTTAAAAGAATGAGAGATTTTAATAACCTCCAACTGAGCTTCTTTAGGATTGATCATTCCAAGCGCGAGCAGTCTTTTTAATTCCCTATTTCTTGAGATAATCTCGTTCATCTCTACTAATCCTAGTGCTTGTCCTATTCCTGAGTACCCATAAAGGCCACCCTTATATGAGTTAAATCTTGCGTCGATCCTTCCATTTGATCCCAGCATTCCAGCGTTACCAAAAGAATCAATGAGAACATCTAATTCTAGTGCTGCAAATGGAGAGTACCACTTTGCTTGTTTTCCAAGGTCCAAATGATTCATGGGATTATAATCCAAAGGAGCTGCTACGTGAATATCGTCTACTCCTGTATCTGGAAATACCTGAACAGCCGAGTCACCTCTAAATCTCGCTTCCATTGTTTCTTGGAGATTGCCCAAGGGGGTTCTCATAGCAATCCCAGTAATAACAACTCGTTTAGTTGGTCTGTCTTCAAGGTCAATGCTACGTAGAGCATCGGGTTTCCTGATTGTAGAAGGGAGGTCTTTTGTTTCAATTGCCATAACAATCTCGAAATACTAGCAGAGGACGGGAACTTATGTCAAGGAGAGATTAAATGACTTCCTGTGGAATTCACTGATCCCAAAAGTTTTAAGAGCTTCTCGGTGAAATTTAGTTCCATAGCCTTTGTTCTGTTCGAATTTAAACTGCGGAAAAACGTTTGCTGCTTCTTTCATAAGATTATCTCGGTAAACTTTTGCAATTATCGAGGCAGATGCAATCGAAAGACTTTTCCTATCCCCTTTTATTATCGCCTTTTGTTTTTTTGCTCCTCCCGGTAAATATTTACAGTGAAAGCCATCAATCAATATAAAATGATTTAAATCATTAAAGTTTTTGAGCATAGTTTTTAATACTTTTCTAAAAACAGCAATATTTGCTTTGCCGATTCCATGTTGATTTATATAACCTATTTCTACCGATTCAATAGCCCAGATGGAGTTTGATTTTATAAATCCTGAGAGTTCTTCACGAAGTTTAGGTTTAAGAAGTTTTGAATCATTAATATTTTCAAGAAACGCATGTTTGAAGTTTGGCTTAAAAATAACTCCTGCTGCAACAATCGGTCCGGCAAAAGCGCCGCGTCCCACCTCATCAATGCCGATTACGTATTGAGTTCCTTCTTTCCAAAGTTTTCTTTCCTCTTTAAATGATGGTCTGATCATTTTCATCGCCGGCGCTAACTAGTGGAGTTTCTATCTCTGCCAGTTCCGGAAGGTTTGAGACAATTGCTTTTAGCTCTC
>CAYWEP010000114.1:0-1660 GCA_964457405.1 uncultured Gammaproteobacteria bacterium
ATTTGGTCTGTGAGCGCGATTGTTGGGATTTTGCTGACAATTTATTCTGGTGCGCCTGCATTTACCTGGGTTGTGCTGGTGATCTTTGCGGTGTTTAGTGGGGTGTGGATGTATTATTTATGGAAACTAAGAAACATCCAATAAAGAAGTGGGAAGTAAGCATCGCAGAGTTTCAAGATGAAGATGGAACAAAATACAAAGTGACGAGAAGGCTGCCTGAAATGTCTGTAGCTGAAACACGAGTCTTTACTAGTAAAGAAGAAGCAAAGAAACTATTCAATGAGTGGCTCAAATAGCTGTTCCATCCTTAGTTTTAAGATTTCTCTGAGTTTTGGTTGGTTATACGAATAAATGTCTTGAATATTCAAGGAGAGGATACGTTTTTGCGCGTAAAGCTTTGGAAAGCGTTGTGCTATTTCACTGCGTTGTGCATCTTCCATGACAATGATGGTGTCCGCCCATGCGATTTGTTTTTCGGTTACTGGTTTCTCATTATACAAGCCAGCTGATTTTGTGCTAAACTTATCTTTAAACAGCTCTTCCGCAGTCTTACTCCGGTTCTCGTTTTGATTGCAGATGAATAAGAGTTTCATATGGGAGTGGAAAGAGATGGTGGAATATAAAATTTTGCCTTTAAATGTTGAGCTTATTTTTGAAAATATATTTAAATGAGTGGCATTCTTTGTAAGTTATGTCAAGAGATATTGTTCTTTTTCAGCCCAGTGACTTTGTGAAAATGAGTTGGGAACAGTTATGTACACCGGTCCGATGTATGCGCTTTCTTATCCTGTGTTGTGTGATGACACTGAGGAGATAATAGCCTGGAGTGCATTGGGGTTTCATGCGTCCGGTCATGGATGTTTGGAACCAGGCAATGAATTTACCCTGATTAATGTAGTAGGTGAAATTCCGATGTGGTTACAAAAGAGGCTTCAAAGTGCAGGAGTAAAAATAACAAAAACAAAAGAGCGTGGTCCTGAAATTCCAACTGATACTATTGCTCTGGATACGTTAGCCACTTTCTATTTGTCGCAGAAGCATCAGAAATAGAATCTTTTCAATCCACAAGATATCTAGATTCCTAAATCTTTTCGCGTATACTCTCTTTTTCTCAAATTTTCCAAACACTCAAGAAGGCGCTTATGGAGCTTCGTATTCCGGAGCACTTCTACCTCGCTTCTTAATTTTTCATTTTCGTGCTCCAGCCGCTTGAATTCCTCTCTTTGTATTGTAATTGTTTCCATTTTAATTTAAAGGGTCGTTTTACTATAAATATTTTGCGCTCAGTTTTACGGCTGTGCGTGTTCCCACATTGCATAGAAAAACTTCCTGTACGATTCGGCAATCTGCTTTGATGTGGTGATCACGGCGATCGGCGTGTCTTCAAATGCGACGTTAAGAATGCTGTCGCCGAATATGATGACTCCAACGGGTGCATAGCCTGGGACAAACCTGTATTCGGGCTTTCCGAATCCTGGGTAGTATTCGTACTTCTTAACCTGTTCTCTGGAAGATTCATTAGCAATGAGCTTAATCTGGTATTTCATTAATGCGCGTTTCTTTTGAAATTCACGGAAAAATTGGTTACTTTCTTCAGTGTATTGTTGCTCAAATCCTGCTGCAAATCCAATGTACTCTGCGCCTTTGGGCAGGGTGTCTA
>CAYWEP010000114.1:1670-2542 GCA_964457405.1 uncultured Gammaproteobacteria bacterium
TGCATAAACGCCCTTCCAGCCAACGAACACTTTTGCCTCTTGCTTTGTTGGCTTTATTGTTAACTGCGTGATAAGCTGGGATATCTTTTCTTTCTTGTCGTCGATGAATTTTAGCAGCGATTTCGGATGTTCGGCAGAAAAGTACTTTCTTTTGCCTTTGAGGACGAAGGCAACAAGTCCTTTTTCAATAAGCTGGTCGAGCGCGTGGTATGCGACGGAGTTGTGGAGCTTTGATTTCTTTAACAAAGGTCCAGTGCTTGTTTCTCCCAGTTCAAGGAGAGCAATATAGATCTGGATTTGGGCGTTTGTTAAGCCGATATCTTCCAAGACTGAAGTGTCAATGCCCATATTCCTGCTTATTTTGTTTGGATATTTAAAACTTTCTCCTTAAAAGGAGAATAAATGTTTATTTAGGTGTTGATGTAGTAACTAGTAAGTAATTATAAAAAGCCGAGCCTGGGCTTAAAACGGGCGGAGAATGAAGATGGACAAAAATTTAGCAACACTTGTGGGCCAACTTAAAGTAGAATCACTGGAGAGAGGTTTTGTAAAAGCATGGGAAAAAGGCCCCGCCTTCGGAGCAGAATACGTCAACGGGAAAACGGGTACTTCGGTCTTGTTGGAGGTGGTACCTTCACTGGTGTGGGGGGCGCAGGCTGAGCTGGACTTTTATCTCAGAAAGGAAATCCAGGGGAAAACTCTCGATGAAGTTCAGGGTTGTATTGATCCCTTCCGACAGGCGACGGAAAGACTTGAACGTCTCGGATACAGGGGGACTTTTGAATTAGGCGACAATACGTTGAACTCATGGCACAGAGCAAAAGCAAGCAATCTGCAGGAATTCAAAAATATACTGGATAACTTCCAGGAAA
>CAYWEP010000115.1:0-2527 GCA_964457405.1 uncultured Gammaproteobacteria bacterium
GCGATGTGTGTCGAAGTGATACCCGGATTTACGCAATCATTGAGTTGTTTTTACAAACTGGACTTCGCATAAGCGAGGTTGCTGATTTGCGATTGGAACAGGTGAAAGATGATTGTCTGGAGATCGGATCACGGAGAATTCCACTCAATCAATCTGCAATGGAGGCGATCAAGGCATATCTTGCAATTCGTCCTAACAAAGGGAGCAATTCCCACGTGTTTATTACCAAGACCGGCAATCCCCTCCTCGTTCGTAATATCCGCACCGTTATTGACCGGGCGCTCAAAACTGCCGGCATTGAAAATGCAAAGGTAAATGACTTACGGGTGACATTTATCGCCCATCAGTTGGCAGCGGGAGCGCCCCTTGAATATATTTCAAAACTCGTCGGTCACAAACGCATCTCAACCACCGAGCGCTATTTAAACCTCGTCCAGGAAAAGCCCAAAAAAGGGGCGAAACTGACGGAGTTGTAATCCTACGGTAAAACTTGACAATTACTATTTTACTTTATATACTTGGTTTTACCATGCAATACACTACTACCATATCTCAAAAGGGGCAAATTGTCGTGCCAAAAGCTATACGTGATCGGTTGCAATTGCATTCTTCAGACAGGCTGAACATTACACTGGAGAATAATGCTGTTGTTGCAAGACCGGTTACCTCTACGGATGAAGTGTTCGGTATGTTTGCGGCTAAAAAACCAATTTCCAAAAAAGAAATAAAAGACACCTACAAAAAATATATCGAGAAAAAATTTCGGCAAGCATGATCGTCCTTGATACGAGCGCGCTCATTCGATTCTTCACAAACGACATTTCTTCAAAAGCACTGCTTGTTAAAAATCTTATTGAAAGCAATCAGAAGCTTACAATTCCCGATGTTGTCTTTCCAGAACTGGAATATGTACTGCTGGGCAACACATATAACGCTTCACGGGAAAATATCTATAAGGCATTTCGTTATTTGATAACAAGGAAGAACATAGTGGTTTCGAAAGATGTTATGAGCGCAGTGGAAGTCTATAAGAAAACGAAACTCGATATAGCCGATTGTATTATTGCAACAACTTCATTTAAGAATGAACTATTTAGTTTTGATAAAGGATTACTTTCAGTTAAAGGAGTAAAACAGGTAAAACTGACGGAGTTGTAATATACTAACTTCATGCAACTCTGGTTTTTGTTCGCGCTTCTGTCTTCTTGAGCCAGTTCCTTTCATTTATCATAATAAAAGAGAGATTGACTCGTACTCGTCTGGCAGGCATGACTCTGGTGTTTTTATCTTTGTTTTTGTTGAGGTAAGAGATGAGTTGAATTTAGGAAATCAACTTTGAGTCAATATTCTATTGGATAAATCTGCTGTCCAATCGATGCTTTTTGATAAGTCTTCAGCTTCAAGTCTTTTAGCTTCTGGTAACCCACGTATATCTATTCCTCCAAAATCTTCTTTATAGACCTTCTCTCCAAAATCTACCATTTCATCTAATCTCTTCATTACATCACTAGAAGAAGTACTCAGCACAGATCTATTTCTTTCAGCGGCTTGCTCCTCAGTTAGCATATCGTCGGGTCCCAAATGTGGAAAGTGTCGTTCTGAATAAGCATTGTCCTGTTCATATTCAATACGCCACAATTGTCTCTGTTGAAAACCCAGTTTCTCCAACATTCTTTCCAATCTTTGGACACCTCTAGAATTATTACTTTTCACAGCTTCTTGCCATTCTTTTTCTATCCGGGAATAATCAGCTGTAATTTTTTCCTGCCAAAATCCGAGAGTGCCTCTTTCTGCTGTTGATTCTGTTCGTCTAGTTTCTCTTCCTTGAGTAGTTGTCAAACTAACTTCTTGAGGTGTCGGTTCAACAGTATCAGGTTTATTATCCATATTCTTTTTATACTTGTAAACTTAACGGCTGTCAATACTAAGTTGGCAAAAAGTGGACTCGAGGGGAGTCGAACCCCTAACCTCCTCCATGCCATGGAGGCGCGCTAGCCAGTTGCGCCACGAGCCCGTTTCTAGCATCCTATTTTACCACATTAAAAAGCCCCGAAAGACGGTTCTGTTTTGAAGACTTCCTCAAGGGTGTAACGGGGGGACTCATCCCGCCACTGGCGGAAGCATTTTGTCCCATTTATCCACCAGTCTGGTAGATATACCCTTATGGAAATGAACTTGTTAAGAAAAATCTTTCAAAAAGTCCTATCCGTTTTCCAGGGCAGGGACATCATGCCATAAAGTGATTTATTTGTCAAGAAGCCGAAGCTGTCATGAGCTTTGAACGGGATGGTGTACTATTCATTGACGTGCGGTTTTCATCGTATTAAGGAATAACCGCCGGAGGATCTCTGCAAATGAAATGCCGTACATGGCAAGGATATCAGCAATTGCACATTCAAGCTCGACTGGCCCAAAGGCCGGATTGCAGTTGGCGTCGATGAAAAAGTATTGACCGCGTTTATCTACCCGCACATCAAATTTTGCATAATCTGCCATTGCAAGCGCATCAAATGCGCGCCGCGCGAGA